>NZ_JAEHBK010000006.1:0-266869 GCF_016483685.1 Bacillus cereus group sp. N8 | reverse complement strand
GTCTCGTGGGCTCGGAGATGTGTATAAGAGACAGTACTCCTGTTGCTCCTGTTACTCCCGTTGCTCCCGTTGCTCCTGTTACTCCCGTTGAACCTGTCGCTCCCGTTGCTCCTGTTACTCCCGTTGCTCCCGTTGTACCTGTATCTCCTGTTGCTCCCGTTGCTCCTGTTGAACCTGTCGCTCCCGTCGCTCCCGTTGGACCTGTTGGACCTGTTGGCCCAAGCTTAGGAACTGTCCCATCGCAACTAAAACAGCACGAATCAACATGTAAACCATTTTGATTATTACATCCACAATATCCATTTGCATTATTACTCCATAAAGACATGTTGACCCTCCTTCGTGTTCAATCGTTTAAGTACAGCCCACTAATTAAAAATATCTTTCTAATATAAATCAGTTTTTATTTTCCTTATCAACTACCCGCTCTGGAACAAACCTTTTATAAACAAAGTTTTTTTCCTTACATTCTAATAAATATTACATGCAATACGCTCTCCTTTCGCTTGTACTTTCGCCTTCCTCATTAAAGGAATTTCAGCTCCTTCAACTTTGATACACGTATGCATTTTAATACGACATATTAAAATCTGTATAAATCGTTATTTTTAGTCTAAATTCCCAAAAAATATTGACACTTAAAATGCCCTCATAGTATGATTTGGATATTTTAATTGATAATGATTTTCACCATCGTACATATTGCAAATAAAACATTTTATTTTTGGGCAGAAGATGAAGAAAATTATCGGTATTTTCATAGCAGTTCTTCTATTCGATGTTGGATGTGGTCAGCAAAAAGGGGAGAAAAAAGAAACAAAAGCGGACAATAAAAATCAAGCTATAGCCATTAAACACGCTGAAGGGGAAACGAAGTTAGATAAACCAGCGAAAAAAGTTGTTGTACTTGAGTGGGTATATTCAGAAGACTTATTAGCACTTGGTGTTCAGCCAGTAGGGATGGCAGACATTAAGAATTATAATAAAATGAAATAACTCGACGTTCTTGTGCTTGGCGATGATTTAGCAACCGGACTCGGGCAGCCTGTAAATAAAACGCATCTTGCTCTAATTGTGTTAGCGACACTACTTGCATCAATTAATATTGCTGCTGTCGGTACTATCGCCTTTTTAGGCCTTGTTGCACCGCACTTAGCGCGAATCGTTGTTGGCATGAATCATCAAAGACTATTCGTTTGTTCAGCACTGTTTGGAGCAATCCTTCTTTCCATTACTGACTTACTCGGACGAACGATTACATATCCGAAGGAAATTCCTTCTGGGCTTGTTGTTGCTGTACTTGGAGCACCGTATTTCTTGTGGTTGATGAGGAAGAGTGGGAAGAAGGTTAGTTAAAAGACGGCTTCATATATGTGAAGCCGTCTTTTTTATTATGGCATAAAATTAATATAAGCTTTATACATAAAATATATAACAAGTGAATACATGATTATATTAAACACACTTCGTTTTAAAGTTAACCGTCTCTTTAATTTCTTATCCTGTAACCTTAGTTCTATTCCGTTTGCTATTTTCAATCTACCTACTATTTGAAATAACTCTCTGTAATCATCAGCATTTCCCAATAATACGTATTCCTTATCATTTTTATACTTTATATGCAGAAACTCACTTCCACCTTTACGGTCTAATATTGTTTTCATATAAGCTACTTCATTCAATACACATACTTTTAAATCAACTTCATTATAATAACGATCCATAAAAAACACATACAACCGTTTATTTGTAACGATTAACACATTATTAATAACGAAGTTCATTGCAAGAACGCCTACCCCTAAGCTCATCGCTGTTCCTGTCTGCCAATTTTTCACGCGAGGATTTTCAGCAAACATACTATATAAAATCTCTTCGCTTCCCTGTAACTCTTCTTGTACAACCTCATAACAACGTTTCATTAAAATTGTTTTTGTTACAACTTCTTTTGTACGATCTATTTTCTTTTTATCTATTTTCTCATCATTTCTATAATCATCTACAAAATTATCGCTATACTGCAAGTTATTTAATTCCTGAAGTAACTTTTCTTTATTCATTTCTTTTCCCCCCAACATCTTCTTCAATTTTTTCTCCCTCTTGAAAGCCTGCTATATACCGTATCTCGTGTCATACCGAATTCAAGCGCTATTTCTTGTACGCTATATTCATCTAAATACCTTTTTATAAAAATTTTCTTATCTTCTTCATTCAATTCTTTAATTAAAACGTAAAAATTATAATCTCGCTCTTCTTTTGTTAAATTGACATTTTTTCTATCTTCATATATTTCTTGCTGAAACTCTTGTAATTGATAAGCCTTATTACTTTTTCGTTTATAATCAATGGCTTTAAATTTAGCGACAGATATAAGCCAGTTTCTAAATTTTCCACGATTTTCATCATAACTACTAATGTTGTACCAAACGATTAATAAAATATCGTCAACACATTCGTCCACTAACACCTTACTCTGTGCCGTATCTAAAACACTATGAACCACCTTATAAATTAAATCCCCATATCGATCAATTGCTGTATGTAATGCTAACATATCTTGCTTTCGAAGACCTTCTACTATTTCTATATCCTTCACCCTTATCACCACTCTTTATCCCATTCTTTATTCATTATATATACGAATGAATACATTCGTTTTCTGACACTTTTACAAATATTTTCTAATTGTTTTCATATTGTAGCAATGCTTAATTAATTATTTCTTGTGGAACAGGGATTATATTATCTCTCACGAATTTAATCTATGAACAAAAATAGGAGGGATAACAATGTACCAAACAATTGAAGGTTTCTTACAATCATGGACATACGAGGCTGAGTCTACTCAAAAGATGCTCGATACATTAACAGATGAATCTTTATCACAAGAAATTGCACCTGGGCACTGGACGTTAGGGAGAGTCGCTTGGCATATCGTTACAGCACTTCCTGTTATGTTATCTGGAACAGGGCTTAAGTTTGAAGGGGAAACGAAAGATTATCCTGTTCCAACTTCAGCAAAAACAATTGCAGATGGGTATCGTAAAGTAAATGCGGCTTTTGTTGAAGCACTTCAAAGCGAATGGACTGATAAAGACTTAACTACTATTAATGATTTCTTTGGTCGCCCTATGCCGAATTCTATATTTTTAATGACGCTCATTAATCATCAAAATCACCACCGCGGACAAATGACAGTTTTAATGCGCCAAGCTGGCTTAACAGTTCCTGGCGTATATGGTCCTGCAAAAGAAGAATGGGCTGCGGCTGGAATGGAAGCTCCTAAAATGTAACTACAGAAAAAGACAAGGTGTTTACAAACCTTGTCTTTTTCTGTAACTTGTTTCATGTGAAACTATTTTCTATTAAATGGTTGTTTTATGGAAAAAACACGTTAAAATGAATACATATTATAAGGAGGCGCAACCAAATTGAATACAAAAAATAAAAAAATAGTTATGGGAACTATTTTACTAACTTCTATTATTGGAGTTATTAGTGTATCTCTTTATTTCACATATTATGGTACCCCTTGGGAAAAACAAACAGCAATTACGGAATCAAAAGAATATATTACAAAATACTTTAATCTAGATGCGGAAGTCAAAAATACTTCTTACGATGCTAAAATGAATAGCTATGCCATCTCCTTTGAGACAAGTAGAGACGGAGAGTTTACTATCGAATATAAAAGCCCTAATAACTTTAATATTTCTCCAGGAGTACAAGCGTATTTAAGCAAACACTCCAAATTTACAGAGTAGTAACGAAGCATACATATACAAAAAAAGAGTTGGTGTAACGCCAACTCTTTTTTCTTATTCTTGTCATATAGTTACATCTTCCTTCTCTATATTTTTAATTCCGTAATATGCAATCACAACTCCAATTGCTGCCAATGCTAGTTGAAGGGGAAGAAAAGTTGCTGTAGAAAACGCTGGGTTGGTATTCATTGCAATTGATACAACGATAAGAGATGGAACAATTGTAGCTGGCACTGAACGTTTACGCATTCCGAAATATAATGGGATTAAACTTATTCCCGCAGTTGCAATAGCTAAAGGAACCAGTTTTATTCCTTCTTGCGTCAATTGCTCTACTGTAAATGGATTAGGAAGAATCGAAAAATAGCTATCTATCCCAAAGAAAATCCCCACTACTAAAATGTTAGATAAAATGACTGTTATAAATGTTACTATCGCTGTAATGGCTAACTTACTACTCATCATTTTCCTCCGATTAATAGGATAAGAAAACATAAGTAGGATTGTTTTGTTTTTATATTCACTAATTATTAACCTTGCGATTAACACACTACCAAAAATAATAAATGTTGCTCTTACTAATGTACTAGCCGTTAACAACATCATCTGCGGATCCCTTACTTCCGGATCACCTTCTACTTGAGCAACGATGCTCGTAAAGATCATTAATGCCAGTATAGCGATATTTGCAATAATCGCTCCCCTCACATACCAGCCAAGCTTAAACTTTTTCAATTCTAGCTTCATAAGACGTAGCATAATAGTCCTCCCTTCATTTAAAATTTAATCGATATAAATCGCTCCTGTTTCACTTAAAATCTTCACTTCGTTTTTTGCATCACCGATGGTTCCTGCTTTTACCTTTTCTGTATTTTTATCTTTCTTCAGTCCATTTACATTCACCATTACGTCAGACGAATTACTTTTAGCCGTAAATTTTAAAGAAGTCGGAACACCTTTATACCGTACGCCAATATCGCCTGATTTTGTTTCTACAAATAATGATTTTCCTTCTTTCATATCTTTCAGTAATACTTCACCGGATGTTGAAGTGATGTTCATATTTTTATTTTTTATGTTTTTCACATAATTATCGCCAGTAGTAGAAGTTATATTTACTTCTTGTAATGAACTATCTTTTAACATTAAATCTCCACTTTCGGATGTAAACTCACCCTTCTCTGCCGATAGTCCTGTAATCATTTCATCTCCAGACTCACTTTTTGTCACGATACTTTTTACTACTATATCGCTTATTTTTACATCACCCGATTTATTATTTAATACAATTTCATCTATTTCTTTCTTCGGGATAGCTATAGATATACTATTTTTCTTCCTAAACGTAAAACCATTAACGAATCTGGTCGCCTTTTGTTTTTGCTTAACTATAACTTTATTCCCTTCATGTTCTATTTCGACGGGATCTATCTCTTTATCTACTCGTTTCCCTTGAGCAGAAATTACTATTTTGTTAGCGTCTGTACTTTTCAACTCAATATCCCAGTTTTCATTGTCTACTTCTATTTCTTTTATATGATTTATCTCAAAAGACTTTTCTTTCTTAAAATCTTTCCCCTGAAATACCTTAAAACCAAAAACCGCACTAGCAATTGTCAGAAATAAAATTGCAATTACTATTATTTTTTTCAACATTCATACCCCAGTTCGTTGTTGTTTTAAGCTTCTTTTACGCCACATCAACCTTGTCGATTTTACGATACGATAGATAACTAATGAAAATCCCTAATAAACAGAGCACTATTGGGATAGCTATAAAATTAAACATACTTACTTGACCGTTTCCAGAACCAAAGTTACTACTAATTAACATCCCAATTATTACTGCAGAAGTAATCGTTGTCGGTGTCGATTTCTTTCTCATCCCAAAAAATAAAGGAATTAAACTTATACCAGATATCATAAATGCACTTATAAAGGTAGCTGGAACAATAGCTATTATTTCACCTATCGTAACTGGTGTTTCAATCAGTCCCATCATTGGACTCACAAAATATACGAGCAAACTAATAATGAAAGTAGCAATAATCGTGCTCACAAAACAAAAACAAAAAACAATTGTTAATTTCGCCCTCATTAACATTTTCCTTTGCAGTGGGTACATAAACAATAGTTGCATCGTTTTGTTCTTATACTCATCAATTACTAAACGTGATAAAATGACCGAACTAAAAATAATAAATGTTATCCTAATAAAAGTGTTTATTAAAACCATTTGTTGCGTGAAGTCAGAGAATAGCCCATCTACCTCGTCTTTCACTCCCAACGCCATAAGGTTTACTACAACGAAAATTGCTATAATACAAATTGCTACACCTTTAAAGTAACTAGATAGTTGATGCTTCTTCCATTCGAGCTTCATTAGTTTAAACATATAAGTCACCTCCACTAAGCATGAATACCTTCCCCATCCATTACATTTAAGAAATATTCTTCTAAGGAACTATGTTTCTTATTAATACTTTCAATTTCTACATCGTTCATAATAAGTGCTTTTGAAATGGCTTGCTGCGTCGCCTTCAATTCATACACACGAATCATATTTCCACTCATTATTTTGTAATTTTTTATACCGAGTTTATCTTCTAAAATATAAGCTGCACGTTTCACATCAGGAACAGTGATTTCAATGTACTCTGTTTGTTTTCCGTTAATGCTCTTCATTGAAACTTCTTTTATTAGTTTTCCATTTTGAATCACACCAATTGTATCCGCCATTAGTTCCATCTCACCTAAAATATGACTAGAAACTAATAATGTAATGCCATATTCTTTGCAAAGCATTTTAAATAAGTCTCGTAATTCTTTAATACCAATTGGATCTAAACCGTTAATTGGCTCATCTAAAATGAGTAATTCTGGCTTTGTCATGATCGCCCTTGCAATACCAAGTCGTTGCTTCATCCCTAATGAAAAATCTTTTACTTTTTTATCATCTATACCGTGCAGTTTTACTAAATGTAAAGCATGATCAATTGCGTTCTTGTCGTAATACCCCATATATTCACAATGTAATTCTAAGTTTTCCTTCGCCGTTAATTTATCATAAAAGATTGGATATTCGATAATTGTACCCATGCGCTTTAACAATTCATAAGATGTATCCGTTAACTTCTCACCGAAAATTTCAATATCACCGCTCGTCGGTTTTATTAAATTTGTGATCATTTTCATAATCGTTGTTTTACCTGCACCATTCGGTCCTAAGAAACCGTATATCTCTCCTTTTTTCACATGCATGTTAACGCTAGAAATAACTTCTTTCCCTTTAAACACTTTCGTTAACTGATTCGTTTTTAATATATATGTCATGTCACTGTCTCCTTTCGCACTACCTTATACTTCTATAATAGACAACGGAAATCTCTTTTTTCTTACCCGTTCCTTACAAATTCCTTACGCTGAAAAAAAGCTTGTAGAATTTACTTCTCTACAAGCTAAAACAGCATTTTTTTTAATACAACTGTAAAAATCGTTTTTTCATACGGCTTACTAGAAAGATGTATTTTTCCATCCATCGCTTCCACAAGCCTTTTCGTAATCGTTAACCCTAAACCGCTTCCTTGGTACAATCTATTTCTGGAATCTTCAAGTGTGTACATACGCTCAAACACTTTATCAATATGAGATTCATCAATTCCTTTTCCTGTATCCCATACATCTATATACACACTCGTTTCATCATCTCTTAACGTCATACCGAGTATCTTTCCATCGTCTCCATATGTAATCGCATTTGATATTAAATTATTCAATACTCTACCTAATACTTCTACATTTCCAAGTGCATATATATTTCTTTCTGGTATATCAATATGAACATGAAAACCTTTCGTCGTCACTAAATCATAAAAAGATAAAATCTTCTCGCGGCAAACTTCATTCATATTTACTTTTGTCATCTCGATTGCCTTGTCACCAGATTCTAATTTTGCCAAATCAAAAAACTTATGAATCAGTTCCATCACTTCCAGCGTTTTCATATGCACCTTTTCAAGTAATATTCGCCGTTCTTCTTCATTTATCGTTTTATCCGCATTTAACATTTCTGTATATCCAAGAATAACGGTTAATGGCGTCTTTAAATCATGTGAAATATTTGAAAGCATTTTTCTCATCGAAATTTCTACTTTCGCATGATCGGCATTCATTTTTTGTTTTGCATCTAATAATTGATTAATTGCTACTAATAACCTTTGCAATTCTGGATCATCTGTCATAACGAGTAACTTCTCACCTGTTTTTTCATTTACAATACTTTCTAGCTTTTCATATGTGTACCGTAAATTCCCGCTACTGTTTTTTCTCATTTTATATTGTATGTAAATGACACATAACAATATAAAAATAATGCCTATTAACAGATTGACCATATTACATCACTTCCAACTTATAACCGATGCCCCATAGTGTTTTAATATATTCCGGATTAGATGGATCACTTTCAATTTTCTCACGTAATCTTCTCATATGAACATTAATAACATTATCATCACCATAATATTCTTCATTCCAAACAAGCGTATATATTTGCGCTTTCGTAAAAACACGATTTTGATTCTTCACGAATAGCTTTAAAATCTCAAATTCTTTTAAAGTAAGTTTAAGCTGTCTTCCCTTTTTCTCCACAGTAAAATTAATTGGGTCAATTATTAAATCACCAATCTGAATGGCCTCATCTTTCGATTCCACAGCTGAATACTTTGTAGACCTTCGAATAGCGGCTTTTACACGTGCTACCAATTCAATCATAGAAAACGGCTTACAAATGTAATCATCTGCTCCAAGTCCTAACCCAACAGCTTTATCAACATCTGTATCTTTTGCCGACATCATTAAAATCGGCACCGCACTTTTTTCTCGAATGATTCGAACAACCTCTAAGCCATCTAACTTTGGCATCATAATATCGAGGATAATCAAATCAAATGAACCTTTTAAAAATGCGTTAACCCCTTCTTCTCCATCAGATGCGATTGTAACGTGAAAACCTTCTTTTACTAAATATGTTTCAACCATCTCTTGAATTGAGATGTCATCTTCAACTAATAAAATATGATGTGACATATTTCTATCCCCTTTTTTTACAAACATTAACATTTTAATTGTATCGTAACGAAGGAATGCTGGAAAGAATTATATGAATTTTCAAACCAACTTCCCTTCCTTCCTTAACAATGATATGATAAAATTCACTACTATTGTTCATAATTAACTTTATATAAAGGAGACTTATCATGTCAGAAAACAAAAAAGTAAGCTTAGCTGATTTAATGCGCGAACAACTTGCAAAGAAAAAGCAAGGAAATGGAAATGCTGCAAACAATACGAATCAAAGCCAAGCAACGAAAAAATTACAAAACCAACAAACGAAGAAAACAAACAACCAACGTAGACGTACAGGTGTGTAAATGAACGGACAAAAACGATCTAACATTTCATCAGGTCTTGAAGTTGATATTGTATTAAAACAAGATCAACGTACAGGCAAGCTAACAAGAGGAATTGTAAAAGATATTCTAACTAACTCCCCCTCTCATCCGCACGGTATTAAAGTACGATTGCAGGATGGGCAAGTTGGCAGAGTACAAAATATCGTTCAATAAGAAAAGGAGCTCATTTAAACTTGAGCTCCTTTTTCTGTATTAACCTTTAATTTTCTCGATGAAAACTACTTTTAAATAGTCTCCCTCTTTAAACTGATCAATTGTACGGAAATCTTCTGGTAAAGAATGTTCTTCTAATATTTTATATTTTCCATTCATTTCTTTAAATGCTGTATCGATAAAACCTTTAAACTTTTTCATATCGAACGCGCTACAATTTGTAGAAGCAACGATAATACCGTTATTTTCTGTAATCGCGATTGTTTCTTTTAATAAGTTTTTATAGTCTTTCGCTGCGCTAAATGTATATTTTTTAGAGCGTGCAAAACTTGGAGGATCAAGTACCACCATATCAAATTTCATCTTTTTCTTAGCTGCATATTTGAAATATAAAAATACATCTTCTACAATAATGTCTTGTGCTTCGTAATCAATTTCATTTACACTGAACTGCTCAATCGTTTTACTTAAACTACGATTGGCAAGGTCAACACTTGTTGTTTTACTTGCGCCGCCAAGCGCTGCAAATACAGAGAACGCTCCTGTATAAGAGAACATATTTAAAACAGTTCTTCCTTGTGCATATTTATCACGAATTTGTTTTCGAACGTTACGTTGATCTAAAAATACACCAACCATCGCCCCGTCATTTAAATATACAGCAAAGTTTACACCGTTTTCTTTTACGATAAGTGGGAACTCACCGCGCTCTCCTGCTACGAAATCATCATCCTCAATGTATTTCCCTTTCGTATCAAAACGCTTTTTCTCATAGATACCTTTAAAGTTCGCTACTTTTTGAAGAGCTGCTACAATTTCATCTCTGAAAGTATAAATCCCCTCACTATACCAGCTCACCACGTAAAAACCGTCATAATAAT
The DNA here is from genome assembly GCF_016483685.1 of Bacillus cereus group sp. N8. Classification (NCBI taxonomy): domain Bacteria; kingdom Bacillati; phylum Bacillota; class Bacilli; order Caryophanales; family Bacillaceae; genus Bacillus; species Bacillus cereus group sp. N8. Next base: position 256,597 of record NZ_JAEHBK010000006.1, on the reverse strand, counting down.
CGATGATTAAACCGCCAAGACCGTCTCCCTCACCATTTAGGGCACGGAATGCCGTTGTATCCTTTGATTTATAGAACTGCTTTCGTTTATGTAACGCGGATTTGATTTTACTTTCAAAGAAATCCTGATTAATTTGCTCTTTTTCTTTTCTCGTTAAAATCCAGCCATACCCTTTATTTTGTTTTCCATAATAGCCTTTTCCGATAAATTGGTTCTTTTCATCTACTACTTTGATGATTGTTCCTTCTTCACGAACATCATTTAAGTTTTGAATTGCATCTTTTAAAATAAGCGGATATCCACTTTTAATTTCTTTTATAAATTTCGGTTTTATTTTTATAGTTACTTCAGATCGCATGTAATGTCTTCCTTTCCATTTGAATGCTTTCTATTAGTAGGAAGCATATAAAAAAGAGGCTAAAAAACAGCCTCGTTTCACTATACCATATTATTGCTTTGCTAGTACAACTAGCTCATCTCCTGGCATAACTGTTATATATTTATACAATGTCGAAAACGTAAGACTACCGTCATTGTGACGAATCAATAATAGTACATCCTCTGAATAGATCTCTTCTTTATTAATTTTTTGTTCTTTTTCAACTTGTATCGTTTTAAATGTATAACCATCTTCAATCTTTCTATTTAACTCTTCATAAATTTCATTTTTCCCAAACAGTAAATGCGCTTTTTTCGAAAGAGAAATGCGCTCTTGTTCAATTTTTTCCACATCATGAATTGGGAGTAAAAATGTATTATGATGTCCAAACTGCGGAACATACGTATTGGCAACCAATACGTTATATGAATCCGTATCTGTAACTGCAATTAAGTATTCATATTGATTCATATCAACTTCAAATTGCAACTGTTCTGAGAGTATTTGGCCATTATAAGTATTAAGCTCTTTTACTTTCGCACATTGCAAATGTTCTTCTGATACATCTACAATTAAACTCGGAATACTCATCTCTTTACAATGCAACGCAAAAGCAGCTGAGAATGTACTCGCGCCTGAAATTAAAATACCTGGTGGCTCAGTATTCGCCAATCCTAATTTCTTAGCTAAAAACCTAATCGAGAATCCGTGAGCGCAAACTGTCGTAATAACGAGCGCAAATGTAAGTGCCGTTAATATTGAAGCATCTTTATAACCTTCTTGTAATAACTCAGTCGCAAAATAACTAGAAACAGTTAATGCAACAATACCTCGCGGCGCAATCCAACCAACTAAAGCCCGTTCTGATTTTGTTAACTCTGTTCCAATTGTCGATACCCAAATCGATAAAGGACGAACAACAAATAGCATCATAAGTACAAAACTTATAATAGGCCAGCTAAAAATCTCCATAATAGTCGTCCTTGGAAGCGAAGCTGTTAATATGATAAAAACAGTCGATGTTAATAGTACTGAAATATTTTCGTTGAAATGTCGAATATCACCGATGGATGAAATATATTTCTTCATCCGAGCAAGCGTAATCCCCATTACCGTTACGGCTAACATACCTGTTTCATGCATCACTTCATCTGCAATACCGAAACATAATAATACCGTAACGAGCAAAAGCGGCGCCTTTAAATACTCTGGTACTTTTCCTTTTAAAATCATATAGCTCATAAAAATACTACATGCATATCCGAGCACCATTGCGAATAATGAACCAGCAAAGAAATATAGTAACGTATGCAGTTGTACAGTTTCTTTCGTTAAGAAATTTACAATTTGAAAAGCAAATACAGCAAGTAAAGCTCCAAATGGATCAACGATAATCCCTTCCCACTTTAAAATGGCAGCTGTTCTTGGTTTTAATCGCGCTTGACGTAATAACGGAATAATTACCGTTGGACCCGTCACAATGAAAAGTCCTCCAATAATAAATGCAACCGCCCAATCCAATCCAGCGACGAAATGAGCTGCAAGTGATCCAGCAATCCAAGCAATAAACGCACCAACCGTAACAATACGAAATACAGGTTTTGACAATCCTCTCAGTTCACGTATATCTAAACTTAAACTACCTTCAAATAATATAATGGCAACAGAAAGTGATACGAGCGGACTAAAAATATCTCCGAGTACCTCTTTTGGATTAATAATACCGAAAATGGGACCAATCAATAACCCAGCGACGGCCATAACAACTATAGCTGGAAGCTGGAAGCGCCATGCAGTCCATTGTGAGGCGATGCCCAGTGTAATAATAATAACGATACTAAGTAAAAGTGATTCGACCATAATATCCTCCTTGTTCATAGTATTGCGACAGCAAAGTATAAACATTCTTTACTTCTACATATTTTCAATTAATTCTATTTACATAATATATAACCAAGTTAAATACATAGTCAACACATTCAACAGGAGGAAACCGTACTTACATAAAAAATATTATCATAATTTAAAATTACCATTGACATTGATAATGATTTTCATTATCATTTAATGTATATGAGTTCTCGAAAATAAAGGCTACATTTATAGGAGGAATAAAACATGATTATTGTTACAAATACAGCTAAAATTACAAAGGGAAATGGACATAAATTAATTGAGCGCTTTAATAAAGTAGGTCAAGTCGAAACGATGCCAGGCTTTTTAGGGTTAGAAGTTCTTTTAACGCAAAATACAGTTGATTATGATGAAGTAACAATTAGCACACGCTGGAATGCAAAAGAAGATTTCCAAGGTTGGACGAAGAGCCCAGCATTTAAAGATGCTCACTCACATCAAGGCGGGATGCCAGAATATATTCTTGATAATAAAATCACTTACTACAATGTTGAAGTTGTACGCATGCCAATGGCTGCAGCACAATAACTTTTGGTTTAATAATTGGTATAGAAGTATGAGAAGTAATATATCTTCTCAACTTCTATACCTTTTCTTTTTTTCAACTTCTTTTCACCAACTTCGCATGAACGACTAGTCTGCCAGCCTCTGGATCCAGTGCATAATCACACGTAGAAAGTGTTAAAATTTGATCATCCGCTGTCACTTTTGTATCTGTTTTATAGAGTGACCTTTCCTTAATTTTTTCTAGAAAAGATCCATAGTCCTCATCGCTTCCAAAATCCGTTTCAATATAATAGAAATCAGTTGTCGTTGTATATACTGAAAATACTTCTACATCATATCCTTCAAACAAAGTATCGTAATACAATTTGCGATGAGACATAAAGAAATCTTCTTCTAACATTTTTTTAAGACTCCCAAACATAGAACCGTCTTTCATACGATGTCCGTATAAAATTGTATTTCGATTTTGAGATTTCACATCGTTACGATGATCCATAAAAATACTGCCTGCCCTCATATCTTCACCTTTATAATTACGGTATAAATAGTAATCATTATCTTTCGCTTGAACAATCGGATAATTAATTTGCGTATCATCCATCGTAATCCAACCAACTATTTCTGGATTAATTTTTTGTAAAGCTTGAAACTGTGTTCGTATTTCTCCGTCTTTTGCCTTTTCCTCTATCGGACTCCGCTCATAAATTTCTTGCGCTTCAGCCAGTACTTTACGATTTTCATAGTAGTCCATAAAAATACCGCCTAATTCATACATAGAGTAGAAAAAGATACCTAAAAAGACAACTGTAAGTATTCGTTGAAAAAAAGAACTTTTTTTCTTTTCTTTTTTACTACTCAAATTATCACCTCAAAATGGATTGTTCATATATTTAAATACCCATTGGTACCATATACAACCCTGTATCCTTATCGTGCTTTACAACAACGTCTACACCATATATCGTTTTAATCATACCTTCCGTTACGACTTCACCTGGCTTACCCTTCATCACAATTTCTCCATCTTTCATAACGATAATATGATCGCTATAACGGATTGCTTGATTAATGTCATGTAATACCATAACAATCGTTAAACCATGTACTTCATTTAACTCTTTCACTAACTCTAATATTTCAAGTTGATAATAGATATCTAAATACGTCGTTGGTTCGTCTAAGAACAGCATGGGTGTATTTTGCGCTAATGTCATCGCAATCCACACACGTTGCCTTTCTCCACCAGATAATGCATGTATTGGCTTATCACGCTTATCTTGTAATCTCGTACACGCCAATGCTCTTTCGATCGCTTCGCTATCCTCATCAGTTTGTGTAGAAAAAATATTTTTATATGGCATACGCCCAAAACTCGTTAATTTCTCAACTGTAATATCTGATGGCGCCTCATTTTGCTGATGAACGACCGCTAGCTTTCTAGCAAATTCTTTCGGCTTATACTGGCTAATGGCTTTCCCATCTAGCATTACTTCCCCGCTACGGGGATTATGATTTCGCGACATAACACCTAGTAACGTTGATTTCCCACAACCATTTGGGCCAATAATTGTTGTAATTTTTCCAACCTCTATCTCACTACTAACAGACTTTAAACGATCTGTTACATTGTCATACGAAAAGGTTACATTTTTAATTTCCATGAACTTTATCACTCTTTCTAAGCAAGAATATTAAGAATGGACCACCAATAACCGCCATAATTGTTGCTGCTGGAATTTCATTAGGCGGCACAATTAACCTCCCGATTGTGTCTGCCGTTAAAATTAATAACGCACCTGCAAGGGCTGAAAACGGAATAAGTACTTTATGATCTGATCCAACCAATTGCCTTGAAATATGCGGGATAAGTAATCCAACGAAAGCGATAACGCCCGCAATCGCAGTTGATACTGCCGCTAAAAGTACTGCAATGGCAGAAATAATAAGACGAACTCTCGTCACGTGCAAGCCTAAGTTTTTCGCAGTCTTATCTTGTAGTGATAATAAGTTACACCATGCTCCTACAAACAGAGCGAGAATAAGGCCAATTGTCCCATATGTAACCATTATTTCTACATCGCCCCACGTCTTCATCGTTATGTTAGAAGTCGTCGTTTGCTTAATACTCTTAATAAAATATCCACAAATCGTAACGAATGATTCATTTAATCCAGTAAACATCGCATTAATAGCAATACCAATTAAAATAATGCGTAGTGGACTTAATCCTGACTTCCATGAAAATGCATAAACGAGATAACATGCAAACGCACCACCTAAAAAGGCGAATACTGGTGTCCAGAAAAAGAATTGCGGGAACAACGTAATAATAACGAGTGTCATAAAACTTGCTCCAGAAGATATACCGATTACCCCAGCATCAGCAAGTGGATTTTTCATAACAGCTTGAAAAAGCACACCTGAAACAGCCAGAGCTGCTCCAGTAAATAGTGCAATAACAATACGTGGGAAACGTAAATCTTTAATCACTTCAACATCTTCATTTCCCCCTGTAAATATCCCTTGTACAAGCTCAACAATACCTACTTCTAAACTCCCTTTCATCGCTGACAATGATGTCATAACAATAAGCAATGCAGTAACAATGAGGAAACTCCAAGTTTTTTTATTCATTCCACTCTTCCTTTATATTAAAATGCATCACGGATACATCATTTTTTTCAATTCATCTAACGCTTCAATTGCTGCTAAATTACCTGTCGTTCCAAATAAACGCTCTTCTAAATCGTAAACACGGTTATTTTTAACTGCAGCGAAGTGCTTCCAAATGTCATTTGTTTTAAATTCTTTATCAAACATTTTTACAACTTCATCAGGCATACCATGAGCTGCTCGTAAAATAATATCTGGATCAGCTTTCTTTAAATACTCTGTATTAGAGGCTAAATACTCTACTTGTTCACCTTGCACAATATTTTTACCACCTAGTTGTTTCACTAAATCTCCAATATAAGAATGCTCTGTTGCTACTAAATAACTCCCCGGCACACCTAATAAAATAAGCACTGTCGGTTCTTTCTTTCCTTTTACTTCTTTTTGAATGCTAGCAACCTTTTTATCTAACTTAGTTACAACTTCTTCAGCCTGCTTTTCGCGTCCATATTTCTTACCTAAATCGCTAATGGAATTTTGCATATTTTTCAAGCTTGTTAAATCTAAAAAGTTTGCTTTCATACCCACACCATCAAAAACTGGCTTTAATTCATATTTAAGTGTTGTCACAGATAATACTTCTGACGGCTTTAATGATTTTACCTTTTCCATATCAGGACTCATCGGATTCCCAACTTCAGGTAAACCTTTATATCGCTTCGGTAAAGTTTTAGAACTTGTTGGGACACCAACTAACTCTACTTCTAACGCATCCATAATTTCAGTAACAGCAACTGTCGTTGCAACAATTCGCTCTTTACTATCACTCTTTACCTGCTTCGCTGTTTCTTTTTTTGGTGATGAGCACCCAGCTATACTCATTAACAGAATGATAGCCATTAGTACACTTGCGATTTTCTTCACTCTCAATCACCACTCCTTTCAATACAATATGAAACAAGTCTTGATGCACGCGAACACGCATCAAGACTCCAAAAATTACAATCTACCAACTCTATATTTACGAACTAATAAAGCAAGTGACCCTAGCAGTAGCACCATGTATAAACCAAGTTGTGCTGTATCTGCAGTTTTTGAGTTTTTCTCTTTTTTCGAATCATTTTTTTGATCTTCTTTTTTCTTCTTATCATCCGCATTTCGGTTGAAATCAGGAGTACTTACTGTTTTTACATTATCTACTTTCGGTGTAGTCACTGGGGTTTTCGGTTCATTCTTTGGCTCTTCTTTTACCGTTCCTATAGCACCGATCTTCGTCGTATCAAATTGAATTTGTACGTCATAGAAGTGATGGTAGTTCATTGAATCGATATCTACTTTTACTTTTGCATTTAATTTTGCAAATAAATCAGCTACTTCAAACTCTACTACCCTTGTATTGGCAGCCTTATCTTCACTTACTACTTTTGCATCAACAAATGCACCAGCGTTTTCTGTTTGGAACTTCGTAATCCATGCACTATCTTTCAGTGTCACCGCAACATATTTTTTGCCATCTTTCACTGTTAATCTCGCTGGATTTAGAACATATTGATTCATCATTGAAATCTCATCAGTTTGATCTTTTAACACTTTAAAAGCAATATCGTACTGACCGTCTTTTAAATTTTTCGGATCAACTGTTGGGTTTTCATTTAGATTATTCGTTCCATCTTGGTTATTGTTTCCGCCTTGATTATTGTTTCCATCTTGGTTATCGTTTCCGCCTTGATTATTGTTTCCATCTTGATTACCTAAAGCTTTAATACTACCTTTATCAAATGCAAATTGAATATCGTAGACATGATGATAGTTCATTGCATCGATATCTACTTTCACTTTTGCATTTAGCTTTTTCGATAAATCATCTACTTCCACTTCTACTACTCTTGTATCTTGCTCTTTACTTGTACCTAATACCTTTGCATCGACGAACGCGCCATTCTTTTCAAACTCAAACTTTGTAATCCATGAGCTATTCGTTAATGTGAAGGATACATACTTCTTACCATCTTTCACTTTTAATACGCCCGGACTCTTCGTATATGTGTTCATCATTGAAATTTCGTCTGTTTGATCTTTTAACACTTTAAAACCGATGCTGTATTCACCGTCTTTAAGAGCATTTGGATCAATTGTTGTGTTATTGTCTTGGTTGTTGTTTCCGCCTTGGTTGTTGTTTCCGCCTTGGTTGTCGTTTCCACCTTGGTTATTGTTTCCGCCTTGGTTGTTATTTCCGCCCTGGTTGTCATTTCCGCCTTGGTTATCTAACGGCTTAATGCTATCTTTATCAAATGCAAATTGAATATCGTAAAAATGGTGATAATTCATTGAATCGATATCTACTTTTACTTTTGCATTTAACTTTTTCGATAAATCCGGTACTTCTACCTCCACTACGCGTGTATCAGCTTTTTTATCTTCACTTAATACATTCGCATCAACAAATGAACCATTTTTCTCAAATTCAAACTTTGTAATCCAAGCACTATTCGTTAACGTAAATGATACATACTTCTTACCATCTTTTACTTTTAATACACCTGGATTTTTTGTATATGTGTTCATCATTGAAATTTCGTCTGTTTGATCTTTTAATGTTTTAAAATTGATGCTGTATTCACCATCTTTAATTGTTTCAGCATCCGGTTGCTTGTCTCCATCTGGTTGTTTGTCTCCGTCTGGTTGTTTGTCTCCGTCTGGTTGTTTGTCTCCGTCTGGTTGTTTGTCTTCACTTTTAATTGGTTCAAGTTTATCTTGATCAAATACAAGTTGTACGTCATGAGTTTGCTTGTAATTTCTTGATGCCATCTCAATAAATACTTTTGTATTTAGTTTTTTTGATAAATCAGCTACTTCAAACTCTACTACTCTTGTATCTTTTTCTTTATCTTCACTCACTACTTTTGCATCAACAAATGCACCATCTTTTTCCGTTTGGAAATTTTTAATTAATGAGCTACTTTTTAGCGTTACAATCGCTTTTTTCTTACCATTTTCTACTTTCAATACCCCTGGATTTTCCATGTAAGTATTCATTTTAGATTCTTCATCTGTTTTATCTTTTAACACTTTAAATGGAATGCTGTACGCACCATCTTTAATTGTGTTAGAATTTGGTTGTTGATCTGAGTCAGGCTTTTGGTCGGGCTTCTGACTTGGATCCGGATTTTCATTTGGATCTGGCTTATTAGCTGGGTCCTCTTTTTCATCTGGTTTTTCTACATGAATTGGTGTAATGCTATTTTGATCGAATGAAATACGAATATCATAGTAATGATGATAATTAAAAGCATCAATATCAACTTTTACTTTTGCATTTAATATTTTTTCTAAATCTTCTACATCAAATTCTACTACTCTTGTATCGTTTTCTTTATCTTCACTCACTACATTTACATCAACGAATTGGCTACCTTTTTCTGTTTCAAACTTCGTAATCCATGAACTATGTGTTAACGTAAAGGATACTTTCTTTTTCCCATCCTTCACTTTCAAAGTCCCCGGGCTTACAGAATATTGATTCATCATTGATTCTTCATCTGATGTATCTTTCAAAACTTTGAAACCGATTGAATATTCACCGTCAGCTAATTGGGTAGCTGCTTGAACTGCAAGTGGTTGTAGCGTTGATACGAATGTGAATATCGTTAGAAACATTGCAACAACAATTTTCAAATACCTGTTCAATAGAATGACTCTCCTTTTTTAAATTTTATTTACTTAACTTCACTTTACGAACTAAGAAAACACCTGAGATAAGAACTAACGCTGCAAATAATCCAATGCGTGCATCATCACCTGTTTTTGGGTTATCTGTTTTTTCGGCCTTGCTACTCTCATTTGTTCCTTTATTTACATCTTTGTTTGTTTCTTTACTCTCTTCTTTCTTTTGCTCTTCTTTTACCTGTCCATCTTTTTTAGTTTGATCATCAGTTTTTGTTACACCAGCTGCATTGTTATCGCCACCTACAGCTTTTACGTTTGCATCAAATGCAAAACGAATTGTGTAATGATGGTCGTAGTTTGCACTTGGTACAACAACATGAATTTTTACTCCTAACGGTTTAGATAGATCATCAACTTTAAATTCAACTGTTCTTTTATCTGCTGCTTCGTCCTTGCTAATTACTTTTGAATCAACGAAATTGCCATTCTCTGGTGCTTTAAATTCTGTAATCCAAGCACTATGATTCATTGGAACTTGCACTCTCATCTCACCATTTTTTACAATTAACTTCGCTGGTTTTTCAAAATAATCATTTGCCATTGAAGCCGAATCATCTTCCGCCTTTTTGATAACGTAGTTAATATCGTAAGTACCGTCAGCTAATTTTGCTGAAGCTTGTCCAGATGGCATTACGAGAAAAGCTAGCATACATACTAACGTTATAATAAATGCGGGTAATACTGAAAACTTTCTCATTTCGCTTACTTCCTCCTTGTTTATCCTTCGTTTTATATTTTGAAAATGATAATTATTCTCAATTTATAAGAAAAAAATAATCTCTTCTACCTTTATTTAATTGTCATTACTTTATGTAATATAAGCATTGTTGATTATCATTCTCACTAGAGGTCAAAAAATATAATATCCCTCACTCTTCCCTATAAAAAGCACTCTAAAATAATTTAATCCATTCACTGATTATCATTCTCAACAGACCGCAAAAAAAATAAACTACCTATTCTATTGTTCTATCACCTCTTCTTCCAAAAATGATATAGTCATAGAAAACCTCTTCCCTTGCTCCCGTCACTTCCCTTCCAATATTTCCACAACTAAGTCAATCTTAGCCTACTCATAATTTTTTTGTCAACTATATTACGTATAATTTTTTTAATATCTAAATTTCTCTATGTAAGACTTTTTCCACAAAAAAGAGACTTTCTATTATAGAAAGCCTCTTTTCTCTATTTTTCTACTGCAATTTCCTGCTTTTGAAACTTAGAAACTATATAGCCAATTCCTATACCGATCATACCTGGAACTAACCAACCAATCCCTACACTATATAATGGAATCTTATCTAAAATAGGTGCTAATGCCGCAATTTGAAGATTCGCATTGTGCAATCCATCAAAGAAGCTAATCGCGAACGCTCCTACAATACCACCTACATACATCGCTAATGGAAGACGAACATAGTTTTCAACGAGTGACAATACAATAAGTACGATCCCAATTGGATAAATTGCGATTAAGATTGGTAATGCTAATGCGTTTAACTGAGTTAAACCAAGATTTGCTACCATAAATGCTAATACACAGAAAACAAAAATGACTTTTTGATAAGAAAGCTTCGGTAATAACGAAGAGAAATATTCCCCACAAGCTGCAACAATACCTACAGAAGTTGTTAAACATGCTGCTGTAATCGCAATACCTAATAATAAAGTCCCGTAACTTCCAAATAAATGATTCACAACGTTTGTTAAAATAATTCCTCCGTTTGCACCCATTCCAAGAGATACACTAGAAGCCCCAAGATACGCAAGCGCTAAATACACAAGTAGTAAACCAAGTGCTGCAATAAATCCTGCAAAGATTGTTACTTTCGCAATACTGTTCTTATTTGTAATGCCTTTTGCTTTTAAAGCATTGATCACAACATTTCCGAAAACAAGTGCTGCAAGTCCATCTAAAGTTAAATATCCATCAATAAAACCTTTAAAGAGTGGAGCACTATATGCTTCTGTCGGTGTACCAAACTCTCCAATTGGTGTAATAAGTGCTTTCGCTACAATAATTGCAATAACAGCTAATAAAATTGGAGTTAACACTTTACCAATGCGCCCCACTAATTTCGATGGGTTTAAAGCTAAATAGAAAGTTACTGCAAAGAAAATAAATGTAAAGATAACAAGTGGATATGATTGACCAGCTATCTCACTTGGTAAAAACGGTGCAACACTCATCTCATAGGCAACTGTTCCTGTACGCGGAACACTTACAAATACGCCTAAACATAAATATATTGCAGTGATAAAAACTAGTGCGAATACAGGGTGTACACGTCCCGCTAGCTCATTAATATCTCCCTTTAGAGCTATAACAATTACCCCTAATAAAGGTAATCCAACACCTGTTACGATAAAACCAAACAAAGCGATCCATACATCAGTTCCAGCACCTTGCCCTAACGCTGGTGGAAAAATCATATTGCCTGCGCCAAAAAATAGTGCAAATAACATTAAACTTATTGCAAACATCTCAGAAAACTTTAAAGATGATTTCATTTCTACTAACCTCCTAATTGTTCGATTAACAAAATATTCTGAATTAAAGTCCGTCACATATCCTCTTTCAAGCATACTTCCCCGTAAAAGAACGCAAAAAACACCCGTCCCTAACAAAGGGACGAGTGTTGAAATCGTGGTTCCACCCTTATTCTAATAAAATGAATTTATAACAAAATAAGCTCATTTTATAGCTCGTGTAAATTGATAACGGTTTTATCCGCCAAGAATTACAATGCATCATGCAGTTCACTCTTGAAGTTTAGAGGTGGTAAATATGTCTTTTCGTATTAGGAAGCTCACAGCCTAGTCTTCCCTCTCTGAGAATCGTAAAAAACAACTCATGTCCTCATCATTACTTTTATAAAATATCTTGTCGAAACTTGTTGTTTTTTATTATATGGGCTATTTTTTAAAAAATCAATAGTTTTATTTTTTCTGACAAAAAAATATAGGGAGAAAACTTTCCTCCCTATAACTGACCTATTAATATTTCTAATTCCTCAGCTGAAACGTTCCGCCATTTTCCAGATTCTAGTCCATTCAGCTTTATATTCAGAATGCGAACCCGCTTTAGCTTTGTTACAGTAAACCCGAAAGCACGGCTCATTCTACGAATTTGCCTGTTCATCCCTTGTGTTAAAACGATGCGAAATGTTGATTGATCGACTCTCGTCACTTTACATGGCTTCGTCATGCCATCTTTAATCTTTACACCGCTGGACATCTCATCAATAAACCAATCTGTAAAAGGTTTATCGACCGTAACAACATATTCTTTCTCGTGCTCATGATCACCATGCAAAATCTGGTTAGCAATAGAGCCATCATTCGTTAATAAAATAAGTCCTTCCGATGCCTTATCTAATCGCCCAACAGGAAAGATTCGCTCTGGATAATTGATATAATCAATAATATTATCTTCAATATGATCGGCTGCTGTACAAGTAATTCCGACTGGCTTATGAAAGGCGATATACACCTTTTCTTTCTCTTCCTTTGCAATAACCTGCCCATCAATCGTTACAATATCACCATCGCTCACAAGTGCACCGTGCGTACATATTTCGCCGTTAATAGCCACGTGTCCATCTTTAATAAGGCGATCTGTTTCACGTCTTGAGCAGGATTTTGCTTCGCTTATGTATTGGTTGATTTTCATAGCTTATTCCTTTTCATATATATTAAAAGCGTCAATCTATGGCAATATCATTATGCCACGATTGACGCTCCTTTACTTCGCAAAAACAACTAAATAAATAACCCCAATCACCAAAAATATTCCGCAACAAGCTAACAATACTTTTGCAAGTTTGTCCATAAACATATAATGGTTTCCCCTTTTGTTTGGTTGTTTGCTATTTTAATTCGACAACTGTTACGCCTAGGCCTCCCTCGCCCATGTCACCGTAACGGTAATTCTTCACGCCGCGGTGCTTCTTCAAGTAATCTTGTACACCTTGGCGAAGCGCTCCTGTTCCTTTACCGTGAATAATTGATACGCGCGGATAGCTTGCAAGCTGTGCATCGTCTAAATATTTTTCAACGCGCATCATTGCATCTTCATAACGTTCACCACGAAGATCAAGCTCTAACGAAACGTGATAATCTCTACCCTTCACACTTGCGACTGCTTTTTTCTCAGTTTGCTTCGGTGTATTAATGTATTCCATATTGGATTCTTTCACTTTCATCTTCAGAATACCAATTTGTACGCTCCACTCTGTATCACTTACTTTTTCAAGCAATTGACCTTTTTGACCGAACGTTAACACTTTTACTTCATCACCTGCGCGTAATTGTTGTTTTGGCGCTGTGTTTTTCACGTTTACTTTTTGTTTCTTCACAAGCTCTGGCGCCGCACCTTCTAGACGGCTCTTTGCTTCAATAAGCTCATGGTCTTTCACGTTTATAAGCTGTGCTTTACGCAATTGACGAAGTTCTTGAATAATGCCTTCTGCTTCTTTCTTTGCAGCTTCGACTTTTTCTTCCCCTTCTTTTTGCGCTTTTAATAATTTTTCATCGCGCTCATCATTAAATTCAATAATTTGACGCTGTAATTCGCGATGCAGTTTTTCAGATTGCTTACGAAGTGCTTCTGCTTCGTTCCAGTCACGTTCTGCATTCTTTTGACTTTCTTCTAACTTCGCAATCATATTTTCAATTTTGTTTGTATCTGTACTAATGTGGTTACGAGCTTGATCAATCACGCGATCAGATAATCCAAGGCGCTTCGAAATTTCAAAGGCATTACTACGCCCTGGTACACCGATTAATAATTTATACGTGGGGCTTAATGTATTCACGTCGAACTCAACGCTCGCATTAATAACTTGCTCACGGTTATATCCGTATGCTTTTAATTCTGGGTAATGCGTTGTAGCAACAACGCGAGCACCACGATTACATACTTCATCTAAAATTGAAATTGCTAGTGCAGCCCCTTCTTGCGGGTCTGTTCCAGCACCTAATTCATCGAATAAAACTAAGCTTTCAAAATCAGCTTTTTCTAAAATATCAACAATGTTCACCATATGTGAGGAGAACGTACTTAAACTTTGTTCAATCGATTGCTCATCACCGATATCAGCAAAGATATTTTTGAATACACAAATCTCTGACTCATCCATTACTGGAATGTGAAGACCAGACTGCGCCATTAATACACAAATACCAACTGTTTTCAACGTAACTGTTTTACCACCTGTATTCGGTCCTGTAATAACAATTGTCGTGAAATCTTTACCGAGCATAATGTTATTTGGTACGATAATTTCTGGATCGATAAGCGGATGACGTGCTTGTCTTAAATCCATATAACGCTCGTTATTTACGATTGGTTTCGTTGCTTTAATACGCTTCGCATAGAAAGCTTTCGCAAAGATGAAATCAAGATTTGCAACTACTTCTACGTTTGATAAAACGATATCGGCTTCTACTGCCACTTCTTCTGTTAACATCAATAAAATGCGTTCAATTTCTTGTTTTTCTTTCACTCGTGCTTCTTGAAGCGCGTTATTTAACTCTACAATGACTTGTGGTTCAATAAATAACGTTTGCCCAGAAGCTGATTGATCGTGAACAATACCACCATATACGCCGCGGTATTCTTGTTTTACCGGGATTACGTAACGTTCGTTACGAATCGTTACAATTGAGTCAGACAGCATTTTTTGCGCGTTTGAAGAACGCGTCATGTTTTCTAACTTTTCACGAATACGGCTCTCCGCAGTACGAATTTGAGTACGAATACCACGCAGTTTATCACTTGCGCTATCGACTACTTCACCGCCATCACCGATACAATTTGTAATTTTCTTTTCTAAATCATATAAAGATACAATTTGAGCGACATGAGTTTCTAAAATGGGAAGCTCAACACCATTATCAACCATATCTTCAATGAAACGTTTCATATTGCGACTACCATACATCGTATTGGCAATATCAAGTAGTTCATTCGGGCTTAACATACTTCCAATCTTTGCACGCTTCACATTTGAGCGAATATCCGTAATACCACCTAATGGTGCACTACCTTTTAAACGAATGACTTTCGCTGCTTCATCCGTTGTATCTTGCATTTCTACAATTTCTTCAAAATCAGTGCTTGGCACTAAATTTTTCACCTTGTCACGGCCAAGTGAAGAGGCTGTATGTTCAAGTAATTGTTCTTTTACTTTATTGTATTCTAATACACGCAACGTTCTTTCTAACATGTTGCAGGTCCCCCTTGTGTTACTTATTACGTTTAATATAGTCTAATAAACGTTCAATATCCCATGTGTTAATTACGTTATCTTTTTGAATCCAACCTTTACGTGCTGCTGCTACACCTGTTTCCATATCTTCTAACATTTCAAGTGTATGAGCATCCGTATTAATTGCTACTTTTACACCAGCATCTTGTGCTTGTTTTAATAATTTCGCGCTTAAATCTAGACGGTTTGGGTTTGCATTTAATTCTAAAACTGTATTTGTTTCTTTTGCGAGCTGGATTAATAAATCTGTATCTACATCGTAACCCTCGCGGCGCCCAAGAAGACGACCTGTCGGATGGGCAATCATTGTGACATGCTTATTCTCAAGCGCAGTGCGAAGACGTTTCATAATCGTTTCACGGTCTTGTGAGAAGCTAGAGTGAATCGCTCCAATGACATAATCTAATTCTGCTAATACTTCATCATCAAAATCAAGCGAGGCATCTGGTAAAATGTCCATTTCAATTCCGCGTAAAATTGTAATGTCTGGATACTTTTCATTCATACGCTCAATTTCTTTCGCTTGCTCGCGAAGACGCTCTTTCGTTAAACCATTCGCTACTTTCAAGTATTGTGAGTGGTCCGTAATCGCCATAAACTTATATCCACGAGCGTGGCATGCTTGTACCATTTCTTCAATTGAAAAGGCACCGTCACTCCATGTTGTATGCATATGTAAATCACCTTGTATGTCAGAGACCTGAATTAAGTTCGGATACTCTTTAATTAATTCAATTTCCTTTCCATCTTCACGTACTTCTGGCGGAATAAACGGAAGACCGAAATGAGCAAAGAACTCCTCTTCTGTTTCAAATGTTTTTACTTCACCTGTTTCCAGATTCTCTACACCGTACTCACTAATTTTCTCACCTTTATCTTTCGCGATTTGGCGCATTTTTACGTTATGGTCTTTTGATCCTGTGAAATGGTGAAGAGTTGTAATAAACTCTTCTGGTTTTACTAAGCGGAAATCAATTGAAATATCGTATTCATATTGAAGACGAACAGAGACTTTCGTATCTCCACTTGCAATCACTTCAATCATATTATCAAACTGTAATAAATGTTCACGTACTACTGCTGGCTCCGTCGTTGCAATAATGAAATCTAAATCTTTCACTGTCTCACGAACACGGCGTAAGCTACCAGCGCGAGAGAAACGAATCACTTCAGCAATATTCGACAATTTCTCCTCTATTTCCCCGGCAATAGGCAATACCATTGCAATTGGTAAACGCTCTGGACGAGATCCCACTTGATCAATTGCTTCTAATATTTTCTCTTCTGTTTTCTTACCGAAACCTGCTAAAGCTTGTACTTTATTTTCCTCGCAAACAGCTTTTAGCGATTCCATATCAACAACACCAAGTTCTTTGTATAACTTAGCTACCTTCTTACCACCAAGGCCTGGTAGTTTTAATAACGGCAATAAGCTACTTGGTACTTCTTTTTCAAGTTCTTGTAATACTTCAGATGTTCCCGATTCTATATATTCTTGAATAACTGCTGCCGTTCCTTTTCCGATGCCGGGAATCTTTGTGAAATCTTCAATTTCAGAAAGACTACGATCATCACTTTCTAGTGCTGCTGCTGCTTTACGGAATGCAGATATTTTAAATGGATTCGTCCCCTTTAATTCCATAAAAAGCCCGATTGTCTCTAGTAATTTAATAACTTGTTTTTTATTTACTTTCATCATTGTCCCGCCTTTCTTTCATAGAAAAAAACTTCTCTTTCCGAAAAAAGAGAAGTTATACTTTGCTACCTGTCTGCCATAGTTCCTTCACCTTTTCAGAAAGAATCGGTGTATCGTCTACAATTATTTTGCTAATTGATGATTTTTGTAATGGTGTTTGTATTTGCTCAATCGGAAGAATGTTTCCAACGATAATTAAGACAAATAAAATAATATACACTTCTAAAAATCCGAGGATTGCCCCCGCAAACGCATTTACTTGCTTTAAAACCGGTATTTCTGCAAACATATTTAACAAATTACCAAGTAATGAAAGTGCGATTTTTGTAATAATAAATAATAAGATAAACGCAATTGCTTGATAAAATACTGTTTCAATATTATTTGCATCAATCCATTCTGGAACAGATACATTTTTATCAAATGGATACGGAATAAATTTCGCTAGTGCTGGCGCTAAATCTTTACAGTACCAGTATGCAACAAGGTATGCGATAATAAAGCTTGTTAACTTTACAAGTTGCAGAATAAACCCTCTGCGTAAGCCAAGGAAAAATCCCATAACAAGCAGTAAAATGATAATAATATCAATCATGTTATTCCATTCCTTTTTGTGTCATACTTTCTTTCAATTTCTCATGTTCTTCTTTTAATTTTATGTAATCGTGTATGACGTTTACCGCCGTCAATACCGCTAGTCTACTCGTATCAAGCGAAGGATTCTTGGCATTGAGTTCGCGCATTTTATCATCCACAATCGCTGCTACCATGCGGATATGACTTGTACTTTCATCGCCAACAACTGAATACTGTTGGCCATATATTTCTACATTAATTCGACTTTTTTTTCCCTTTTGTTGTGACAACTCACCGGCCTCCAATCACGTACAGAATCCTAAAGTTTATAATACCATGAACCATCATAATATGGAAACAGAAAGAACAATCCGATATGATAAAAATAACAATATAAAAAAAGGAGCGAACATATTGTCAAATTCTATCGTAATACAAACAAGTTCTACAGTAATTGAAGACATGAAACAACAATATAAACAAGCACTAAGCCCGAAAATTCCACAAGGCGGTATCTTTATGGCAAAGGTGCCATCTTGCACGATTACAGCGTATAAATCTGGAAAAGTAATGTTCCAAGGTGGACGTGCTGAAGCAGAAGCTTCTCGTTGGCAAACTGTCTCTCAAACACCGAAAACAGCTGTAAAAAAATCGGTCGATTCACACCGTTATGCACCACCTGCTTCCATCGGTACAATGTCTATCGTAGGGTCAGATGAAGTTGGTACTGGTGATTTCTTCGGACCGATGACAGTAGTTGCTGTATATGTTGACGCAAAGCAAATTCCACTTTTAAAAGAGCTTGGTGTAAAAGACTCTAAAAACTTAAATGATGATCAAATTACCGCTATTGCGAAACAACTTCTACACGTTGTTCCTTACAGCTCTCTTGTCCTTCATAATGAAAAATATAACGAGCTATTTGATAAAGGAAACAACCAAGGTAAGCTAAAAGCTTTACTACACAATAAAGCTATTACAAACTTATTAGCTAAAATTGCCCCTACAAAACCTGAAGGCGTCTTAATCGATCAATTCACACAACCTGATACATACTACAAATATTTAGCAAAACAAAAGCAGGTTCAGCGTGAAAATGTTTATTTCGCGACGAAAGGCGAAAGCGTCCATTTAGCAGTCGCCGCTGCTTCTATTTTAGCTCGTTACTCATTCGTAAAACAGTTTGACGAACTAAGCAAAAAAGCTGGTATGCCACTTCCAAAAGGTGCCGGTAAACAAGTTGATATCGCCGCTGCTAAATTAATTCAAAAGCTTGGTAAAGAACGATTACCTGAGTTTGTGAAAATGCATTTCGCTAATAAGGAGAAGGCGTTTCGCTTATTAAAATAGTATCGACAAAAACAGGAGCCTACAAACTCCTGTTTTTTGTTTCACCCTACTATTGCCCTTGTAATTTTGTTACAATTACAATATACAGATTATTCTAACATAAGAAGAGATTCCCATTGCTACTTCTACAAATGATTCTAAATATTTCACTAGGTGATCCACATGAAAGACAATTCGAAATTAGGGAAAATATTCAATTACTAAGTGAGCAAAAGGAGTTCCAAAATTTGATTGAAAGATATGGTAGATCATTCCTATTAAATTTTCGGATCCGAAGATTTATCGGGAAACACGATGCCCGCTTGTTAATACATAATCCAGCAAAACTACAACACTTCTGTGAGGAACTCGAATTTATGATTAGAAAAAGGAGGTATTTCATATGAATGCTGTAAAAGTAAAAAAGGTATTATATGCTTTCCTACACCTCGTAGGTCCACTTTCTTACTTCATTATTTCTACCATTTGGGGAGTTTTTTTCACTACTAAATCCATATTCGAGAATATATCTGATAATCTTGGCGTTATGGCTATCTATTACGTGCTCATTAGCTTAATGTGGTTTTTCTATTTAGATCGATTAGACAAAGATGTAGATAACATCACAAAAGAGATTCATGATAATAAGATGTAATACATAAAAAAGGAGAGCCGCCAAGACTCTCCCTTTTTATGTTAGCTTCGTTTCTGCTTCTTATGTGATGAAGATACTTTATGAGAACCTGTTTCATGTGTTGTCGTTCCTTGTCCTTCTACTTCTGGAGAACCTAGGCCCGATCTTGAATGATCTTTTTTCACTTTTTTACTCATTTATATTCACCCCTTCGCGTTACTTTTTGCTACGAGGTAATAAACTATTCAATATAAAAAAGCGAGAGGAAATCCTCTCGCTTTTTTATATTTTAGAATTCAGAAGAACCTGGAGTTCTTGGGAATGGAATTACGTCACGGATGTTAGCCATACCAGTGATGTACATTAGGAAGCGCTCGAAACCTAGACCGAATCCAGCGTGTTTTGTACCGCCGTATTTTCTAAGTTCTAAGTACCACCAGTAGTCCTCTTCGTTCATACCTAATTCTTTAATTCTGTCTACTAAAACGTCCATTCTTTCTTCACGTTGGCTACCGCCGATTAATTCGCCGATGCCAGGAACTAGAAGGTCAGTAGCAGCTACTGTTTTACCATCTTCGTTCATACGCATGTAGAATGCTTTAATGTCTTTCGGATAGTCTGTTACGAATACAGGGCGTTTGAAGATTTCTTCTGATAAGTATCTTTCGTGCTCTGTTTGTAAGTCAATACCCCATTCTACTGGATATTTAAAGTCAGCACCTGATTCTTGAAGTACTTTAATTGCTTCGGTGTAAGTGATACGACCGAAGTCAGAGTTAATTACGTTGTTCATGCGCTCTAGAACTGTTTTATCAACGAAGCTGTTGAAGAAGTCCATTTCTTCTGGTGCATGTTCTAATACATATTTCATTGCATATTTCAGCATATCTTCTGTAAGATCCATTACATCGCCTAATTCAGCAAATGCAATCTCAGGCTCAACCATCCAGAACTCAGCTGCATGGCGAGTTGTGTTTGAGTTCTCCGCACGGAATGTAGGTCCGAATGTGTATACATCACGGAATGCTAATGCATAAGCTTCAGCGTTCAGCTGTCCACTTACTGTTAAGTTTGTTTCTTTACCGAAGAAGTCTTTTGATTCATCAACTTGTCCGTCTTCACCTTTTGGTACGTTGTTTAAATCTTGCGTTGTTACGCGGAACATTTCGCCAGCACCTTCTGTATCACTACCAGTGATGATTGGTGTGTGAACATGTACGAATCCACGCTCTTGGAAGAACTGGTGAATCGCAAATGCTGCGATAGAACGTACACGGAACGTTGCAGAGAATGCATTTGTTCTTGGACGTAAGTGAGCGATTGTACGTAAGTATTCAAACGTATGACGCTTCTTTTGAAGTGGGTAATCAGAATCTGATAAGCCCTCGATCTCAATTTTTTCTGCTTTAATTTCAAATGGTTGCTTCGCTCCAGGCGTTGCAATTACTTTACCTTCTACTTTAACTGAAGAGCTAAGTGGAAGTTTTGCAATTTCTTTGAAGTTCTCTAATTCTGTATCGAAAACGATTTGAACGCTTTTGAAGAAGCTACCATCGTTTAATTCGATGAAACCAAATGCTTTTGAATCACGTAAGTTACGAATCCACCCTGATACTTGTACTGTTTGATCTGCATACTTTTCTGTATCTCTATACAGACTTTTTACTAATGTGTTTTCCATAGTGAAATTCTCCTTTGCTGATATATTTAAATACAAAAAAACCTTTCATCCATAAAGGGACGAAAGGTTAAACTTCGCGGTACCACCCAATTTGTCATAAAGACCAACTTTAACTCGTATGTAATACATACTTCCCGGTTTGTAACAGGCCGGATTCCCGTCTAAGTCTACTCTTGAATACAAGATCCAATTTCGGTTAGCAACTCCAAGGTGTTCTTCATATATACCGCCTCATCAGGCTCTCACCGTCCCTGACTCGCTATGGATTATAGTATATACTACTTTTCCTTATCATCGTCTTTCATTTTGTTAAACTAAAATTAATGTACTACATTCGAGAGAAAGATGCAAGATGCCAGAAAATATATCAGCGATTTTTGCAATATATCGACCGCAACTTCAAATATATCGGCGATTTTTATAATATATCGACCGTAACTTCAAATATATCAGCGATTTTTATAATATATCGACTTACCGACAACTTTCGACAATCGCATCATAAAAAAATTGCCGGAATTAATCCGGCAATCTTTTATTACTTACGTAACTCCGCACCAAATTTCTCTTCTACCGCTGTTAATACACGGTTATGTGCTTCTGTTACTTCTTCATCTGTTAATGTACGTTCTGCATCGAAGTAGTTCATAGAGAATGCAAGTGATTTCTTGCCTTCTTCCATTTTCTCACCTTCATATAAGTCGAATAGTGTTACGTCTTTCAGAAGTTCTCCGCCAGCTTCAGCAATGACTTGCTTCATTTCACCAGCTTTTGTTTCTGTCGTTACGACAACAGCCATATCACGTGTCATAGATGGGAAACGTGGAATTGCTGAGTAGTAAGTTTCCTCTGCGTCTGCACCGAATACTTTTACAAGAGATAGTTCGAATACGAATGTATTTTTCACATCTAATTGTTTTTCTGCTTCAGGGTGCAATTGACCGATGAAACCAATTACTTCGCCATCTAATACGATGTCAGCTGTACGACCTGGGTGCATACCTTCACGTTTTGCTGGTGCATAAGTGATTTGGTTTGCAACGCCTAGTACGTCGAATAATCCTTCTAGCACACCTTTCACAACGAAGAAGTCTACAACTTTCTTCTCACCTTGCCATGCATGGTGAAGAGCCAGACCTGTCATAACACCTGCAAGATGTTGTTCTTCTTTCGGAAGTTCTCCTGCTTCTGTTGGTAAGAAGACAGAACCTACTTCGTATAAAGCAACGCTATCGTTTTTACGTGCAACATTGTATGAAACTGCTTCTAACAATTGTGGCACTAAGCTTAAACGAAGTTGGCTACGCTCTTCGCTCATTGGAAGTGCAAGATTTACAGGAGCTTTTTCGTTTGGCTCAACCATATATTGTTTCGCTTTGTCAGCGCTTGTTAATGAGTACGTGATTGCTTCATATAAACCAGCGCCTTCTAGGGAGCGGCGTACTTTACGACGTTTCGTCTGTGCTGATGTTAATTTACCACGTGTCATCGTTCCAGAAGGTAATGTAACTGGAATGTGATCATAACCGTACAGACGACCTACTTCTTCTACTAAGTCTTCTGAAATTGTAATGTCAGGACGACGTGCTGGTACATTTACAAGGAATGTTCCTTCTACTTCTGTGAATGGGAATTTTAAGTTTGTGAACATTGTACCCATTTCACTCGCAGAAATATCTGTTCCTAATACACGGTTGACTTTCTCAGCTGTAACAGATACTGTACGCTCTTCTACTTGTAAGTTATCAGCTTCTACTACACCTTCAAGTGCTTCACCGCCAGCGTATTTTGCCATTAAAGCAGCTGCATGTTGAATCGCTTCAAATGTGCGTGTTGGGTCAATCCCTTTTTCGAAACGTGCACTTGATTCACTACGAAGACCTAAGTCTTTTGATGTACGGCGCACAGTTTGTCCTGCAAAGTATGCAGACTCGATTAGAACGTTTACTGTGTCATTTGTAACTTCAGAATCAGCTCCGCCCATTACACCAGCAACAGCTAAAGCTTTTGTGCCGTTTGTAATTACAAGGTGGTGGCTTTGTAATGTACGTTCTTGATCATCTAACGTTTCAATTTTTTCGCCTTCTTTTGCAAGACGAACAACGATTTCTTTTGAACCTAATTTATCGTAATCAAATGCATGTAACGGTTGACCGTATTCCATTAAAATGTAGTTTGTAATATCAACTACGTTGCTAATTGGACGAATGCCAGCTGCCATAAGACGAGTTTGCATCCAGATTGGTGATGGACCAATCTTTACGTTTTTAACCATTTTTGCAATATATAATGGGTTTTCTTCTTTCGCTTCTACACTTACAGAAATGTAATCAGAAGTTTTTTCTGCTGTTTCTTGTAAGTCGATAGCTGGAAGTTTTACTTCACGGCCGTAAATAGCAGCTACTTCATATGCAACACCTAACATGTTTAAGCAATCTGCACGGTTTGGTGTTAAACCAAGCTCAAGTACTTCATCGTGTAAGTTTAAAATTTCAAGTGCATCTGCACCAACTTCAGCGTCACTCGGGAAGATGAAGATACCATCTGCATATTCTTTTGAAACTAACTTTCCATCAATACCAAGCTCTTGAAGCGCACAAACCATACCGTGAGAAGCTTCACCACGTAGTTTTGCTTTTTTAATTTTGAAGTTACCAGGAAGTACAGCGCCAACTTTTGCAACCGGTACTTTTAAACCTTTTGCAATATTAGCAGCTCCACAAATAATTTGTACTGGCTCTTCTTCACCGATATCGATTAAGCATTTGCTTAATTTATCAGCTTCTGGGTGTTTTTCACATTCTAATACGTGACCAACTACAACACCTTTTACACCTTTATTTAATACTTCAACACCTTCTACTTCAATACCACTTTTCGTGATTTTGTCTGCTAGTTCTTGTGCTGTTACATCTTTAATATCTACATACTCTTGTAACCAACGATATGATACGAACATATTTATCCTCTCCTTCCCTTACGCTCGTTTGAATTGTTGTAGGAAACGTACATCATTTGTATAGAAATGACGAATGTCATCTACGCCGTATTTCAACATTGCGATACGCTCTGCGCCCATACCGAATGCGAAACCTTGATATTCTTTTGAATCATAACCAGCCATTTCAAGTACGTTCGGGTGAACCATACCTGCGCCTAAAATTTCAATCCAGCCAGTTCCTTTACAAGTGCCGCAACCTTTGCCGTGACACATCATACAAGAAATATCCATCTCTACAGATGGCTCTGTGAATGGGAAGAAACTTGGACGAAGACGAATTTCACGATCTTCACCGAACATCTTTTTCACGAATACTTGCAGTGTACCTTTTAAGTCACTCATGCGAATGTTTTTATCAATTACAAGACCTTCAATTTGCATGAATTGGTGTGAATGCGTCGCATCATCGTCATCGCGGCGATACACTTTACCAGGACAAATAATTTTGATCGGGCCTTTTTCTTTATTATTTTCCATCGTACGTGCTTGCACAGAAGATGTATGTGTACGTAGTAACGTTTCTTCTGTAATGTAGAATGTATCTTGCATATCACGCGCTGGGTGATCTTTCGGTAAGTTTAATGCTTCGAAGTTGTAGTAGTCTTTTTCTACTTCTGTTCCTTCAGCTACTTCATAACCCATACCGATAAATACATCTTCAATTTGTTCAACAACAGCTGTTAACGGATGGTGACAACCTGTTTCAACAGGACGACCTGGCAAGGTAACATCAATTGTTTCAGTAGCCAATTTCGCTTCAATTACTGCTTTTTCTAAGTTACCAATTTTGTCGTCTAGACGCGTTTGAATCGCTTCACGTACTTCATTTACTAATGCTCCCATACGTGGACGCTCTTCTGCTGATAATTTTCCCATGCCGCGTAATACTTCTGTAATTGGGCCTTTCTTCCCTAAATACGCTACGCGTACATCGTTTAAGCCTTTTAGCTCTTTCGCTTCTTCAATAAGCTCTAACGCTTTTTGCTTTAGCTCTTTTAAACGTGCTTCCATTTGGAACCCTCCTAATTTTAAAAATAAAAAAACCTCGCTCCCAAAAAGGGACGAGGTAAATTCGCGGTACCACCCTAAATTGACAGAACAAGTCTGCCCACTCATTAGTTATAACGATCAATTCTGACCGGAACGCCTTTACATATAAATGGTCCTGGCGTCAACTCCAGAGGTGAATTCACTTCCGTCTACCATAAGAATGCTTTCAGTCTACGGCACTCTCTCCCTATATGGCGATTTTGTAAGCTACTCTTCTCTATCAACGTTTTTCGTTATTTAACTTTTATTGTATGTTCATTACGAACGTATACTTCAACTTATTATAAGAAGTTTTTTATTTGTTCGCAACTGGGCTTTGTAAATAATACGTTAAAATCCCTGCTGCAACCGCAACATTTAATGATTCTGCCCCGCCATAAATCGGAATATACAAGTTTTGATCAGTTTTTGCAAGAATTTCTTGGCGTACGCCGCTTCCTTCATTTCCTACAATTAATGCAAAACTTCCAGCCGGTGTTACTTCAACGTGCGGAACTCCATTTTCAAGAGCTGTTCCATATACAGGAACGTTATTTTCTTTTAACTTGTCTACCCATTCTTCTAAGTTCCCTTTTACAACCGGTAAGTGGAAAATAGAACCTTGTGTAGATCGTAGTACTTTACTATTATAAACATCAACGCACCCTTCTCCAAGCACAACGGCATGAATACCAGCTGCATCAGCTGTACGAATAATTGTTCCTAAATTACCTGGGTCTTGAAGGCCGTCTAATAAAAGAAATTTCCCATCAATAAGAGCTACTTCTTTCTCATGTTTCTCACAAACAGCAAATACTCCTTGCGTTGTTTCTGTTTCGCGAAGTACTTTTACAATTGCTTCAGGCACGATATACATTTCAACATCATTAACTGTCCAATCTTTCGGAAGATCTGTCTGATCTGAAACGATAAGTTCTGTTACAACTCCCGCCTTTAAAGCTTCCTCTACTAAATGGAATCCTTCTACAAAAAATAAACCTTTTTTATCGCGCTCTTTTTTCGTCTGCAGCTTCTTCCACTGCTTCACACGCGGATTTTGTACTGAATCAATGTTTTTCATAATATGTATTTCCCTCTCTTCTTGTCTTATCATTATAGCCTATTTTTCATACATATTTACATAAAAAAGAACAAAAACTAACGTCAGTTTCAATTCTGAAGAAGAGGTGAAAATCATGAGTTTTAATTTACGCGGCGCTGTATTAGCGAATGTGACTGGAAATTCACAAGACCAATTACAAGAAACGATTGTCGATGCAATTCAAAGCGGTGAAGAAAAAATGCTTCCAGGTCTTGGCGTTTTATTCGAAGTCATTTGGAAAAATGCTGATGAAAATGAAAAACACGAAATGCTAGAAACACTGGAGCAAGGATTAAAAAAATAAGTAATTTGAAAATCACCTTAGCATAAGCCGAGGTGATTTTTTTACGAAAAAAATTTTTTCTTCTCCTAAACATTTCTACTTTACTAACGCTGATTGATGGAGTACAATGTTCAAAATACATTTAAACCGATCGATTTTCTTTATAGACACCATAAGATAAAAGGAGTGAATGTTTTATGCATCGTATTACGCTTGAACAAGTTTTTAAACATCACATTACACAAAAATATGTAAACCGTTCTGGAATGGTCCACGCGATTGCTGTCGCTTACCATGCGTTTCACCTAGCTAAAAAGCATCACGCCTCAGTCGATGCTGCGACAAAGGCTGGTTTCCTTCATGATATCGGACACCATACGTGGTACACAGGTGGCGAATGGGACTATGACTTGTATAAAAAGAATGATATACATGCAATTAAAGGAGCAGAAAGAGCTCATAAATTGCTTATTAGATTAGGAGAACATCCGAAACTAGCAAAAGAAATTTCCGTTGCCATTCTTCTGCACACCGATTCTTTCCTACTAGAACAAACGCTTGAAAGAACCCCTCTACAAAACGTTATTAAGTGGGCGGATGAAGCCGATGAAGAACCGGGCGGGGCACATCATTATAGAACGATTTCTTATGAAAAAGCATTGAAAGCAATTCAACAATTAGACCGGTTGGTAGAGCGTGAATTGCAAATAGAGCAATCGAAATCGAATAACAAGGCAGAACGCATTTACCAATGAGAAAGAGGCATCACTACAGTGTGATACCTCTTTTATTATTTTCCCCTAAAAAAATACACACAATATTTCAAATTCGAATCTTGTATGTAATATTTAAACGTAACATTCCAAATTCAAATCAATTATAATTTTATATATAAATATAAAGAGGTGATTTGAACATATGCAACCCGCTACACAAATTCCACACGAACAGAACAACTCCATGTCATGGTTACAATTTCTTGGAGTTTTATTCATTCTCTTCCCATGTCTCTCATTAATAAATATACTCCTTACACTTTTACCTATTGAGTTATATGGATACATTAACCCAGATACAAATAATTTTTTGCTTGATTCTATAGAAAATGTAAGTTATGAATTAGTTGCCTTACTTTTACTAATCGTATTTATCACGAAATATAAACCACTGAAAGAACTAGTATTACCTATATTTGATTTTCGAGTTTTAAAATCTTTTCAGATGTACATCTATGTTCTCATTTATTATGTACTCACCCTATTTGTAGATATGCTTGTGTTAGATAAATTATTCCCTTCATCCGTACAAGAACAGTCTGATGCATTGCAACTTTCAGCACTAGAGCACTATCCACTTCTCTTACTTCTAGCTGGTGGGATTTTTGCACCTATTTTTGAAGAGCTTGTATGCAGAGGTATTCTTCTTCGTTTTTTCGAAGAGAAGTTTACCTTTTGGTCAGCTGTAATTCTCTCAAGTTTAATTTTCGGCATTGCTCATACGTACTCTGTGGGAATTATGGTTAGCGCATTTATGACGGGAATATTTGCTTGTTTATTGTACAAACAAACTAAATCTGTTATTCCAGCTATACTATTACATATTTTGACTAATATAATCGCCTTTTCAACGTAAAAAAGAGGTATCATCACGATACCTCTTTCACTCTTTTATAATAACTTCAAACGCTTCTCCCGTCACACTATCCCCTAGCTTTTCTAAGAGCCAATAACACATCATCCATACATTCCTATCAAATTATTCATTTTCATTAATAATATCCAAAATAAAACTCATGTAGTAAAATATTACTTAATTAACATAAAAGGAGTTTACATATGTTCAGTATTATTTGGATGCTTTTCATGCCACTTCTCATGTTGTGCGGAATTGCTGGTGGTATTTTTTTAGTGGTAACCGGAATTATTCATCGTAAATTCCTTGCTATTTTAATGGGGATTATTTGCTGCTCATTCGTTATAATGCCTTTTATTTTTTTGAACAAAGGTATAAACGGAGAGGATGTTCTTCATATTCCAGCGGTTCTATATTGGATGCTTTTCTCTCTAGCTGGTTTATTAGCAGGGATTAATGGGGCACGTTCAAAAATTAAAAGTATACGTAATATGGGATTCATTATTTTCTCGTTAGGACCGTTCGCAGCTATTTGTTATCAGCTCATGTCTATGCCTGATTCATATTTCATTCGTTAAGGAGTTATTACACATGGAAGTTACCGGATTGTTAGTTTGGATTATCTTAGGCCCTATTTTGATGCTATGCGAATTCATCGTGGGTATTTTTTTAATTGCTGCCGGAATTAAATACCGAAAATCACTTACCTTTATAGCGGGATTGATTAGTATATTGCTTATCGCTGTTCCTATCATTTGTATAGGCTATGGAATAGATTTAGAGCGGATGCTCCCAATTTCAGGAACTTTATATTGGAGCTTCTTCCCTTTAGCCGGACTATTAGCTATTATAAGCGGGAGACAATTCACACATATTCGTTCTATGGGGATAATTTTGTTTATAACGGGATTATGCTCTTTGACTGCTTATCACCTTTTATATTTAACTACATAAAAACATAGAAAAGCAGGGAAATTAATTCCCTGCTTTTCTATTTCGTTTATTGCCTGATGGTAAGAAGAACGATAACACCCAAGCAATACCTGCTAATATTGTTGCAATTAAGAAGGCATCGTTAATGCCGTTAATTGCAGATAGCTTTGAAATTTGTCCGAATAATAGTTGCGTGCTCATAGCATCTCCTGCTTGAGCTGACCCGGCTAATGCCGCTAAGCTTTGACCCATACCGTGTACTTTATCAACTAAAATTGGGTTTGACGTTGTTAACATATTGCCGTAATCCGCTACGTGAGCAGTAGTTTGTTGCGTCATAAGCGTGATTAATATCGCTGTTCCAATTGAACCAGCTACTTGTCTTGACGTATTTTGCGTTGCTGTACCGTGAGAAATTAATTTCATCGGCAGTGCGTTCATACCAGCTGTCATAATTGGCATCATAATGAATGACATACCAATTGAACGTATAATATAATCTGTCATAATAACGCTATACGGTGTATCCATCGATAACGTTGTAAATTTATATGTCGCAAATGTTGTAATGGCTAATCCAACAATTGCTAACGGACGAATACCATACTTATCAAATAGTTTACCTGCAACTGGTCCCATAATCCCCATAATTAATGATCCTGGAAGTAATAATAAACCTGATTCCATCGGTGTAAAACCGCGAATGTTTTGCAAGTATACTGGAAGTAATAACATACCTCCGAATAATGCCATCGTTACGATTGCGTTAATTACTAATGTGAAAGTGAACGTTGGATATTTAAATACTTGCAAATCAAGCATTTTATTGTCCGTTGTTAACTCTCTCCAAATAAATACTGCTAAACCAATGACACCGATGATAAGTGTTATAATAACTTCTGCACTAGTCCAGCCATTATTTCCAGCCTCACTAAATCCGTACAGTAAGCTTCCTAGTCCAATACTTGAACTAATAACACCAAATACATCTAACTTTGTTTTAGACACCGGCTGTGCCAGTGTGAAGAATTTTAAAGATAAGAACGTAATAATTAAACCGATCACAAACATACCGTAGAACATTAAGTTCCAGCTATAATTTTCAATCACCCAACCTGTTATAGTTGGTCCGATAGCTGGCGCTAAAATCATTGCTACCCCTAGTAATCCCATCGCTGCTCCGCGCTTATGAGGCGGGAATAATGTCATGAAGATATTCATACCAACCGGCATTAAAATACCCGCACCGACCGCTTGAATAATACGGCCCGTCATCATCATTGTAAAGTTACCTGATGTAGCACAAATGATAGATCCTACTGTGAAGAATAACATTGCCGCTACGAATAATTTACGATACGTAAATCGTGAAACTAAAAAGGCACTAATCGGTACTAAAATTCCGTTTACAAGCATGAAGCCTGTAATTAACCATTGGGCCGTTGAAGTTGATACGTTAAATTCGTTCATTAATGGAGGTAATGCAACATTAATGATCGTTTGATTTAAAATAGAAATGAACATACCAAGAATTAATACAGTTACAACTGCCTTTACATTCACATTCTCTACCGGCAATTGTCTCTTCAGCATTTCTTTTTCCTGTTTCACTTGCTCTTGCTTCCCTGTTTCTAATTCCACTACGTTAGAAGCTTCTGTTTCTTGTTTTTGTTCAAGTTCTGTTTCTGCTTTAGTTACCTCTATTTTACTTACGGCTGGGACTTGTTCTTCTCCCATATTCGTTTTTTTCTTTCGTAAAAGACGATTTACAAGGAAGAAGACGATTATACAAAATAGTGCATATCCTACAATTGCAATTGAGGACATCTCATCTCCCCCTTACTTATGAATACGAACTGACACATTCATTCCAGGAACAATATTTACTGATTTACTATGGTCTAAAGAAATTTTAACTGGTACAACTTGCTTTACTTTCGTATAGTTCGCTGTTGCGTTACTTGATGGTAACATCGAGAATGTATTCGCTGTTGTTAATCCAACTTGTTCTACTTTTCCTGTTAACGTTGTATCTGGGTATGCATCCACATATACATCTACTGTTTGACCTTTTTGAACATCATCAATAGTTGTCTCTTCAATGTTTGCTGTTACCCATAAATTATTCATATCAAATGCGTAAGCAATTGGGCTTCCCGCTCCAACGAATGCATTTGTTGTTGCGTTTGATTGTACAACCGTAGCATTTTGCGGAATTGTTACGTCTACTGTTTGTTCTCCATTTGCTGCCGCTACAGTAACAGCACCTAATTTATCGTTCTCATTGTAATTTTTGCCTACTTCAGCTTTCCAGTCGGTTAATTTACCCGCTACTGGTGACGCAATTGGAATTACCTTTCCGTCAATTTTTGCATTGTCTGTTTTTAAATAGTTTTCCGTTTGATTGTAATAGTAATAACCGCCAATACCGCCGCCAACTAATACAATTAATGTGATAATGTTGATAATTACCATTCTTCGAAACTGATTCATTGCATTCCTCTCCTTATATCGCATATAATTTTTTTCTAAACTATTTACATCCTTATTGTTTATATTGTTTAATTGTTAATTATATTAACTTTTAAACAAAAAAATCACACCCTTTGCAGTACAAACCTTATTTCGTCTGTCTGCGAGCGGTGCTGATTTCTGAAGGACTATCGTTTATAATTATAAATAATTATGCCGAATCTACAACCAACAATTTAAACCTATATGTTGTTTAAGCAACATTACACTATATATGTGTTGTTTAAGTTAAAAAAAATAAACGGGGTGAAGTAAAAATGTCTATTAAAAATACAAATGATCCACGTGTAAAACGAACGAGACAACTCATACAGGATGCTTTTGTCGCTTTAGTAGGCGAAAAGGGCTTCGAAAATGTAACTGTGCAACATATCGCGGAACGTGCTCCTGTAAATCGCGCTACATTTTATAGCCATTACCATGATAAATATGATTTATTAGACAAAAGCATTGAAGAAATGTTAGAGAGCTTAACGGAAGTAATTAAACCGAAAAATAAAAACAAAGAAGAGTTTCAACTTACATTTGATTCTCCAAACCCAACCTTTTTAGCTTTATTCGAACATATTGCAGCAAATGTAAATTTCTATAACGTTATGCTTGGTGATAAAGCAGCTGGAAATTTCTCTTATAAAATGATGAAAACAATCCAAACACATTTAACATTGAGTTTATCTATTTCACAGCCAGATGATGAAGAACTTATGGTTCCCCGTGATATTCTCATTAGTTACGTTACCGGTGCTCACATCGGAATGATTATGTCATGGTTAAAAAGAGGCATGATTTATACCCCTCATTTCATGGCAATGCAATTAACTCGCTTAATTATTTTAGGAGCTCATACTGCAGCAGGGTTAGAAAGACCATTTTAAAATGCAAAAAGCGAAGGAAAAAAATCCCTTCGCTTTCTCTATTAATTAAAAGTAATGTTATGTACAGCCTCTTTATCAAGACGTTTAATAACTTCTACAATTAACTTCACTGCATTTTCATAGTCATCACGGTGTAACATTGCCGCATGAGAATGAATGTAGCGTGTCGCAATCGTAATTGCCATAGACGGAATACCGTTTACAGAAATGTGAATTGCTCCTGCATCTGTTCCCCCGCCCGCTACAGAATCATACTGATACGGAATTTGTAATTCATCAGCAACATCAACAACGAAATCACGTAAACCTGTATGGCCAATAACAGAAGCATCATATAAAATGATCTGCGGTCCATCGCCCATTTTACTTTGCGCTTCTTTTGACGTTACACCCGGTGTATCTCCAGCGATACCAACATCTACTGCGAATGCGATATCTGGTTTGATATAATTCGCAGATGTTTTTGCACCACGAAGACCAACCTCTTCTTGTACAGTTCCAACGCCGTATACAACGTTTGGATGTTTTTCATCTTTTAATTGTTTTAATACGTCAATTGCAATCGCACAACCGATTCGGTTATCCCATGCTTTTGCAAGTAACATCTTTTCGTTCTTCATTACTTGGAATTCAAAGTAAGGCACAACTTGATCCCCTGGTCTTACGCCCCACTCCATTGCCTCTTCTTGGCTAGAAGCACCAATATCGATGAACATGTCTTTAATGTCAACTGGCTTTTTACGAGCTTCTGGAGGTAAAATGTGCGGTGGTTTCGAGCCAATCACACCTGTTATATCTCCTTTACGCGTTACAATTGTTACGCGCTGTGCAAGCATAACTTGCGACCACCAGCCACCAACCGTTTGGAAACGAAGGAAGCCTTTGTCATCAATTTGCGTAAGCATAAAGCCAACTTCATCTAAATGACCTGCAACCATAATTTTCGGGCCATTTTCTTCCCCAACTTTTTTCGCAACTAAACTTCCTAAATTATCAGTAGAAAGTTCATCTGCAAACGGCTCAATATATTTCTTCATTACTTCACGTGGTTCGCGCTCATTACCCGCAATACCGCGTGCGTCTGTTAATTCTTTTAGCATTGTCAATGTCGCGTCTAATTTTGTCATTGCCAACACCCTCCTTTTTCTTCAGTCACTTTATTATACAAAAGGAAATTGAAATATTCAAAAATTAACTTAGTATCCTTGTGTTTGACGCTGATGATTTACTTCATTTTTGTCTAAATACGCTTTTTCAATCTCCTCTTGTTCAAACTCAAGTGCTTGTCCAAGTCGAAGGTAGCTTGTAAATAATTCAATATAGTTTGTAATAGATGGTTGATCTGTAAAACGAATCACTTTCGCATATGTGTCTAAGAAAATTTCCACTTGTGTTTTATTCGTTTGCGCACATTTATAGAATAAGAAGTTTTTATCAATTCCTAAATCGATTCCGATTGATAAGATAAAATGCAAACCATCTACGTATTCTTCTAATATTACTTCACGCTCTGATGCTGGTTTATTGCTCCAATATTTAAAACAACGTGTTTCATTTGCAAGTTCTCCAATTTCTACAAGAAGAGCTAACATTTTTTCTTTTAACAACTTTTTCGGTTGTAAGTCATGTTCTTTCGCAATACGGTCATCTAATTCTTTTTGTAATTTAAATAGTTGTAGTAAGTCCATTCTATTGTCCTCCTCCAACATCGCATTTTATGCAACAATGTTGTTTCATCTCAAAGTTCATTATTATTTTCGTTTCTTATTAATAAGTCAGCCATTTATCTCTTTACAAAATAGCTTGTCCTTAATTTACAAATACGTTTCAATCATCACTATTAGATTATTCACTCCGATTGGTGATAGTTAATACTTATCCAGGGATTGTCCACTAATAAAAATATTATTTTATCTGATGAAAGTTCCATATCATCTTTCCATTATAGCAGTGTCGTTTCAGGTAGGAAAGATACTCTTCTTTCCAAAGAAGTATAATTGAAAAGAGCCAGGAGGATTCTCCTGGCTTCATATATATATTCTTCTATATTGCTATAGCTTTTATATTGATTTTGTCATATCGATAACGACATACTTCTCTTTGAATACAAACAAAAAACCTTAGAAGAAAAATCTTCTAAGGTTTCAACTAATTAATTAGTTAATGTTGTTTTTTGCAACTGTTGCTAATTCAGCGAAAGCTTTTTCGTCATGAACAGCTAAGTCAGCAAGCATCTTGCGGTTAACTTCGATGCCAGCATTTTTAAGACCGTGCATTAAGCGGCTGTAAGAAAGACCATTCATACGAGCTGCTGCGTTGATACGTGTAATCCATAATTTACGGAAGTCACGTTTCTTTTGGCGGCGGTCACGGAATGCATACATTAGAGATTTCATAACCTGTTGGTTAGCAACCTTGAATAATGTATTTTTAGAACCGTAATAACCTTTTGCTAATTTTATTACTTTTTTACGACGTTGACGAGTAACTGTACCACCTTTTACTCTTGGCATAATATTACCTCCTAGTTTGTTCTATATATCAGCCGAACTTATTTTAAGTTGTCAAGCATTTGACGAATGCGTTTGAAGTCACCAGCGCTTACTACACCAGCTTTACGTAGTTTACGTTTAGCTTTTGTAGATTTGTTAGCGAATAAATGGCTTGTGTAAGCGTGAGAACGTTTCAGTTTACCTGATCCAGTCTTTTTGAAACGCTTTGCAGCGCCGCGATGAGTTTTTTGTTTAGGCATAGGTATTTCCTCCTCTATCTATTACTTATCGTTTTTCGGTGCTAAAACTAAGAACATACTACGTCCTTCCATTTTAGGCTTAGATTCAATTGTACTAACTTCAGCACAAGCTTCTGAGAAGCGATCTAAAACACGTTGACCGATTTCTTTATGAGTAATGGCACGTCCTTTAAAGCGAATTGACGCTTTAACCTTGTCGCCTTTCTCTAAAAACTTGATAGCATTACGAAGTTTTGTGTTAAAGTCGTGTTCATCAATTGTTGGACTTAAACGAACTTCTTTCATGCTGATTACTTTTTGATTTTTGCGCTGTTCTTTTTCTTTCTTCTGTTGCTCAAAGCGGAATTTACCGTAGTCCATAATGCGGCATACTGGCGGTTTCGCATTTGGAGCAACTAATACTAAATCAAGATTAAGATTTGCAGCTAAGTCTAAAGCGTCATTACGAGACTTGATTCCAAGTTGATCGCCATTTGCACCAACTAAACGTACTTCACGTGCACGAATTTGCTCGTTAATCATCATATCCTTGCTAATAGTAAGCCACCTCCAAGGTTTTTTCAGAATATGTTTTGTAATTGTAGAACCCGAACAAAAAAAGTGCGGGCATACGGCACCCACACTTGTAATATCTTAAGTAAGAAATACATTTACCTGCTAACTGCGAATGCGTCCATCAGGTGAGAAGCGGGTGCTTCTACTTGTTCCAAAACCATATTCTATTATCCTTGATGAGTTTATCATAGGACATGACGTCTGTCAAGAAGACGCGATGTGTTTTACTAACAACAAGAAATATTGTAACAAACAACTAACATACTTGCAATACTTTTTTATGATAAGTGTTACATGGTTATTTTTTCTAATTCTCTTCACTTATATTACATAGAAAAGCCGCGGTATACCGCGGCTCTTTCTTATCGTTTTCCTTCTACTTTAATCATGTCAACAAAAGCATCTAATGCAATTGTTTCTGATTTTTGTTCACCATATTTACGTACGTTTACGCCGTTTTCAGCCACTTCATTGTCACCTACTACAAGCATGTACGGGATTTTTTGCATTTGTGCTTCACGGATTTTGTAACCAATTTTCTCTTCACGAGTGTCTAATTCAACACGGATACCAGCACGTCGTAATTCATCTTGTACTTTCTTCGCATAGTCTAAATGCACTTGCGGAGAAACAGGAATTACTTGCGCCTGAACTGGAGCTAACCAAGTTGGGAATGCGCCTTTGTATTCTTCAATTAAGAAGGCTACGAAACGTTCCATAGTTGATACAACACCACGGTGGATTACAACTGGACGATGTTGTTTACCGTCTTCACCAACGTAAGTTAATTCAAAGCGTTCCGGAAGTAAGAAGTCTAATTGTACAGTTGAAAGTGTTTCGTCTTTTCCAAGAGCAGTACGAACTTGAACGTCAAGTTTTGGACCGTAGAATGCCGCTTCACCTTCAGCTTCATAGTAATCAAGACCCATTTCATCCATAGCTTCTTTTAACATACCTTGTGCTTTTTCCCACATCTCATCATCAGCATAATACTTTTTAGTATCTGCTGGGTCGCGATAAGATAGACGGAATGAATAGTTTTCTAAGCCGAAATCTTTGTACACTTCTAAAGTTAAGTTTACAACACGTTTTAACTCTTCTTTAATTTGATCTGGGCGAACGAAAATGTGCGCATCGTTTAAAGTCATTCCGCGTACACGTTGTAGTCCAGATAACGCACCTGACATTTCGTAACGGTGCATTGTTCCAAGTTCCGCAATACGGATTGGTAATTCACGATAGCTGTGAATATCATTTTTATAAACCATCATATGGTGAGGGCAGTTCATTGGACGAAGAACTAATTCTTCATTATCCATTTCCATTGATGGGAACATGCCGTCACGGTAGTGATTCCAGTGACCAGAAGTTTCATATAGCTCTCTGCTTCCTAGTACTGGAGTGTATACGTGATCATAACCTAAGCTTGCTTCTTTATCAACGATATAACGCTCGATAATACGGCGAATTGTTGCACCTTTTGGTAACCAAAGCGGTAAACCTTGTCCTACTTTTTGGCTATTAGTAAATAGTTTTAATTCTTTACCTAATTTACGGTGATCGCGCTCTTTTGCTTCTTCAAGCATACGTAAGTGCTCATCTAATTCTGCTTTCTTAACGAATGCAGTACCGTAAATACGTTGTAACATTTTATTATTGCTATCGCCGCGCCAGTAAGCACCTGCAACGCTTAATAATTTAAATACTTTAATCTTTCCTGTAGATGGAAGGTGAACACCACGGCAAAGGTCGAAGAATTCGCCTTGCTCATAGATTGAAATAACTGCATCTTCTGGAAGATCGTTAATTAAATCTAATTTTAACTCATCGCCGATTTCTTCAAAGCGACGAAGCGCTTCTGCACGTGGTACTTCATGACGAACGATTTCTAAGTTCTCGTTCACGATTTTTTGCATTTCTTTTTCGATTTTCTTGAAGTCTTCAACTGTAATTGCTTCTTCCATATCAATATCGTAGTAGAAGCCATTTTCGATTACTGGACCAATGCCAAGCTCAAGCTTAACATCTTTATATAAACGTTTTAACGCTTGTGCTAAAAGGTGAGCTGTTGAATGGCGTAAAATATATAAGCCATCTTCAGAATCTAATGTAATAATAGAAACTGCACCATCTTCTTCGATTGGTGTAACAAGATCGATCATCTCATCGTTTAATTTTCCAGCCACAGCTTTTTTCTTTAAGCCTGGGCTAATAGAAGCTGCGATTTCTTCAGTTGTTACGCCTTTTGGAAACTCCTTCACAGCTCCATCAGGGAAAGTAATTTTAACTACATCTGCCATCACTGGTCACTCCTCTTTTTCTCAAAATAAAAAACACTCATCCCGTAAAAAGGGACGAGTGTTGAATTCGTGGTTCCACCCTTGTTCCAATTAACATGATTGTTAATTGCTCAAGTTCAACATAACGGTGTTGTCCGTTAGCAATTACTAGAAAAATCGTTCACTGCTAAAGTTTAGAGGTGGTAAGTAATAATCCCGTACTAGGAAGCTCACACCCTAAGGCTTCCCTCTCTGAAAATCGTAGATAACTACTCATGTCCTCATCATGACATTTCAATATATTTCATTTATGTAGGTAATTATATGCTCAAAAACTTAGAAAATCAAGGGCGTTACCTTTATTTTTAAAATTTTTCACATTGCGCTCAAACTCATGTAATCCATGTAATTGGACCCGTTCTTGAAATACATTTCGCAAAGTAACAATCATGTTATGATCTTGTTCTTTCGTATATAAGTAAATCTTTTTCGGCGAAATAGAAAGAAGCGGTGCAATTACTTTCGTATCAATATATACATCCTTTTGCTTTAATAATTCCTCATCTATATATTGGACCAACCTCTCCTGTTTTAAACGTCTACCTTTATCATCATAGAAAATAAAACTTTCATCGAAAATAAGATGCACACAGGACAACCGTGATTTCCGGCCACTTACTTGTTGACGAAGGGTCTCAATGAACATTTGATATTCTTGCTCCATTTTGTACTCATCAATTGCAACTTCAGCAAGTCTGGCTATTATTTCCCTATATGTACGAAGGCGAAAACGAACATATGATGAAAACGAGAATGAAAGCGGATCACAAAGCCAATCATTTAAAGATGACATAATATAGGTCTCAAACTTATGACGCGTTAAATCACGAGCCACTCCTTTTCTTCTTTCTTTTAATATCTCCTGTGCCATATGCAAGATTTGATGACACTCTTCTTGTTCTTCGTAAAAAAACTTTTCCTTTAAAATGGTATGAATCCATTCATTTTGTTTCACATTCATAATGAAATATAGTAGTACTGGCAATAAAATCTTTTCAATATAATTCGATTCATATAATGGTATATGAATAATAACCTTTTTCCCATCTAAATATACACTTGTTTCCTTGTGTAAAGATTCCGTTCTTTTCTTTAGTTGTCTGTATACGTGCGCAGCATCATTTTTTTCTTCGAAGCAAATTTCAATCACTTTTGTCCCCCCTTTTATCCCCGCTCTAAAGGATTGCATCTATACGTTACAAATCCTATAAGAGTCCGATCTGTGGAAGTTCACTCTTAGTAGAAATATATCTCCCATCGTTAGAAAATCCACTCGATATGGCTTGCTAATTTTATATATATTAAGGGGGAGAGAAAAAAATGATACAAGCTACTATGAATTTTCAACAATTTGACCATTATGATAAAGTGAAACTTTAATCGGTCGGGTTTTTGTTCATCCCCACTGATTATCAGCCCTCACGAATTAGGATAAACGGACGGTATTCAGATGTTTGAGTATATACATTATAAAAATTAAATCGAAAGGTTTCTTCTTCATATGTAAACCGCTTAAGAGTTACTACATTGTTATGAAGAAAGCGTTAGTTTTAGACACCTTGAATACTTTGATCTTATCTCCAAAAAATCATCACTATAACAAAAAAAGAGCAAGCTTCTCAGCTTGCTCTTTTACTTATGACGACGGTTCTTCCCACCAATTGGAATTGGCTTCGCTAAATATTTAATTCGCTCCATAATACGCGCTGCTTTCATTTGTTCTGCTTCACCGCGTTGTGTATACGTCAAATGATGTTCCAACTCCTTGAAATCAAAGTTAGACGTAAAGAACGTCGGTAAGTTTTCTAACATACGGAACTGCAAGATTGCGCCAAGCACATCATCACGCACAAAACTTGACATCGCTTCTGCTCCGATATCATCTAACATTAATACTTGTACCCGTTTAACTGCATCAATCTTTTCACCAATCGAATTATCTTGAATCGAACTTTTAATTTCACGTAGAAATTCAGGGAAGTATACGAGCATCGAACTAATTTTCTTTCGAGCAAGCTCATTTGCAATTGCGCCTAAAAGATACGTTTTCCCTACACCAAATTTACCGTACAAATATAAACCTTGTACTTTTTTACCCGGTTCGTATGTGTTTAAAAATTCATTCGCTGCACCTATTGCATCAATACGTGCATCTAACTCTGAAGGGTCTAAATTTTCCATAGTTGCCTGTAAAATGTCAGCTGGCATATATACACTTTGAACAAGTTTTTCATATTTTTTTCTCTCATCATACGCTACTTTTCTAATGCAACGATCGTATTGAATATCAATCATCTTACCTTGGATGACGAGCTTCGGCTCATATCCTTGTAGCATGTTTTTACATGACCCTAAATCCGGACAATCCGCACACCCTACACTTTGTCCAATATATTCATACAACTTCACAAGGCTACGCTCAATCATAGAAGTCGTTACTTCACCTTTATGTTCGTCTATAAATGCTTTCACACGCGGATGCGCCATCACTTCTGTCTTTAAGACTTCATATCTATTTTTAAAATTTTTATTTTCCATTAATTTCGTAAATGAATTTTGAATATGCTCCATTTCCTCACCTCAAAGAGCGTTCATTCTTTTTTATTAATCACGCTTATATTTTTTCAACACTTCTTCTAATCGCTTCCGTTCATCTTCTAACGAACTTGTATTTTTCTCAACACTCACGTCCGTTTTCACAGTTTCTTTCACTTCTTCTTTCGGCTCTTCTTTAAGCCAATCTGGCACCATTTCTCTTCGCACTGTTTTCTTCGCCGTACGACCTTTTTTCTTCGTCTCAGCCCACTCTTGATATTGACGGTTTTCTTCTTTCGCTAACGCCATCGCTTCAGCTACTGTACCGACCTTTTTTCGTGCCCAATGTCCAGCAATCTTCTCAACATACGTTTTCGCAAGTTTCATATCTGAGCGTAGCATAACATAATAAATAAGTACATTCACAACCCCTGGCGTTAAC
Organism: Bacillus cereus group sp. N8; assembly: GCF_016483685.1. Lineage (NCBI taxonomy): Bacteria > Bacillati > Bacillota > Bacilli > Caryophanales > Bacillaceae > Bacillus > Bacillus cereus group sp. N8. The sequence continues at coordinate 215,260 of NZ_JAEHBK010000006.1, read as the reverse complement.
TTTTGGTTTATCATTACATCCTCAACAATTTGCAAGTCTGCTTTCGTTGCTTCTGCACCACCTGAAATTTCTTTCAATAGTTGTTTTGGCGATATTTCCTCTAACTGCTTCATTAGCATTTCTTCTTGCGTAGATGGCTCTTTCTCTTTCATAGTACGTGCAGCATGAGGTTGCACTCTTTCACTTAATACTGGTAATGCTTGACCATTTTCAAATTGATACCAATCACGAGCTCCTTTTCGAAGTCTTTCAATATCAATTGTTTGCACCTCTGTCACCGTACCAAGAACGATATTTTGCATTGATAACACATCCACACCATACACATAGGCAAGTGTAATGATACACTCTCGTACTTGATCTGTAATTGCCTTTTTAGGAACTAGCGCTGATAATCCTTCCATAAATAAAGAGAAATCAAAGAAATCATTCCAAACTTTCGGAACATCCCCCTTCTCGTTACTTGGCATAGTTGTCGTTTTTGGGATACGAAGTTCTTCTTGCGCATGCTCAAACTGACCTGGATTAAATGAATCAAATACATCATTGAAGGAGCGCGTAACATTTTCATAAGAAGCAAAATCGAATTCTTCTTCTAAGAAATATTGCTTTACTTGGTTATATTTTGTCCGACTCAATCGATTGTATAAAAAGATACTTAAAACAATATCATCAAAAAACTGCTTCGGAGATAACGGTGGTTGCAGCTCATATATAAACATTCGAATATCTTTTTCTTTTTTAATATATACATTTAAAAGCCCAATCGCCTCTAACTTTACTCGTTCCTCATATATTTCAGGAAGTTGCATTTGCATGGTCACCATAAGGGAGTGATGTGTATTCTCTTTTCCAAATACACGATCTTGCTCAAGCTCCCCCCATAGCGTCATGTATAAGCTAAAAGCTCTACTACCTATTAACGGCTGATACAACATTGTTAAAACTTTCCGGTCGTAATTATGTAACAACCCTTTCGCACTTACCTTATAACGATCAATCGGCAATAGCTCCATCCATGACTGTTTTTCCATTCTTGCTTTCCCTTTCTCTCATCCAATCTAACCTATATTTCACTCGTTCATCTTTATTATATAATTTCTTAGCGAAAAAGAGCTATTAGCTTCCGCTTCTAGCTCTCTTATCTCATTTACTTACAGTATATAAAGAGAGTATACTACACCTTCTACTATCTCTCTTTTTGCAGTATATCTTTTAATTCTTCAATAAATACATTTAAATCTTTAAATTGACGATACACAGACGCAAAACGTACATAAGCAACATCATCAATATCACGAAGTTCTTCCATAACAATTTCACCAATCATATCACTTTTCACTTCTGAAATACCTAAGTTACGAAGTTCACGCTCCACACTTTGTGTCACTTCTTCTAACTGCCTTAAAGATACAGGTCTTTTTTCACACGCTTTAATTAAACCGCGTAAAATCTTCTCTTTATTAAACTCTTCTCGTGTTCCTTCTTTTTTAACAACGATAAGAGGTGATTCTTCTACTCTTTCAAATGTTGTAAAGCGACTTAAACAGCTTTCACATTCTCTTCTTCTTCGAATAGAGCGCCCCTCGTCTACCGGACGCGAATCTAACACTCTTGTGCCATTATGAAAACAGGATGGACAACGCAATTCATTCACTCCTTTACACTATAATCTTTATTTTTTCGCTACTCACCTACATGTGAAAATATATATACAATATTATATAACTCATTCTTATACACTGACCACTCTAAGTTATTACATATCATGATCCTATTTTATATAAACTAAAAAAGAGGTGCATTATACACCTCTTTACATTTTAAATCAATTATGTTCTTTTTTAAAGAGCTTTTGTTTCTCTCTGCTTAATTTCGAAGCTACCAGTGCCTCGAGGAAGCTCGATGCTCTCACGCGTTTTCGCGTTTAAACCTTCTGCAATATATTCTGCAGCAACATTTGGATCAATACGATCCCCACAAGTATAAACATCAATACTTGCGTAACCGTGCTCCGGAAAGCTATGAATTGTTAAATGTGATTCCGAGATAATTACTACTCCACTTACACCTTGTGGTGCAAATTTATGAAAAGCAACCTCACGTACTTCAGCACCAGCTCTTAGTGCTGCATCCACAAATAATTGTTCAATATACGGCATGTCATTAAGCTTGTCGAAATCGCAATCCCAAAGTTCAGCAATCACGTGACGACCCATCGTATCCATAGTATCCATTCTACAGTTCCCCCTTGTAAATTTATTCTAACTGTTCGAATTGAAAACTAATTTGCAATTTGGCTTGCTCCACTACCACGGGGGAAAGTTAGTCCAGAGAGGTCCTAACCCTTTAAGTAGTGACTACGTACCTCAGCTCTTAAGTTTACGAGTGTTAGTATACTTTGTTTATTTTCATTTTGCAACAACAGTTTTTTCGATTTTCTGTCATATTTTCCTCTTTACTTTTCCCTAAAAAAAATAAATGATTCACAAATACAGTAATCACAACGTTTTTGGTATGTCCACTTTCCAAAATATACTCATATAATTTTTTTCCTTTTCAGAAAAAATTAAAAAAAGAGGGCAAATTTTCACTTGCCCTCTCCCTCGTTCACTTAAATATGTTGCACATTTTTTTGTTTCGCTATTTCATCAACAACTAACGTTACAAGATCTACAACACGACGAGAGTAGCCCCACTCGTTATCATACCAAGCAAGTACTTTCACTTTACGATCACCCATTACCATTGTAGATAAACCATCAATAATAGCTGAGTGTGTATTTGTATTAAAGTCGATAGACACTAAAGGCTCTTCACTGAATTCTACAATTCCTTTTAACTCACCGTTTGCAACAGTTTTGAATGCTTCATTAATATCTTCAACTGTTACATCACGTTTTACATCTACTACTAAGTCAACAAGAGACACGTTTGGTGTTGGTACACGAAGTGCCATACCATGAAGTTTTCCATTTAAATGCGGAAGAACTTTTGCAAGCGCTTTCGCAGCACCCGTCGTTGTCGGAATAATTGACTGTCCGCAAGCACGTGCTCTTCTTAAATCTTTATGTGGGTTATCAATATTTTTTTGGTCATTTGTATAAGCGTGAACAGTTGTCATTAAACCGTTTTCAATTCCGAACTGCTCATCTAACACCTTTACAACAGGTGCTAAACAGTTTGTTGTACAAGATGCATTTGAAATAACGGTATGTTTTGTAATATCTAATTGGTCTTCGTTCACACCAACTACAATTGTTACATCTTCATTTTTACCAGGCGCTGTTAAAATAACTTTTTTCGCTCCAGCTTCAACGTGAAGAATTGCTTTTTCTTTTGAATTAAATTTACCAGTTGCTTCAATTACAACTTCAACACCTAGATCTGTCCAAGGCAATTCCTTTGGATCACGGTTGTTTAAAAGACGAATCATTTTCCCATCTACTAATAAGTGATCTTCAAATGCTTCCACTGTTCCGGCAAACTTACCGTGTACTGTATCATATTTAATTAAATGTGCTAACGTTTCGGACGGATAGCTTGCATTGATTGCTACAATTTCGAATGCGCTTTCTTTTATTGCTTGACGAAACACCATTCTCCCAATACGTCCAAATCCATTAATTGCCACACGAGTCATAATATGTTATCCCCCTTGAATGCGTTATACTATTTATCTCTAATCCCAATAATAGTATAACACAAAAAGGAGGAATGTCACTAAGCATTTTCATTAATTTCACAATTTTTTAGTTAATAATGTTCCACTTCTTTAAAATTACCTGTAATTGTGTTTTCGTTCCCATAATTGTGCCATCATTATTTATCACTTCATCTGCACGCTTTACTTTTTCTTCTAATGGCATTTGAGATTGAATACGTGCCGTTGCTTCTTCTTCTGAAAAATTATTCCGTTTCATTAAACGTTCTAATTGCGTACTCGGCATAACAGCTACAACTAAAACACGATCAACAAGATTTGTTAATTTACTTTCAAATAAAAGAGGGATATCTAACACAACCGCTTGCATACCTTCTTTTATGTACATCTCCTTTTGCGCATTCATTTCTTCACGTACCGCAGGATGCACAATTTTGTTTAACTGCAATCGTTTTTCTTCATTATAAAAAACGACACTTCCTAATTTAGGTCGATCAAGCTCCCCATCTCCTTGTAACACTTCCGTTCCAAACACCTCTACAATTTTGTTATATGCTGGCTTTCCTCGTTCTACAACTTCTCGCGCAATAATATCAGCATCAATAACTGGTATATTTAGTTCACGAAACATTTCTGATACCGTACTTTTTCCGCTTGCAATGCCTCCCGTTAATCCAATTACTACTGTCATAATAATCCTCCTCATATTAAAAGGCGCGAAACTAATGTTCCACGCCCATACTTACATTTTCCAAATTCCAATAATAATGAGTAATACCCCAGGCAGGAATGTAAATTTTTGTAACCATTTCATATTCGATAAAACCGTACCAAGTTTCATTCCAAGAAATAAAAATAAAGAACTCATAACCGCGACTAATATCGCCATCATAGCGGGTGCATACCCTAATAAAGATGCACCAATTCCAGCACCGAATGAATCTACAGAAAGAGCTATACCAAGAAGCAATGCTTCTCCTGCAGAAATGGTGCCTGATTTATCAAAATCTGCTACAGTCGGTTTCCGTAAAATTTGAATCACTAGCCCAAGCGAGGCAATCTCTAATTTCCAGACCTTCTCCTCTTGCTTCGGTTCTTCTTTTTTCTCACTTCGAAAAAATTGATATAATACCCAAATCCCTATTCCAATAAGAACAAGCCCACCGATACGCGTTGCGATAACAGGTGAAAATATTTTCGCGATCATATGTCCAATTCCCATTGAAACGAGCATAACAGCCGCTGAACACATTCCGATAATTACAATTGATCTTAGTGGAATTCTTACGCTTCTTAAACCATATGTTAGCCCTACACTACAGCTATCCAAGCTTAATGTAAAAGCTAATAAAATAAGAGATAAATAAAGGTACATCGGTAAACTCCTCCCTTATACATAGCTCTGCTGTATGTATATGACAAATGCCTATCCGATGTTATCTCTTTTCTATATTCTTGGCTGACAAATTGGGCAGTAATGCGTTCCTCTTCCGCCAACAACTGTTTTTTCTAGTATCGTACCGCAAGTTACACACGGTTCTCCTTTTTTTCCGTATACATTTAGGAGTTCTTGGAACGAACCAATTTGCCCTTGCGAATTGATATACGTTCTAATTGTACTTCCGCCTCGCTTTACTGCTTCGCCTAGCGTTGTAACAATCGCTTCGTACACTCTTTCTATTTCTTCTTCTGTTAAAGACGCAGCTTCGCGTTCTGGGTGAATTTGAGAACGGAATAACACTTCATCTACATATATATTTCCAAGCCCCACTAAAAGACGCTGATCTAATAATACAACTTTTATTTTACGATTTGTTTTTTGCAATCTTTCTTGTAAATACCGCGGTGTCAATTCAGCATCAAATGGCTCCGGGCCTAAGTCAGCAAGAGGCATTTGATTCAACTCTTCACCTTTCTTAAAGAGATGCATCGTACCAAACTTTCTCACATCTTTATAATGTAATTCAGTTCCATCTGTAAATAAGAAACGGACGTGCGTATGTTTATCAATTGGCTCATCCTCTTGATGAAGTAAAAACTTACCTTCCATACGCAAATGTGAAACAATGACATAATTCGTTACATATAAAAGCAAAAACTTTCCTCTTCGCTTTATATTTTCAATTGTCTCGCCTCTTAGCATTTCTTTAAAGATTTCTGCATCATCCGGTCGTTTTACTATTTTAGGATAAGTAATAACAACATCTTCAATCGTTTTTCCTGTTACAAGATTTTCAAGCGTCCGTCTAACATTTTCAACCTCTGGTAATTCAGGCATTTCATCACGTCCTTATTTCGCGTCGTACCAAGTTGGACCGTAAGAATAATCAACTTTCAATGGAACTGCTAGTTCAATTGCATGCTCCATTACTTCAGGTACAAGCTTCTCTAATATTTCAATTTCTTCTTTTGGTGCTTCAAATATCAATTCATCGTGTACTTGCAGAAGAAGACGTGCTTGTAATCCTTCTTCTTCTAGACGATCTGCCATAATAATCATCGCTTTTTTAATAATATCAGCCGCACTACCTTGAATTGGTGTATTCATAGCTGTACGCTCAGCAAAGCTACGTAAATTGAAATTACGACTCGTAATTTCCGGAATATAACGGCGACGATTTAATAATGTAACCACATACCCTTTTTGTTTCGCATCTTTTACGATTTCATCCATGTATTCTTGTACACCAGGGAAACTTTCTAAATACTTTTCAATAAATTCTGCTGCTGCTTTTCTTGTAATTCCTAAGTTTTGCGAAAGACCATAATCACTAATCCCATACACAATTCCGAAGTTAACTGCTTTTGCTTGTCGTCTCATGTTAGATGTTACTTCATCTTTCCCAACACCAAATACATCCATAGCTGTTTTCGTATGAATATCCATGTCATGTTGGAACGCTTCAACTAACCCAGGATCATTTGCAATATGAGCAAGCACACGAAGTTCGATTTGTGAATAATCAGCCGCGTACATGATCCATCCTTCTTCTGATGGAACGAATGCCTGACGAATCTTTCTTCCTTCTTCTAATCGAATCGGGATATTTTGTAAGTTCGGATCTGTTGAACTTAATCGACCTGTTTGCGTTAACACTTGATTGAAACGAGTATGGATTTTAGATGAATCTTCATGTACAACTTTCAATAAACCTTCAATGTAAGTTGAATTTAGCTTTCCTAATTGACGATAATGTAAAATATTAGGGATAATTTCATGATGATCCATAAGTTTATCTAATACATCCGCTGACGTAGAATAACCTGTTTTCGTCTTTTTAATAACTGGTAAGTTTAAGTTCTCAAACAGAATAACTCCAAGTTGCTTCGGTGAATTAATGTTAAATTCCGTTCCTGCAAGCTTATAAATTTCCTGTTCCATTTCCTTTAATCTACCTGCAAGTTCTTCTCCCATATTACGAAGACGCTCCGTATCAACTTTTACACCTTTTACTTCCATATCAGCTAATACACGTGCAAGTGGTAATTCTAACTCTGTAAACAGTTCATATTGCTCATTCTTTTTTAACTCTTCAATGAATGTTTGCTTTACATCATATAATACATGCACTTTACGAGCTACATGCTCCGCTACTACATCTAACTCTGGAACTGCACGCTTCGCACCTTTTCCGTAAACTTCTTCATCAGATTTCACGGCATGTGTTTCTTTCATTTTTGCTACGGCACGAAAATCTTTATCTGTATCAGCTGGATCAAGTAGATAAGCAGCAATTAATAAATCAAAATCAATCCCTTGAATATCTACACCTTTCCACTTAAGAGAAACGATAGCTCGCTTCGCATCAAATGTATGCTTTCTCATTTCTCCATTTGCAAGCCATACTTTGAAAGCATCTGATTTAAGAGCAATGTCTGCCGAAATAAAGTAACAACCATTTTCATTTTGAATACCAAAACCTTGGATATCCGCTTTATGATAGTTATCTTCTTGCACTTCTACAATAAGCGCACTATCTTGCTGAAGCATTTCTTCTGTAACTTCTTCCACAATATCAAATGTAATATCATCTAATTCAGCTGGAGCTGTTTCTTCAGGCGTAACGCCTAACTTATTTAAAAGAGATGTAAATCCTAAATTCTCAAACATTGGAATAACATCACTTGGTTCATACCCTTTATATTCCATATCATCTACATGCACAGTAATTGGTGCATCTGTAATAATAGTCGCAAGTTCTTTACTCATAAGAGCTTGTTCTTTATTTGCTTCTAACTTTTCTTTTAATTTCTTTCCGCTCACTTGATCTAAGTTTTCATATACTGCTTCAACCGTTTCAAATTGCGTTAATAATTTAATGGCTGTCTTCTCACCAACACCTGGTACACCTGGAATGTTATCTGACTGGTCTCCCATTAAACCTTTCATATCGATAATTTGCTTTGGTGATAAGCTATATTTCTCAAATAAAGCTTCTGTCGTATATTCATCTACTTCTGTAATCCCTTTGCGCGGAATACATACAAGTGTATTATCGGAAACAAGTTGAAGTAAGTCTTTATCTCCTGAAATAACTTTTACATAAGCCCCTTGCTCACTCGCTTCCTTCGCTAGCGTTCCCATAATGTCATCCGCTTCATAGTTTTCTAATTCATAGCGCGGAACATTAAATGCATCAAGCATCTCACGAATAAACGGGAATTGCTCTGATAACTCTGGTGGAGTCTTTTGACGTCCTCCCTTGTAATCACTATACGTTTTATGACGGAATGTTGTTTTCCCCGCATCAAACGCCACAAGCATATGCGTCGGTTTTTCTTCCTCTAGTATCCTCATTAACATCATTGTAAAACCATAAATTGCGTTCGTATGTATACCTTTGTCGTTATTTAAAAGCGGTAGTGCAAAGAAAGCACGATACGCGATATTATTACCATCTACTAATACGACTTTTTTTTCCAAACTACAAACCTCCCCATACATATTTGAAACGATTTTTTCCACAGAAAAAAACCGTTCCTGTCCTCTCTCTATATTAACATGACTAATAGAGAGAAGAAAAATAACGGCTATTTTCTATCATATATACAAACGTTTACTAACATAAAAGGGAAGTGACGAGAACAGCATAACTATTCTCGTCCAAAATTACTCCTTGGATGAAGGGGTTTTCATCTATTATATTAACAGAGCTTTATTAATATTTAATTAAGCCAATGTTAATATATTGTAAATATCCTTCATCCTATTTTTCAGTAGCTGATTTTGGTAAAACAACTGTAAATGTCGTTCCTTCCCCAACCTCACTATCCACCGTAATCGTACCTTGATGTGCTTCAACTAAATGTTTCACAATTGATAAACCAAGACCCGTTCCACCCGTATTCCTACTTCTCGCTTTATCAACTCGATAAAAACGTTCAAATATACGAGGGATTTCTTCTTTACTAATACCAATTCCAGTATCCGACACCTTTATATACGCATTATATTTATCCTCTAATAATTCAACTGAAACAACGCCGCCAGCCGGCGTATATACGATTGCATTATTAATTAAATTAATAAAGATTTGTTTTAAGCGGCTCGGATCTCCAATAACGGAAACTCGTTTCAATACATTCACTTGTAAAGAGATTTCTTTTTCTCCCGCTTTATTATCGAGCACCATGTGAATGTCTTCAAGAATACCCTTCATATCAACCGTACCCATATTTAGTCTAAACCCTTGCTGCTCGATTTTTGATAAATCTAATAAATCTTCAATTAATCCTTGCATGCGCTCACTTTCTTTTAAAATAATATGTAAGAAATGTTCGCAGAATTTTTTATTATCCATCGCTCCGTCCAAGAGTGTTTCTGAAAAACCTTTAATAGAAGTAATCGGTGTCTTTAGTTCATGAGAAACATTCGCTAAAAAGTCTTTTCTCATTTGTTCTAATTTCTTTAGCTCAGTAATGTCATGGAATACGAGAACAATTCCTTTCCATTCATGGTTCGTCCCGATAATCGGTGCTCCATATACTTCGAAATGCTTTCGCTCAATTCCAAGCGGCAATAACATTTGTTTACGCACTTTCACTTCTGTCATAAAGATTTCTTCTACGAGCTCAATAATTTCCGTATGATGAAACGACTCATAGTATAAACGGTCTAAATATTCTTCGTCTGTTACGTGGAAGGTCTCCTTATAAGAACGGTTTACAAGGTTTATATAACCACGACTATCAATTAAAATCATTCCACTTCCCATATTTTCAATTAATGTATGCAAACGATCTTGTTGCATTTCTTGCTCAAGTGTCATCTCTTGTAAATTACGTGCTAAAATATTAATTGCTTTACTTAGCATTCCTGTTTCATCCGAATGACTTTCATAAGCGCGTGCTTTATAATTTCCCTTCGCTAATTCAATAGCCACTTTCGTAACGGATTCAATCGGCCTAATATATTGCCCTGTAATTTTCATACCTAAAAATACGACAACGAGACACGCGATAACAAATCCGATAATTAATAATCCCCACGTTTTTTGGTGAACGTCCCTCAAAGTATCGATTGTACTTTTCACCAAAATATATCCTTGTTTCCCTGCTACATCCTGAACGAACACAGCATGATAAAATTCATTCTTTTGATCCGTTTCTTTCGTAATAACTTTATTTCTTTGTTTTGCTGTTTCAGAAGAAAGTTCTTTAATCATCTCTTGACTAAATGCAGATTGTTGCCCTCCGCTATATTGAACTTTATTTTTTTCATCAACAAATATAATAGAAGCTGGTATTTGTTCTTCTAACTTTTCAAATACATACGGCTTTTTTAAAACTGATTCAAACCCTTGCTCCTCTGCTAATACAGCAACATATCTTGTCTCTTTTACCATTCTCTCTTTAGCATGATCTATATAGTAATTTTCAAATACAGTTTCTAATAATACACCTAGTCCAACTAAAATAAAAACGATAAGAGAAACAAATGTAAAAAGAAGCCTGGAGCGAAATTTATTCATCCCCTTTTGGCTCCTCTAATTTATAACCTAAACCACGTATCGTTTTAATGTACGTCGGTTTTTTCGTATTTTGTTCAATTTTATCGCGCAAATGGCTAATATGGACATCAACAATTCGAGTATCACCGGCAAAATCATAATTCCATACAGCACTCAATAATTGGTCACGAGTTAATACACGACTTTTATTTTTCGCGAGATACACAAGTAGTTCAAATTCTTTTGGTGTTAATTCAAGCTTTCTTCCTTGGAAATAAGCCTCATAAAACTCCGGTAAAATTTTAAGTTCTGCAATTATGATGCTATCTTCATCTGGTGCTTCTGCAACTTGTTCTTCTTGTTGTAATTTCGTACGGCGCAAAATCGCCTTCACACGAGCAACAACTTCCCTTGGACTAAACGGCTTCGTCATATAATCATCCGCCCCAAGTTCAAGACCGAGTACCTTATCAAATTCATCATCTTTTGCTGTTAACATTAAAATCGGTGTCATGACACGTTGCAATCGTAATTCTTTACAAACTTCCATACCATCCATTTTCGGAAGCATTAAATCTAATATAATTAAATCTGGACGTTCTGTTGTCGCTTTTTGAAGCGCCATTTCTCCATCCATCGCTGTTATAACTTCAAACCCAGCTTGTTGTAAATTAAATTCAATTAAAGTTAAGATAAATTCCTCATCATCAACTACTAAAATACGATTGTTCATTCTTTTCCTCCAAGTTATAGACTTGAAACCTTCTTCATCCTAGTATTTTCCCCGTTATTCTCATCATACTAGAAAACAAGGTCCCTCTCAATATAATTGTCTATTCATGGATTCAGATTGTGCTATCTTTATTCCATAATCGCGTTCCCCTCAGTTATCAAGTGGTTACCCAGACTTTATAGATACATCTATCCTTTTTAAAGTCTTTTTCCGTATGAACTATAAATTCTCTCTCTTGTCCTAAGAAAAACGCAAGAGCATACGCTATTTTATAATCCGGTGTTTCATATCCACCAAATACTCTCCCGTACATTTCATTCGCGATTGAATCGGCCCACACCTCAGCTTCTCTTATCGTTTCAAAGATTATGTCTTCTCTTTTCCATTTCACAGTCATACTGTTCACCCCCGTTTAAACAAAAAGTAGCGCTAGCATACCCTTAATAAGAATATGACCAGCGCTACTTTTATATCATTCTAACTTTCATTTTTAAAAATTATCTAATGCTTTTTCCATAATAGAAACAGATTTAAAAGGCGGTGTTACTGTTAATGAGCCTTTCACAACAGTATTTCCTTTTTCATCATGAGCAGATACAATCATATCAATTGTATGTTCCTCCTCTGAAACAGCCACAACTTCAAAGTGGATTTGTAACGTTTCATAATGGTGAACATGTTTCACGAACGTAAGATCCTTCCTAGTAATATGACTACCTGGACCTGGTAAATATTTCGTAACCGCCGTTGTAATCAGCCCTGTTAGCATAATGCTTGGTACAATCGGCTTTTCATACGGAGTTTGGGATGCGTAATCATGCTGAATATATAATGGATTGGCATCATTCGTTAAACCTAAGTACAATAACAAATCTTTATCCTCAATTTTTTCAGTGATAGATAATTTCTCTCCTACTGTAATTTCATCCATTCTACGACCAATTTGAACTTTTTTCTTTAACATGTTACAACCCCCTCCGATTTTTTCACCTTATTATCCTACTAAAAGCGATACCTTATCCGAAATTTACTATGATGAGGGCAATATATAGTATAAGTCTATAGTTTCATTATAGGACACACTAAATGATAGCGTTTTCATATTATTTCAAAAAAACATTTCAATAAATAGTAGAAAAAGATTCGGGGCCCCGAATCTTTTTCCGCTTATATTTAATTATTAAACAAGAACTTTCATAACGTTACGTACAGATTCTACAGAGCGATCTAACGCTTCTTTTTCATCTTCAAGAAGTTCTAATTCAATAATTTTTTCAATTCCGTTACCACCTAGAATTACTGGTACCCCTAAGTAAAGGTCACTATAACCATACTCACCTTCAAGGTATGCAATAGCAGGTAATACACGGCGTTGATCTTTCAAGATTGCTTCTGTCATTTCAACTAAAGAAGCTGCTGGCGCATAATATGCACTACCGTTTCCTAATAAGCCTACAATCTCACCGCCACCTTTACGTGTACGTTCTACGATTGCTTCTAAACGCTCTTTTGGAATTAATGTTTCTAACGGAATGCCACCTGCATAGGAATAGCGTACAAGAGGTACCATATCGTCACCATGTCCACCAAGAACAAATCCTGTAATGTCTTTTACAGAAAGATTTAATTCTTGTGAAATGAATGTACGGAAACGAGCTGTATCTAATACGCCCGATTGACCGATAACACGCTCTTTCGGGAATCCTGCTTCTTTAAATACAGAATATGTCATTGCATCAACCGGATTTGTTAATACAACAATAATCGCATTTGGTGAATGTTTTGCAATGTCGCGCGTAATACTTTTCATAATTTTAGAGTTTGTTGCTACTAAATCATCACGGCTCATACCAGGCTTACGCGCAATACCAGCTGTAATAACGACAACGTCAGAATCAGCAGTATCTGCGTAATCAGATGTACCAATAATGTTAGCATCAAAACCTTGTACTGGGCTCGCTTCTAACATATCTAACGCTTTCCCTTTTGTTGGATTTTCCAGCTGTGGAATGTCCACTAATACAACATCTGCAAGTTCTTTTTGTGCTAATAAGAATGCCGTTGTTGCTCCTGTAAATCCTGCACCGATGACTGAAACTTTCTTGCGTTTGATTGTCATAATTTACCCCCCGCTTTAATTATGCGTTTTTGATTATCGCTACATCCATGTTTTTAATAAGTTCATTAGCGAACTCAGAACATTTCACTTCTGTTGCACCTTCCATTAAGCGTGCGAAATCATATGTTACTACTTTTGAAGCAATTGTTTTCTCAACTGAATCAGTTACTAAATTCGCAGCTTCGTTCCATCCTAAGTGCTCTAATAATAGTACACCTGAAAGAAGAACTGAAGATGGGTTTACTTTATCTAAACCTGCATATTTTGGAGCTGTACCATGTGTAGCTTCAAAGATGGCATGTCCAGTCACATAGTTAATGTTTGCACCAGGTGCAATACCAATTCCACCTACTTGTGCAGCAAGTGCATCAGAGATGTAGTCTCCGTTTAAGTTCATTGTTGCAACAACATCAAACTCACGTGGACGAGTTAAAATTTGTTGTAAGAAGATATCTGCAATAGAATCTTTTACGATGATTTTCCCAGCCACTTCTGCGTCTGCCATCGCTTTATTCGCTGCATCTTTTCCATCTTTTTCAACGATACGATCATATTCAGCCCAAGTAAATACTTTGTCGCCGAATTCTTGTTCCGCTACTTCGTAACCCCAGTTTTTGAAAGCACCTTCTGTAAATTTCATAATGTTTCCTTTATGAACTAATGTAACAGAAGAGCGTTTTTCGTTAATTGCATATTGAATTGCAGCACGAACAAGACGCTTTGTCCCTTCTTCTGAGATTGGTTTAATACCAATGCCAGATGTTTCTGGGAAGCGGATTTTATTAACACCCATTGCTTCTTTTAAGAAAGCAAGAACTTTTTCTGCTTCTGGAGAACCTTGTGCATATTCAATTCCAGCATAAATGTCTTCTGTATTTTCACGGAAAATAACCATATCAGTATCTTCCGGACGTTTTACAGGTGAAGGAACACCTTCAAAGTAACGAACTGGACGTAGACATACATATAAATCTAATTCTTGACGAAGTGCTACGTTTAGAGAACGAATACCACCGCCAACTGGAGTTGTAAGTGGACCTTTAATTGCGATTAAATATTCGCGAATTAAATTTAAAGTCTCTTCAGGTAACCACTCGCCTGTTTGGTTGAATGCTTTTTCCCCTGCAAGCACTTCTTTCCAAACGATTTTCTTCTCACCATCATATGCTTTCTCAACTGCTGCTTCTAGTACGCGAGATGCTGCTGCCCAAATATCAGGACCAATTCCATCTCCTTCGATAAATGGAATAATCGGATTGTTTGGTACATTCATAACACCATTAGTTACAGTAATTTTTTCACCTGTCGTCAATGTGATAACCCCCATGTTTGAAATTTCATATGTATGAAACTGAGGGAATAACCCCTCAGTTCAAACCGTTAGTCAAATTAAAATATTCTAATCATTACATCTTCCCAAAAAAATCAGACTTTTGAAAGCGTATTTTCACTATCAAAATAGTGTTTTTCGCTTATCGTTGTGCGATTGGAACATATACTTGATGCGTAGGTCCATTATAATCAGCACGCGGACGAATTAAACGGTTGTTTTCATATTGTTCTAGAATATGAGCTAACCAGCCTGACATACGGCTAATCGCAAAGATAGGTGTAAATAAGTCATGGTCAACTCCTAAACAGTGGTATACAGAAGCTGAATAGAAATCAACATTTGGTGGAAGACCTTTTTCTTTTGTTACAATGTCTTCAATTTTGATAGACATATTATACCATTTGTCTTCTCCTAAAAGCACGCATAATCTCTTAGACATTTCGCGTAAGTGTTTCGCGCGTGGATCACCATGCTCATATACGCGATGGCCAAATCCCATAATTTTCACTTTATTTTGAAGAGCATTATGAATATATGATTCTACATTTTCTTCTTCGCCAATTTCAGTTAACATCTTCATTACATTTTCATTTGCCCCGCCGTGAAGAGGACCTTTTAATGCGCCGATTGCTGCTGTAATACCAGAATACACATCTGAAAGTGTAGCTACGCAAACACGTGCAGTAAATGTAGAAGCGTTTAACTCATGATCTGCATGAAGTACAAGCGCCTTATCAAAAGCCTCAATTTCAACTTCATTTGGCTCACGATCATTTAACATGTACAAGAAGTTTCCAGCTAACGATAGATCTTTTCTTGGCTCAACAACATCTAAACCTTTGCGAATTCTTGCATAAGCAGCAATTAAAGTTCCTACTTGAGCCTGTAATTTAACCGCTTTCAAATAATTGGACTTCTCATCCATAATTTCAGCGCTCTCATCGTATAATGATAGCATGGAAATCGCAGTTCGTAAAACAGACATCGGATGCGCGATTTTTAAATCTACTTGTTTCAAATATGTTAAAATTTCACCTGGTACTTTATAGTATTCAGATACAGTTGCACTAAATTCCGCTAGTTCTTTTTCGTTAGGAAGCTTGCGGTGCCATAATAAGTACACTACTTCTTCAAATGTAGCATTCTCAGCTAAATCATCAATATTATACCCAACATAAGTTAATGTATCATCAATAATAGAGCTCACAGATGATGTTGTTGCTACTACCCCTTCTAAACCTCGAATAACAGTCATGACATTCTCTCCTTTTCCTGAAAATTCTCCCAACCTTGCTCCTTATATCTATTTGCTCCCCTTATAAATTATGAACGCTCGTTCACTCTTTAGGCAAGCAAAATGCACGTTCATGCAAATTTGTTGCGATGTTCCCCTCTTATTGTCCATTGCTACATGGAAAGCATGAGCGTGAATGTCTCCCCGAATCCTCACGCTCAGAACAACAAGTTAGTGAGGAAAATGAATCCCGAAGAGTTTATGATAAAAACAACATAAAACAATATCATTATAAAATTGTTTTATGTTGTTTTTATTTTATCTGGTGTATAGTCTCTGCTGTTATGTAACTTTTCAAAGTTTCTAATCCTATTATAAACAATTATCTGACTTTTGTGAACAGAAAGAATTCAAAAATTTTATATTACTATAAAATTCCTTATTTAAACATTTGTATAATACTCATAACTGCATAGGCAATTCCAGCCCCAATTAATGGACCTACAGCGACTCCATTAAATAAAGCTACAGCTATAATTGTCCCAAAAACAAGTGCAGTTGTAATATGAGGATCCGTCGTTAATAATTGCACCCCACCTTTCGCCAACAAAGCAACTGCCACTCCTGAGGCTAAAGCAATCCATGCATAGTATGATTTCGCCGCTTCTCCGAGTTGTTTAAACCCTATTTCCCCCGTCGCAATTGGGACGAGCACCGCAATTGTAATAACCGTCACACCAAGGTTAATTCCTTTCGTTTGTAAATAAGGAAAGACTTTATCACCTAAAAACGTAAACTTCAATAAAAATAAAACTCCAACAGCTACGGTAAGCGATTGGTTTTTAGCAATTAATCCTATAATAAGTAGTATGAATAAAAATAACGTTGACTGACTAATCATGATTGCACTTCCTTTCTGAAAATAATGAACTTGTTTCCAAACCAAAATACCTTTAAACCTATCGTTATACATGTCATATCGATGTCTATTTGCCAATGAGAATAAGCCAACAATTTCATTTTTGTATGCATTTTTAACTTACAAAATGAGACTGTAACCAAAAAAATCAAAGCATATATACATTTTTGAAAACGATGGTCTCTCCTTTCTTTTCTAACAAGAAACAGGTAAAATAAAAAGAAGAGAAAATGAAGTTTTTACCATATAGTAGAAGCATCATCAACAAGCTTTTACAGTCGTTCATGTACTGAAAAAGCAGGAAAAATCCATCATTCCACTATAACATAAAGCGAAACTTTAATCAGTGAATCTCACTCGTTATAAGTTGAACGAATTAGGATAATACAAATTGGAATGGGAGGTACACATCTTTGAATCGAAACTTACTATATATGATATTGCGACTCATATTTGTCATTGTAGCAACGGTAGTTGGGTTCTATGTATTACTGTACATGTCAGGACTTATCTATCCTTTTATTATCGCTTTTGCATTCGCTTATTTGATTAATCCCGTCGTCAATTTCCTTAATCAAAAACTACAATTCCCTCGTGCATTAGCAGTACTCGTTAGCTTAATTCTCGTATTCGGGGCTATCGTCGGACTTGTTACATACCTTGTAACTGAAGCAATATCCGCCACAACATACTTACTTCAAATTGTTACAGTGAAGTTCCCAGATATCGTTGCATTCGCTCAACAATTTGCGCTTAATCATATTATGCCTCTCTACGATGATTTAATCTCTAAATTTAATCATCTCGGCGAACCACAACGATATACTATTACACAAAACATTCAAAACTTAGGCACTGAAGCAACGACACAAATGAAAGAACTTTTAACCGCTATTATAAGCGGATTAACAAATTTCATTAGCGCATTACCAACAACTTTAACTGTCCTTGTATTCATTTTATTGGCAACTTTCTTCATTAGTTACGATTGGCACCATCTTGCTCATAAAGTAAGAAAACTTTTACCTAATCGTGTACACGGATACGGAAAAACTATTTTTGTCGATTTAAGAAAAGCTTTGTTTGGTTTTGTTAAAGCACAACTTACACTCGTATCTATGACAACTGTCATTGTACTAATCGGCCTTTTAATATTACGCGTGCCATACGCAATTACTATCGCGATTATTACAGGAGTTGTAGATTTACTCCCATACTTAGGAACTGGAGCCGTCTTCGTCCCTTGGGTTATATACGTATTTTTCACAGGCGACACCGCATTCGCCATCGGTCTTCTCATCTTATACATCGTCGTGATTGTCCAAAGACAAATCATGGAGCCGAAAGTACTTTCATCTAATATTGGACTTGATCCATTAGCGACACTCATCGCTTTATTTGTCGGCTTTAAGCTCTTTGGTTTTTTAGGATTAATCATCGGTCCAGTCACATTAGTACTACTTAACACATTACACAAAGCCCACGTTTTCCATGACTTATGGAAATTCATTAAAGGCTCACCATCAAAATAATATTTTCTAATTCACATACAACAAAAACTTAACTGTAATCAGTGGGAATTTCCCACTGATTATTCATTGTACTTATTTTTATACTAACTACATTTCAAACGAGAGGATTTCCTAAAAAAGGATAATTTTCTTGTTTTTTTCATGAAAAACGCATATTTCGCGGTATTTTTACATTTTTATTCTATTTAATTTATAATTATTACTTACATTTATTACTTTTTATGTAAATGAATAAATATACAAAACAGAGTGAAATACTCCTTTAATCAGTAGTTTTTTTCTCTCATCTAACTTTTTCACACTAACAACACAAAAAAATATTACCCTGATGTAAAACTTCCAATCCGTAACCCCTGTATTCTACCTAGCATTAACTACCAGAGGTATAAATAGAAAATACAATAAAAAAATAACACTTAGATCGCTATAATCTAAGTGTTATTTCTGAACAATAATAGTAGCCTTCTTTCTCAATTTCCAATCAATCCATTTCATAACAATTGGCTTCAATAAAGCCCTCGTTACTGGGATAACAAAGATAAAACCTATTATATCCGTCACATATCCAGGAAGTACTAAAAGAATACCTCCTATAAAGACGAAAATACCATCCAGGACGGCATCACCCGGCATTTCTCCTCTATTTAACCTAAATTGAATCTCTCTAACTATTTTAAACCCTTGTCGTTTCGCCAAATACACGCCTACAATACCTGTAAATACAATCATAGCGAACGTAGACCATAAACCTATTACATGACTTGATCCAATTAAGACTGTAATTTCAATCGCCGGTATTAAAATAAGCAAGAATAGTAACCACTTCATAGCTCGCACTCCTTCATATTTCATTTCAAAGGTTTAAGTATCTTCCTTTCACCTTACCAACCCTCTTCTAAGCCCCTTACAACGCCCATATAAGCCTCGCAAAAGATAAACAACTCTTCCGGTGAGCGTTATAACAAACGTTTCCTGGAGTGATTTCAGGCGTTTAAAGCTATCTCTATCCTTTTTTGTGTAAAAAAAAGAGAAGGACTCCGCTCCTTCTCTCCGTATTACTTCTTATAGCACTTCCGCATGTCCATTATAAACAATTCCGCGTGCTGCATCAACTGTTACTTCTTGGCCATTTTTTAAAGTTGTTGTTACGCCGTTTACACCAACGATAACAGGAATACCGATAGATACACCTACAACAGCCGCATGGCTTGTTAAGCCACCTTCTTCAACAACTAAAGCAGCAGCTTTTTCAATTGCAGGAATCATATCTTTATCAGTGCTTGTTGTAACAAGGATATCACCTTTGTTTACGTTCGCTACAGCTTCAGCAGCTGTTTTTGCTACAACTACTTTACCTTTTGCAGCTTTACGACCAATTCCTTGTCCTTTAGCAACTTCTTCACCAACAACGTGGATCTTCATTAAGTTTGTTGTACCAGTTTCAGCAACCGGAACACCAGCAGTGATTACTACAGTATCTCCAAGTCCGATTAGACCTGCATCCATACCTGTTTGAATTGCAGTATCTAACATTTCATCAGTAGACGCTGCACGTTTTCCAGCCATAAATGCTTGTACACCCCAAACAAGTGCAAGACGACGTCCTACTTGCTCATCAGTTGTTACAGCTACGATTGGAGATTTCGGACGGTATTTAGAGATCATTTTCGCAGTATATCCACTTTCTGTTGGAGCTACGATTGCAGCTACATCAAGAGCAAGTGCTGTGTGCGCAACAGATTGACTAATTGCATCTGTAATTGTTGGAGTGAACTCTTTAATACGTTTTTTGAACATATCTTCATATTGTAATGATTTTTCAACACGTACTGCAATGTTAGCCATCATTGTTACAGCTTCTACTGGGTATTGACCCGCAGCAGTTTCACCTGAAAGCATAATTGCATCTGTACCATCGAAGATTGCGTTAGCTACGTCACTTGCTTCCGCACGAGTTGGACGTGGGTTACGTTGCATAGAATCTAACATTTGCGTTGCAGTAATAACTGGTTTGCCTAATACGTTACATTTTTTGATTAGACGTTTTTGCACTAATGGTACTTCTTCTGGTGGAATTTCTACACCCATATCACCACGAGCAACCATTAAACCGTCAGAAACTTCTAAGATTGAATCGATATTGTCGATACCTTCTTGGTTTTCGATTTTTGGTACGATTTGGATGTATTGAGCGTCATGTCCTTCTAATAATTCACGAATTTCTAATACGTCAGATGCTTTACGCACGAAAGATGCTGCGATGAAATCAACTTTTTGTTCGATACCGAAAACGATATCTTTTACGTCTTTTTCAGTGATACCAGGAAGCTTAATGCTTACGTTTGGTACGTTAACACCTTTTTTATTTTTTACAGTTCCGCTGTTTAATACTTTTGTGCGGATGTTTCCGTCAGCTTTTTCGATTACTTCTAGTTCGATAAGACCGTCATCGATTAGAATACGAGAACCTGGGTCAACATCATCATAAAGACCAGCATAAGATACAGAGAATTTCTCTGCAGTACCTAATACTTGCTCAGTAGAAAGAACTACTTCTGCACCTGTTACAAGCTCAGCTTGTCCGTCTACGAAGTCATGAGTACGGATTTCTGGACCTTTTGTATCAAGTAAGATACCAACTGTTTTACCAGTTTTCTTTGAAGCTTCACGAATGTTTTTAATACGAGCGCCGTGCTCTTCATGGCTACCATGAGAGAAGTTTAAACGAGCAACGTTCATACCCGCTTCAATTAATTGCTCTAATTTCTCAATACTTTCACTAGCAGGACCTATAGTACATACAATTTTAGTTTTACGCATATTGCACCTCCGAAAATTATGAAACCGTTCCCAAATACAAGGCATTAAGCCGATTAGATGGATAATTCTTTAGATAATTGATACATATCTTTATCGATTGTATGCTTTTGAGCTAACGCTTCGATAATGTCATGATCAATAAGTTTATTGTTTTGGATACCTACACAGCGTCCACCTCTGCCATCAATTAGCAATTCAACTGCGCGCGCGCCAAGGCGACTTGCTAATACACGGTCTTGTGCACTTGGTGATCCACCACGTTGTACGTGACCTAATACAGTTACACGAGTATCAAAGCTTGTTGCTTCTTCAATGTGCTTACCGATGTCAATTGCACTTCCAACACCTTCAGCTACAACGATAATACTGTGCTTTTTGCCACGTTCACTACCGCGTTTCAGACGAGCGATAACATCTTCCATGTCATACTCTTCTTCTGGAATTAAGATTGTTTCTGCACCATCAGCTAAACCAGCCCATAATGCGATATCTCCAGCATGACGTCCCATTACTTCGATAACATATGTACGTTCATGAGATGTAGCTGTGTCACGAATTTTATCAATTGCATCAATAACAGTATTTAAAGCTGTATCGAAACCAATTGTGAAGTCTGTTCCAGGGATATCATTGTCGATTGTACCTGGTACACCTACACATGGGAATCCTTGCTCAGTTAATTTTTTTGCGCCTTGGTAAGAACCATCTCCACCAATAACAACAAGTCCTTCAATACCATGTTTCTTTAATTGCTCGATTCCTTTTAGTCGTACTTCTGGGTCTTTAAACTCAGGACATCTTGCTGTATATAATTTTGTACCACCACGGTGGATAATATCGCCAACAGAACCAAGTTCTAATTTTTCAATATGACCAGAAATTAAACCAGCGTATCCATGGTAAATACCATATACTTCAATATCATGGAAAATCGCTTTACGAACAACTGCACGAATGGCAGCATTCATACCAGGTGAATCTCCACCACTTGTTAATACACCAATACGTTTCATTTGTACTCACCTCATAAAGATTATTTGCCTTATAATAAAATAACACGAAAAAATATAAAAACACAATGGAGAAGATGTGTCTTTTCATAATAAAAACGTGCATTCGCGAAGAGGAACGCACGCTTTTCTTATTTTATCCCAATGGAAGCGTTTGAAAACGAAACTTGCCCAATTTTCATATATTTTTCATAACGTTTTTCGATTAATTCATCTTTCGAAATTCCGTTTAATTGTTCAAAAGTTTTTCTAATCATTAAGTCTATATTTTCTGACTGTTTTAAAAGATTACGGTGAGCTCCACCTTTTGCCTCTGGAATAATTTCATCAATTACACCTAATTCTTTCAAATCTGCTGCCGTAATTTTCATTGCTTCTGCAGCTTCCTTCGCTTTCCCTGCATCTTTCCAAAGAATTGCCGCTGCACCCTCTGGTGTAATAACAGAATAAGTGGAATTTTCTAGCATATGAATGTAATCTCCTACTCCAAGACCTAGCGCACCACCGCTACCACCTTCACCGATAACGATACAAATAACAGGTACCGTTAAACCTGCCATCTCAAATAGATTGCGGGCAATTGCTTCACTTTGTCCACGTTCTTCAGCTGCTTTACCAGGATAAGCTCCCTTCGTATCGATGAAACAAATAATAGGACGATTAAACTTTTCCGCTTGTTTCATGAGACGCAGTGCTTTTCGATATCCTTCTGGATGAGGCATCCCAAAATTACGACGAATATTTTCTTTCGTATCTTTTCCGCGTTGATGCCCAATTACAGTTACAGGCATCCCCTTATATTTCGCAATGCCGCCGACAATCGCTGCATCATCACCAAATAGGCGATCTCCATGACATTCAAAAAAATCAGTAAATAAGTGCTCAATATAATCGAGCGTTGTCGGTCGTTCTGCATGACGAGCAATTTGAACACGGTCCCATACTTTCATATTGCCGTATATATCTTCCTCTAAATTTTCTAGCTTGTCTTCCAAAATACGAATCTCCTCACTGAAGTCCATCTGGCTGTTTTTCGTATAGTCTTTCAGTTCACGAATCTTATTTCTTAGCTCAACAACTGGTTTCTCAAATTCTAGCTCTGCCATACAGCCATTTCCCCTCCTTGATGAACTTCTAAAATCTTACGGAGCGATTCTCTCATATCATCACGATGCACAACCGCATCTAATTGACCATGTTCTAGTAAAAATTCTGCCGTTTGGAAATCCTCTGGTAGCTTCTCACGCACTGTTTGTTCAATTACACGTCTACCAGCAAATCCGATAAGTGCACCTGGCTCTGCAAGATTATAATCACCAAGTGAAGCGAAACTCGCTGAAACCCCGCCCGTCGTCGGGTGAGTCATAACAGAAATAAATAGTCCTCCTGCATTACTATGCTTTTTCAAAGCTACGCTTGTTTTTGCCATTTGCATTAAACTTAATATCCCCTCTTGCATACGGGCACCACCCGAAGCAGTAAAGATAATAAATGGAACTTGTAAGTCGTATGCCTTTTCAACCGCACGGGCAATTTTTTCTCCTACAACAGAGCCCATGCTCCCCATTCGAAAACGAGAATCCATTACTGCAATAACAACAAGCATGTCATCAATTGTTCCTTCACCAGTTACAACCGCTTCATTCAACTCAGTCTTCTTACGATCGTTTTCTAGTTTCTCTTCATACCCTGGAAACTCAAGTGGATTTAATGAAACCATCTCTTTGTCATACTCACGAAATGAGCCTTCGTCCAATATACTATTAAGGCGTTCCCATGCATTCATCGGATGATGATATCCACAATTCACGCATACTTTTAAATTTTTAAGTACCTCTTTCGTATACATGATTTTTTTACATTTCGGACATTTTGTCATAACGCCATCTGGTACATCTTTTCGTACTTGTTCTGAAGGTATTGCAGCGTACTTTTTCTTTTTCACGAATAAATCTCTTAGCACAATTTGACCCCCTTCGTTGAGAGCTAAGGTTAGCGTAAGAAGAAAATGGGGCTAACACCAAAGTTTGATGTTAGCCTTATCTTCTCAATCTGTCTAATAACCTCTCTCTTTACGTTTAACTTTAACCGCTATGCGGTAGAATGTTTGTCATAACGTGTCATGGTCATTTCGACAAATTTTATACATTACGAGTGAAACTGTATATTCTCTACTAATTCATCGTAAATTTTTAACGCATCATTTTCTTGCTTCTCTTTCAAGACAGCATAAAGCTTTCTATACATTTCGATAGAATCTCCTGAAATTTCACAAGAAAGAGTTGCAACATAATCATTTACGATCATCCAAATGCGATAAAGTAAATAATTATCGAATTGTTCAATAAGTGTTTTAAAGAACGTTTGATGAAGCATTGGAATTGAGCCTTCATTTTCTTCAAGCACTTGGTGTAATTTACTTAGCACTTTAGAAAACGTTTCTTTCGGTAAATTACATACAAGTCGAATCATATCTTTCTCAAGCAATCGTTTTGTTTGTAATAAATCACGAATTGTTTTCTCATCTTGCAGCAAGAACGGAGCAATTAATTGTACAAGACCGTTATCGTAAAAGTTTCGAATAAACGTCCCCTCACCACGTCTCGTTTCAATTAACCCTACAAGTTCTAAAGCACGCAATGCTTCTCTTACAGAGGAACGTCCAACGTTTAAGCGTGAACTTAACTCACGCTCAGATGGCAAACGATCCCCCGCTACTAAACCATCCTCTTCCATTATGGAACGGATTTTTTTTACAATTTCGAGATATACTTTTGTATTTGATGATGTCAATGGAAATTCCTCGCTTATTCTTTACCAATCAGCGCTAATTGTTTTGTTTTCTCAGCGACTTCATTTGGATCTACTTGACGGCGAGCTACTCCTGTCTCCATTGCTGCTTTCGCAACGTAAGCCGCTACTTGAGGCGCTACACGCGCGTCAAATGGCGCCGGAATGATATGGTCCGCATTCAACTCATCCTCTGATACAAGCTCTGCAATAGCTTGTACAGCTGCCATCTTCATTTCTTCATTAATTTGTGTCGCATGTACATCAAGTGCACCGCGGAAAATACCAGGGAACGCTAGTACATTATTTACTTGGTTCGGGAAGTCAGAACGACCTGTTCCAACAACAGCTGCGCCCGCTGCTTTTGCCAATTCTGGCATAATTTCTGGAACCGGATTCGCCATTGCAAAAATAATTGCATCGTCATTCATTGTACGAACCATCTCTTCAGTTAATGCACCTGCTGCAGATACACCAATGAATACGTCCGC
The DNA here is from genome assembly GCF_016483685.1 of Bacillus cereus group sp. N8. Classification (NCBI taxonomy): domain Bacteria; kingdom Bacillati; phylum Bacillota; class Bacilli; order Caryophanales; family Bacillaceae; genus Bacillus; species Bacillus cereus group sp. N8. The sequence continues at coordinate 189,665 of NZ_JAEHBK010000006.1, read as the reverse complement.
ACCTTGTAAAACGTCAGCTAAAGAACCTTCAATACGATTCTTATTTGTATATTTTGCAACTTCATCTTTCACCGGATTCATACCTGTAGGGCGACCTTCATAGATTGCCCCTTTACGGTCACACATAATAACGTCACGTACACCATAGCGATATAAAAGTTTAATGATTGCAATACCCGCTGCACCTGCGCCATTTGCGACAACTTTAATGTCAGACATTTTCTTTCCAACTAATTTCAGCGCGTTCACAAGGCCCGCTACTGTTACGATAGCTGTTCCGTGTTGATCATCATGGAAGATAGGAATATTTGTTTCTTTTTTCAAACGTTCTTCAATAACGAAGCAGTTTGGTGCTGCAATATCTTCTAAGTTTACACCGCCAAAAGTTGGCTCCATTAATTTTACAGTTTCAACAATTTTATCTACATCGTTTGTATTTAAGGCAATAGGGAATGCATCTACACCAGCAAAGCTCTTGAATAATACAGCTTTACCTTCCATTACTGGAAGAGATGCTTCAGGTCCAATGTTACCAAGACCAAGTACAGCCGTTCCATCTGTCACAACTGCTACCATATTTCCCTTCATTGTATATTCATATACCTTACTTTTATCGTCATAAATTTCTTTACAAGGCTCTGCAACCCCTGGAGAATATGCAAGACTTAAATCTTTTGCATTTTCTACTTTTACTTTTGATACAGTTTCTAATTTTCCTTGATGCACTTTATGCATGTGAAGTGCTTCTTCACGAAGTGTTGACAAACTATCCACTCTCCTCAAATTATTCTTGCTGATATCAATTTCTCCAAGTGGTCTGACCACGAACACTACTACTATAATAATCGAAATGTAGGGAAATTGTCCATTATATTTTCACAACGACATTTTCGTCGCCGACAATTTCACGAAGTGCTCCTAGACATTCTTCACTCGGATGAATTGATAAACTTCGAGATAATTGTACCATTTTATGTTCCTTTTCATAATAAATTAGTACTTTCGCAAAACCTGAATAGTCAAACAATATTTTCGTAACTTGATTTACAAGCTTTTTTTCATATTGAGACGGCAATTTCACGTAAACAGATGCGTATTTCGTTTCTTCATAAACATCCATTTCTTCCAGCGGATATACTCCATTCACAATCCATTGCAACTTATGGTTTCTGTTCTCGATCGTACCATCAACTAAAACAATTGCCCCTTCTTGTAACCTGTCCGAAAAATGTATATACGTTTCCGGAAAAATAACGGCTTCCATTTCATCATTTTGATCACAGAATGTAATAAACGCCATCTTTTGCAACTTTTTCGTACGAATCACTTTCACACTTGTTATATATACGATCGCTCTTTGTACTTTTTTCTTATGTCGCATCGCCTGAGCGAGAGATGGGATTTCTAATTCTTTTCCTAACTTCGCATACTGCGCTGTCGGGTAGCTAGATAAATAAAAACCGAGGGCTTCTTTCTCTTTATTTAACTGTTCAATAAAGGATAGCTCTTCTCCTTGTACATATTTTGATTTTGGAACAGCATCTCCTAAATCACGTGCAAGGTTCGCATACTCTAGCGCTCCTTTAAGACTTTTCCATAAATTCGTTCTCGAAACACCAAAATCGTCAAAACATCCCGACCAGACAAACGCTTCTAAATTTCGCTCCGTTACAAACTTTGATGGCATACGAAGACAAAATTCAAATAAATCTTCGAACATTTTCCCCTCACGTTCTTCGAGTAACGCCGTCACTGTAGCCATCCCGATATTTCGAATTGAAAGTAAGCTGTAACGTATCGCATTCCCTTCTATTTGGAAGTTATAACCACTTCTCTGAAGAGACGGCGGCAAAACATGAAACCCTTTTCGTTTCGTTTCTCGTATATACTGCACAATCTTATCTTCATTTCCAATTGCACTTGATAATAGTGCTGTCATAAATTCCAGCGTATAATTCGCTTTTAAGTAGGCAAGCTGATATCCGATCATACTGTAAGCTACAGCGTGACTTCGGTTAAAACCGTAATTCGCAAATCTTACAATTAAATCGTAAATTTGTTCTGAAGCCGTCTCATCGTATCCGTTTTTCAAACACCCTTGAACAAAATGCTTACGTTCTTGATCTAAAATATCACGATTCTTTTTACTCACTGCACGGCGCAGTAAATCCGCTTCTCCAAGCGAAAACCCAGCTAACTTCGATGCAATTTGCATAATTTGCTCTTGATATACAATTACGCCATATGTTCTTTCTAAAATCGGCTTTAAGTCTGGATGTAAATATTCAATTCGTCGTTTTCCGTGCTTCGATTCAATGAAGGTTGGAATTTGTTCCATCGGTCCCGGTCTGTATAACGAGTTAACAGCAACTATATCTTCAAATTCATTCGGTTTTAACCCACGAAGCACATTTCGCATACCACCTGATTCAAGCTGGAACACACCTGTTGTATCCCCTCTTCCTAACAATTGAAACGTCTTTTCATCTTGAAGAGGTAAATTTCTTATATCAATGTGTTTCCCCGTTTTTTTCACAATAAACTTTATAATATTTTCAAGTAACGTTAAATTACGTAATCCTAAAAAATCCATCTTGAGCAACCCAAGCTCTTCTAATGCATCAGCTGGATATTGCGTAACATAAACATCGTTATGCCCTTCTTGAATTGCTACACTTCCCGTTAACGGTTCTTGACTCATAATAACGCCGGCTGCATGAATAGACGTATGACGCGGTAATCCCTCTACACGTTTTGCGATTTCAAACACACGCTCATGCAAAAGATTCCCTTGTATAAACTCGCGGAGTGACTGAGATTCCTCATATGCATCTTTTAACGTTATACCAAGCTTTGATGGAATAAGTTTTGAAAATATATCAATATCTCTTGGCGGAAGCCCCATTACACGAGCGATGTCCCTAATTGCGGCTTTCGCTGCAAGAGTTCCGAACGTTACAATTTGAGCAACACGAAGCTGACCATATTTATCTTTCACATATCGAATCATCTCATCACGTCTTATATCTGGAAAATCAATATCAATATCTGGAAGTGTCACACGTTCAGGATTTAAAAACCTTTCAAATAGTAAGTCATATTCAATCGGATCAATATCTGTAATTTCTAATACGTAAGAAACGAGTGAACCAGCTGCCGATCCACGTCCTGGTCCTGTTAAAATATGATTTTCATGTGCGTATTTCATAAAGTCCCATACGATGAGGAAATAGTCACTAAATCCCATACTAGAAATCACATGTAATTCATGATTCAAACGCTGTACATGTACTTCTTTCGGCGTACCATATCGCTTAAGCAAACCTTCTTCACAAATACGGCGCAAATACGTATCATTCGTCTCGTTAGATGGAACAGGAAATTTCGGTAATTGATTTACATGGAAAGGAATTTCTACTCGGCAACGCTCCGCAATTTTTATTGTATTTTGAATCGCTTCCTCAGCATGAGAAAATAGTGCTTCCATTTCATCCGATGACTTTAAATAATACTGATCCGTTTTCATTCTCGGCCTATCTGGATCAGTCATTTTTGTTCCGCCTTCAACAGACAATAAACATTCATGAACAAGTGCATCGCTTTGATTAATGTAGCGCACATCATTTGTTGCAACGACTGGAACGTTTACCTTATTAATAAATTCAGGCAGCTTTTCTTGTAAAAGCAGTTCATCTTGAATCGCATGATGCTGCAAACTTATATAAAAATTGCTGAACATATTTTGATACGTATGAGCTACTTCTTCAGCCTGACTCTCTTTGTCTTCTAATAATAACTGTTCAATCTCTCCGTCTTTCCCTGGTGAAATTGCAATTAATCCTTTCGCATAATGAGCGAGCCATTTCTTTGGAATACCCTCTTTTGACTTCGTCATAATGCTGCTAGAAATTTTCAATAAATTTTGGTAGCCTATTTCATTCTCAGCAAGTAAGACGAGTGGATAAGACTTTTCTTCTTCTTCACTAAAAATAGAAGCTGTTAAGCCGATAATAGGCTGTATACCATTTTTCTTGCATGCTTTATAAAATGGAATAACTCCATACATAACATTTTCATCTGTAATGGCCAGCGATGAAAATCCAAGATCTTTCGCCCGAATGACAAGTTCATCAATTTTACAAGCACTTTTTAACAAACTAAAAACGGTTTGACATTGTAAATGCACAAACTTCACTGTTGTACCCTCTCTTTACCTATTTGACTACTTTTATTATAGGTGATGAGGAAAGCGGAAATCAAAACATACTTCTCATACTTTGTCCATATATATGAAGAAGAAAGGGGAATGACGATGGATGTAAGAGAACATACTTTTTTCTCTCTGCTTATTATTAGTTACTTTATTGCCTTTGGAGTTATACTTGGGGGTTCATTAATTGGCGGATTTGGTGCATTTCTCATTGGAAAACCAGCTCTAACTTATATTAATCAATTTGCCCAAAATTTAAGAATTTGGGCACTCGTTGCAGCGATTGGTGGAACGTTCGATACCTTTTATAGCTTTGAAAGAAGCTTCTTTGGCGGAGATATGAAAGATATCGTAAAACAAATTCTCCTTATTTTTTTTGCAACTGGTGGTATGCAAACTGGTCTTATTATTATTAAATGGCTGACGCAGGAACATGTATGAGAGTACCAAGTGCCAATACAGCCAAAAGATGGTATTTAGTTTTAGCAGGTGCTGCTGTTGGAGGCGTTTTGAGCTGGTTTATTTTTTTGTACATATATGGTGTTTTTCAGCAGGAACAAGCTAGTAAAATAGCAGAACAAAGAGAAATTATAGAAAAGCAAGAAGCAAAACTCCACGTCCTTCTCGAAGATCAAGAGAAATTGAATACAGAAAATAAGCGGCTCTTAACAATTCAAGAAATTAAAATAAAAATTATAAATCGAGAAAAATATGATTTAGACAACCTTACACTCGAAAACATGACCACTTCTATCCATAATGATCTCCAGCATCTTTTAACGAAAAACATTCAAAGCATCGCAAAAAATAAGGACCTACTCAAAAAAGTGATCGAAAATAAAACGTACAAACATTACGATCGTATATATCGCTTTAAAGTAGACACAGTCTCTTTTGATACCGTACTGGAAATTAGTATTGTTATAGAGAAAGAAAAATAAAGAAGGAGGGCCTCAGCGCCCTCCTTCTCTTTCGTCCAACATCCAATTTTTATCTACACAGCTCACTTAAATCAGCAAAAAGACGATCCGCTTCTTCCCAAGAAGATGCTTTTGCACCAGAAGCCATCGGATGTCCTCCGCCATTATATTGCATTGCTAATTTATTTATCACTGGTCCTTTTGAGCGAAGACGAACACGAATCACATCGTCTTCCTCTAAAAATAGAACCCATGCCTTTAATCCGTCAATATTACCAAGCGCTCCAACAACGCCGGATGCCTCAGAAGGAAGTACATCAAACTTTTCTAATACTTCTTTCGTTAATTTAATGTAAGCTGCCCCTTCTTCTACCATCGTAAAGTTTTGTAAAATATAACCGTTTAAACGAGCAATCTTTTCTTTCGTCTTATACATTTCATTGTATAAATCTGTGAATTTCACATCCATATCAACAAGCTCACTTACGTAACGAAGTGTTTTTGCTGTTGTATTCGGGAATAAGAAACGACCTGTATCTCCAACAATTCCTGCTAAAATAAGGCGGGCTGCTTCTTTTGTTATTTTTAATCCTTTATCTTTTCCATAGTTATAAAACTCATAGATCATTTCACTTGTAGAACTCGCTGTCGTATCTACCCACGTAATATCTCCGTACGGATCTTCATTTGGATGATGATCAATTTTAATTAACATCTTCCCTTTTGTATAGCGTTGATCATCAACACGTTCTTGGTTTGCTGTATCACAAACGATAACAAGCGCATTTTCGTATACACTATCTTCAATATCATCCATTACTCGTAAATATGCTAATGACGGTTCATTGTACCCAACCGTATAAATATTTTTCTCTGGAAACGATTCTTGTAGAATTGTACTAAGACCGCCCTGTGAACCTAATGCATCTGGATCCGGACGTACGTGACGATGAATAATAATCGTATCAAACTCTTTAATTGCTCCTAAAATTTGCTCATGCATATGTATAATCTCCTTTTTATTCAACTTCTTCACTTTATCCCCCATTATAACGGAAAATATTTCATACATGCGAACAATTGCTTTATAATAAAAGTTAGAAAGTTTAGATATTTCTTTTTCTTTGCCATTTTATACGAAGTGATGGGAGTGTGCATTATGCCAGTATTAGTCTTTTGTATTATCGTCTCATTTATGTTGTATCTTTTCTATAAAACAAAATTCTTTCGTACAAACCGTCCGATGGAGAAAGGGTGGCTCTCCGGAAAATCCGCAATGGCACTCGGCTTATTCGTCCTATTTTTCGGGATAAACCAATTCTTTTTAGAACTTTCAACGGCCCGTATTATTGTTGGTATTTTGTTTATTATATTTGGCAGCGTGAGTACATTTAATGGATTCCGCCAATATAAACACTTTCTACCATTGGCAGTCAAAGAAGCCGAATCTTATAAAACAACGTAAAAAAGCATCAATATTGTGATGCTTTTTTACGTCCCTTAACTTTCAAAATCATATATGCAACAAACGCAGATGGTATATTAAAGGGATTGCCTTGTACGTGAAAATGTAATTGTTCTTCCTCAAAAGACATTTTTTCATATAGTTCTCGCTGAGATAATCCTGTTCGTTTCTTTTTTTCATGTAAACCTTGTAAGTATAAATACTGAAGCGGTATCATCACAAGAAAGTAAAATAGTGCGATTCCACCAAAAAAGAGTAATTCTGATGACATAAGGCATACCACCTTTCGAAATCCATTATCTTACAATACAATCATAACATAGTATAAACTCCAATTAAATTAATATTCTGTTTTTTAACCATATAATTACTTCCCCATATATATATCCTGCTACTTCTTTGTCTTCCAGCTAAAACCCTCCCATATCTTTAGCAACAGCTTCAAAACCCAATAAAACAAAATAAAGTTAAAGAAAAACCCTAATGGATTAAACCAGACTTCCCAACCACTATAATAAACAAACGTTTCAGCTGGTACACCAAAATAAAGAAAATCAGACTCATTTCCTCCTGCTATAGGAATAAAGGCGCCAATACTTGCGAAAATCAAACTTACAAAATACAATTTCTTTTTAATAACATTCATTCTTCTATGTGTTAATACATGAACAATTATGATACATACGACAACTAAAAAGAAAATTATCCCTCCCATTCAGCACCCCCTTATCGGTACGACATTTCCCCAACTTCAAATTGCGTATTATTTCTACTATGAATATGAAATAATACGCAATTTATTTTCTTTTTTAATTCTATCCTTTCAACAAAAAAAGATGGAACAAATCAAAACGATTTGTTCCATCTTTTTATTTATCGATTAACTGCACCATAAGTAACGCTTTCCCGACAACATTACCTTCATGATGCACTTCTACATCAACCTTACCAAATTTACGTCCAATTTCTAATACTTTCGGATGAACAGATACAACATTATCAATTTGAACTGGTTTTACGAAATAAATTGTTAAGTTCTCAACAATTAAATCGCTCTTCTTTTGCGCACGAATAACGCGATTCGTTGCTTCCGTCACAATCGTTGCGAATACACCGTAAGATAGCGTTCCGATTGAATTTGTCATTTGCGGTGTCACTGAAAATTGATATAAATGCTCATTTTTCGCTTCTTTCGGCGTCATAAATTGATTCGTTACAATATCATCGATTGTTTCACCGACTTGCGGTTGACGCTGAATCATTTGCAACGCCTGAAGTACATCTTGACGGCTAATAATCCCTTGTAGTTTATTTCCTTCATCAACAACTGGCAGTAACTCAATACCCTCCCACACCATCATACGCGCCGCAGCTGCGACGGACATTTTTCCATTCACCGTAATTGGATGCTTTGTCATTACTTTATCAATTGGCGTTTCTTTTGCAACACCAATCATATCCTTAGAAGTTACAATACCTAATACCTTTTTATTTTCATCAACAATCGGATATCTTCCGTGCATCGTCTCTTCGTTATACGCATGCCATTGCTGCACTGTATCATTTGGTTTTAAATATAACGTTTCTTCAATTGGCGTTAAAATATCTTCAACGAGTACAATTTCTTTCTTAATAAGCTGATCGTAAATCGCACGGTTAATTAACGTTGCGACCGTAAATGTATCGTAACTACTTGAAATAATCGGCAGTTTTAATTCATCTGCTAATTTCTTCACATGATCTTCCGTATCAAATCCGCCCGTAATTAACACTGCTGCCCCAGCTTCTAGTGCTAATTGATGTGCGTTCGTACGGTTACCGATGATAAGTAAATTCCCTGCTTCTGTATAGCGCATCATCGCTTCTAATTTCATAGCCCCGATTACGAATTTATTTAATGTTTTATGTAGTCCTTCTCTGCCTCCAAGTACTTGACCATCGACAATGTTAACGACTTCTGCATATGTCAGTTTTTCGATATTCTCTTTCTTCTTTTGCTCAATTCGAATTGTTCCGACACGTTCAATTGTACTAACATACCCTTTATTTTCTGCGTCTTTAATTGCACGGTAAGCTGTCCCTTCACTTACACCTAAATCTTTTGCAATTTGCCTCACAGAAATTTTATGCCCTACTGGCAGGCTATTAATATGTTCTAAAATTTGATTATGTTTGGTAGCCAAATGGTTTCACCATACTTTCTTTTCCCTAAATTCTTCATGTGTTGTATTTTCAGTATACTATATTTTCAAAACTGTTACACTCTCTCTTTCTATACCTGTACTATTTTTTTTACAACAAAATGCTCCTTACATTACACCAATCGTTCTATTACAACAATGTAATGGTATTGTCATCTCGTCCGATAGTTTGTCCAGACGCTTCAATATACAATTAAGACAAGAAATGAAACAAAGGAGCGGATAAATGATGAGAAAATTTTTAGAGGTTATAGGTGCTGTATTTTTAGCTTTCGTGGATGGAAAAAAAGTTGCGATGGAATTGAATGAAACACCTGAACAATCACTTCCAAAAAGAAAAGAATCACCAAAACAACCACAAGCTTTCAAAGCTATACTGAACACGTAAAAACCCTTCACTTGTCTTTTCAAATGAAGGGTTTCTTTTTTATAATGTAATACTTTCTCCAGCTTCTAATACTTTCCCTGTACAATTTTGTAGTTTTTCTACAAATTGATATGGATCTTGTTCGATAACTGGGAACGTATTGTAATGCATCGGTACAACTGTTTTCGCACCAATCCATTTTGCAGCTAAAACAGCGTCTTCTGGTCCCATTGTGAAATTATCACCAATTGGTAAAAATGCTACATCAATGTTATTCAGTTCCCCAATTAATTTCATATCAGAGAATAGAGCGGTATCTCCTGCATGGTACAAAGTTTTCTCTTCTGCTGTAAATAAAATACCCGCTGGCATACCTGTATATGTAATCGTCTTATTTTCTTCATCAATATAACTAGAACCGTGGAATGCTTGTGTAAACTTCACTTTGCCGAAGTCAAATTCATGCGAGCCACCAATATGCATCGGATGTGTATTTACACCTTGCCAACTTAAAAATGTCGCTAATTCAAATGGTGCTACAACAACCGCATTATTTTTCTTCGCAAGCTCTACTGTATCTCCAACATGATCACCATGTCCATGCGATAAAAGAATCGCATCAACTTTTACATCTTCAGCCTTTAAATCTGTTTTCGGATTTCCCGTTAAAAATGGATCAATTAAAATAACTTTTCCATTCGTTTCAATCTTTACAACTGAATGCCCGTGATAAGATACTTTCATTATTACATTCCCCCCCTATTCACATTCACACTTTTTATTCTACATGATTTCTTAATTCCCTGTCTTTTCTAACATCTATTTACTTGTCATAACGCTTTCATCCGATGTAAAGTTATATTTGTAATTAAATATCTCGGGGGTGCCAATCGATGAATGCTAGATTAGAAAATTTAATGCAATGGCTAAAAGAAAAAAACGTAGAAGCTGCGTTCTTAACTTCTACACCAAACGTTTTCTACATGACGAACTTCCACTGCGAACCACATGAAAGACTACTTGGTATGTTTGTATTCCAAGAAAAAGAACCTATTTTAATTTGTCCTAAAATGGAAGAAGGTCAAGCGCGTAACGCTGGCTGGGCACATGAAATCATCGGATTTACTGATACTGACAAACCATGGGATATGATTGCAAAAGCAATTAAAGACCGCGGTATCAATGCAAATGCAGTTGCAATTGAAAAAGAACATTTAAACGTAGAACGTTACGAGGAATTAACAAAATTATTCCCAAATGCAGCTTTCAAATCAGCCGAAGAGAAAGTTCGCGAGCTTCGCTTAATTAAAGATGAAAAAGAACTTTCTATTTTACGCGAAGCAGCTAAAATGGCAGACTATGCTGTTGAAGTGGGTGTAAATGCAATTAAAGAAGATCGCAGCGAGCTAGAAGTATTAGCAATTATTGAACACGAATTAAAAACAAAAGGCATCCATAAAATGTCATTCGATACGATGGTATTAGCAGGTGCAAACTCTGCCCTTCCACACGGTATTCCAGGTGCGAACAAAATGAAACGTGGCGATTTCGTACTATTTGATTTAGGTGTAATCATTGAAGGCTATTGCTCTGACATTACACGTACAGTAGCATTCGGTGAACTTTCTGAAGAACAAACTCGTATTTATAACACTGTACTTGCTGGACAACTACAAGCAGTTGAAGCATGTAAACCAGGCGTTACACTTGGCGCAATCGATAATGCTGCTCGTTCTGTTATCGCAGATGCAGGTTACGGAGACTTCTTCCCACACCGACTTGGTCACGGACTTGGAATTAGCGTTCACGAATATCCAGATGTAAAAGAAGGCAACAATTCTCTATTAAAAGAAGGTATGGTCTTCACAATCGAACCAGGTATTTACGTACCAAACGTAGGTGGCGTTCGTATTGAAGATGATATTTACATCACAAAAGATGGATCAGAAATTTTAACGAAATTCCCGAAAGAATTACAATTTGTGAAATAAGAAAAAGGCAGCGTAATTGCTGCCTTTTTTTATTTCTCTACTATTTCAAATTTCTCTACTATCATTTTCGCTGGATAACTTTCAAGTATTTTAGAAGACCATACTTTTATTTTATCCCCTGTTTTTAATTGATTATATGCGTCTTTATCCTTAAAGCTCAACACTATATCTGATGGATGTTCTTTCTTCATTTGTTGTTCTATATAATGTTGCAACTCTACTTTTGTTTCAAACGTTTTATCACCGACAAAAAACACCGTGTCATTTCTTAATACAATATATCCTTCTTTAGGTATTACTTTTACCGCTACTTGTTTTGTAGTACACGCTGATAATACGAGTAGAAATACACTTGAAAATATATACATAGAAATTTTCATATACCTATTCATTCCTAACTCCTTATCCTACACTATTTCCGCTTTAACACCATCTTCTCTTCATACTTATCATCCCATTTAATCACAATCTCTATCGGTTCATCTTCAGATAAAGGCGCGCAACTTACACAAGAAGATTTCATTTCAATCCTTGCTCCTTTATGACTTTCTGACGTTTGTGTCATTGTACGAAACGCTTCATTAATAGAAATCTCCAAATTTTTAAATTCTGTATTTCCATCTCCGCCCTTATACTGAAATGTAAACATTCCATCTTCACTGTCATCCTTAATATGCCCTTTATATTTCCCCGTCCAACTTTTGCTCTCACTAGAAAAAGTAACATATGAAATTGAACAGCTCCCTAAAAAGAAAATGCTAATAAAAAAGAATAATGCTTTCTTCACAATGTCCCTCCATTCAAAAGCACTTATTTATTGTCTATATGCAAAAAAGCTGAATGTGAAATTTAAAAATCACTACAAGAGCCTCCCCCATATTATTAAAAAAGAAGGCACTTTAAAAAGTACCTTCTTCTATTTCACTAATATTTAATTGAAACTTCACAATCCAGACTGAGAAAAGATGGACAAGAATCGCAAACGCCATACATGCTCCACTCAAAAAGGTTAATATAGGATGCGAATACACATGCCCCAACCCATAAGACGCTCCTACGAAAAACAATGTTATGTAAATATATATTGCTCCATGTATTTGCCTCATATAAACCTCCTTTTCCCATATTATAACATAAATTTTCTGATTATTCACATTAATTACTTGTAATCAATATTTCTCAACTGTTACACCTCTAACAGCAGCCTTAATATATGGTGCTCCTTGTAAACTTTGTAAATTCTCTGTTTTGCCTGTTACAACTACACCGTATGTTGGTAAGTCTTCTGATTTGAAGTTTTTGATCTCATTATAGTTTATCCTAAAACCTTCTTGATATCCCCCTTTATTTTCACTTAAAGATTTCATAGATTTAATAAACTCCATAGAGTTTATTTTAATATCCTCGTACTCATCTTTCTTTCTATCAGCATAACTCCTCTGAAATCCAAACACAGTTTTTGATTTCTCTATTGATAATGATTCAAACGTCTCATGACTCATCTAGCTCTCCTTTCTATATACTCAACGTTTGAGAGCACAAAATGTATACAGCCTTTCCGAAAAATTTTTCATAATAAAAAGCACATCCATTTTGATGCACTTCTCACAAAAATACTATTCTATTATTTCATCGTTTCCTTCACAACATCTTGAATCATAACGACTTCTGTTTTCATATCAACAGACGGTGTTTCTTCATCAATACATTCATACCAAAACACTAAGTGCTTTTTATCAATTTCATGATGAGAATTTTCGACAAGAGCCCCGCCTTCTCCTTGCACAGAATACCAATATAAGTACTCTTCTCCATCTCTTATTTCCCGGAAAATTGTCTCAACGTACATCTTTTCGTCGTTTAGTGTCAAAAGCACTTCTTTCATATTCTCATTAAGAAGCTGCATCCATTCATCTACACGATGACTTTTACCTTGTTTCACTTTAAATCTTGTTAACTCCACATTCATTTTTATTCCCCCGTTTTCTTACGTACAAACAATCTATATTCTATTGGATTATTAAAACTTAATTTACTAGCTAATTTTTGCGAAGGAATATTATCTACATAACAATCCCAGCACGGTGTAATATCATTTTTTATGCAATGTTCAATGAACCGCGTTGCAACAGCTTGAGCTAACCCTTTCCCTTGATGCGCTTCATGCGTTGCAATATCGATTTCAGCAAACCCATTCCCACTAAATATCGAAACACATTCCGCTACAATCATTCCTTCTTGTTCTATACAAAATCCAAAACCATCATTCAAAAACGCTTCAATTGATCCCCAATATTCTTTATAATATTCCTCTGTAAATTCATTGCTTTGTGCTATATCTTTTCTATCAATACGCTTCACTTCATATGTATTTTTGTTACAACCTCGTTTTCTCTCTTCATAAGTTACTCTTTGAAATTTCATTCGCGGGATGTTCCGAAGTACATTACTAAAACGCTCTTCAATCATCATTTCCCATTCTTCACTCGAAGTGAAGAGTGTAAATCTCTTCTCTATTTTTTCAATAGCCGTTTTTATATACGAAAATAAATCTTCGTTATAATTTTGATCATCAGTATCACCAAATAAATAATAGATACCGTTAGCTGTACTAATTAGTCCTGCTGTTAACTTCTCGTTTGCAAAAACCTCACCATCTATCATTTGATCACATACCGCATAAGCAAACGTCGTCGTTTTTGTATGACTTTCTAAAATCGGAAGGATTTTTCTATACTCGGCTACAGATAATTTTTTCATACTTGCTCCACTTTAATCGTATCAGCCTCTATATTTTCAAAACAAAGATTTACCGTTCTCTTTAATGCTCTTGTTCTATGAATCGTACATGCTGGAATTAAAATAGAATCATTTGGCTTTAATACCGCCGTTTCTCCATCTTCAAAATCGATAAGTAATTCTCCCTCTAACACAATAAATAATTCATCCGAATTAGAATGATAGTGCCAATCATATTCACCAGTAAATACAGCGATTCGTAAGCAATGACTATTTACATTTGAAACGACGAAGTTTTTATGTTGATCTTGAATGTCCTTCGTTAATTCTATTAAGTTCACAGTTTCCATCTTTCGTCCCATCCTTTCATTAGTCGTTCTTCTAAAAAAACTAATTTAGTCTCCACCGCCACCTCCGCAATCTCCTCCACCATCACTTGAGCTGCTACAATCATTGTTACTGTCGTAACCAAATCCACTTGATGAGCTTGAAGCGTATGAAGATTTTTTTCTCTTTTTTTTCCTATCTCTCTTACTTTCATGACTAGGCCATACTGTAGCAAAAAGTATAACGAATAAGGCTAATTCTATTACGACAAGTATAAATTCTAGAATACTCTCAATAATATTGGGAGTTATCCCAAAACTGTAAAACACCCCAAGTGAATACATACACAAAATTACATACAGAGCCATACAAATATACCGAAATGTTTTTTCTATCATAATGACTACTTTTTTTGAAGTGGGTATGTTCTGTTCCTGTTTCTTCTTTATGTATTTCTGTCTCCTAGCTTGCTTTTTCTTCCTATTTTTGCTCCCCATTGAATCCCCTCTTTTATATTGTATAATTCTAAATTATCACAATAAAGGTCTGTTAACATTAAAAAATAACAATTTTTTACATGATATTCCCCATAAAAAAAGACCCTCCTAAAAAGGAAGGTCCCGAACATATCTCTATTATGATAAAGCAGGAGCTTTTTCAAGAAGCTCTTTTGCATCAGCGTATTGTAAGCCGTGCGCTTCTGCCACTGCTTCGAATGTTACATAGCCATCTAATGTGTTAATACCTTTTAATAATGCAGTGTTGCCTAGGCAAGCAGCTTTGTAGCCTTTGTTAGCAATTTGTACTGCATATGGCACTGTTACGTTTGTTAATGCAAGAGTTGATGTACGTGGAACCGCACCTGGCATATTTGCAACTGCATAATGAACAACGCCATGTTTTTCGTAAGTTGGGTTGTCATGAGTTGTAATACGGTCAGTTGTTTCGAAAATACCACCTTGGTCAATCGCGATATCTACAACGACAGAACCTGGTTCCATTGATTGAATCATTTCTTCTGTTACAAGTTTTGGCGCTTTTGCACCTGGGATTAATACCGCACCGATTACAAGATCAGATTCTTTTACAGCTTCTGCAATGTTGTACGGGTTAGACATTAAAGTTTTTACTTGGTTTCCAAAAATGTCATCTAACTGACGAAGACGTTCTGCACTTAAGTCGATGATTGTTACATCTGCACCTAAACCTACTGCAATCTTCGCTGCGTTTGTACCAGCTTGACCACCGCCGATAATTGTTACTTTGCCGCGTTTCACCCCTGGAACGCCTGCAAGCAAGATACCTTTACCGCCTTTGTTTTTCTCAAGGAATTGTGCACCGATTTGTGCAGACATACGACCAGCTACTTCACTCATTGGTGCAAGTAATGGTAAAGAACGATTTTCTAATTGTACTGTTTCGTATGCGATTGATGCGACTTTGTTATCAATTAATGCTTTCGTTAATTCTGGTTCTGGAGCTAAGTGTAAGTATGTGAATAAAATTAAACCTTCGCGGAAATAGCCGTATTCACTTGCAACTGGCTCTTTTACCTTCATAACCATATCTTGATTCCATGCTTCTTCAGCAGTTTCAACAAGTTTCGCACCAGCTTGTACGTATTCTTCATCTGTAAAGCCTGATCCTATACCTGCTCCTTTTTGAACAAAAACTTCATGACCATTTTGTACTAAATGTACAGCTCCCGCTGGCGTCATTGCCACACGGTTTTCATTGTTTTTAATTTCTGTTGGAATACCGATACGCATTATTAGTTCCCCCTTGAGTTATGAAATGACCCCTGAATCATTTTTTAAAGCGCTTTCTACGCTCTTATATTCTAACATAATATCTCAATATTTGACAAAAAAATAATACAAGTTTTCCGATAGATTTAATCTTACATAAAAGGACAGTATTATCCGTACCTCTGAGTATAAAGGATAAACTGTCCAATTATTCGAAACTTCACTTTATTTAATTCTATCGATGTCTATGAATAACATCAACAGCACCTGTTACTTCAATAATCGTGCCCGTAATCATATCAGAATCGTCCTCACATAAAAACGAAATGGTTCTTGCGATATCTTCACCTGTTCCAGATCTACCAATTGGTGTGTTACTACCTTTCAGATTTCGTGCTTCTTCAATCGTTGCCTCTTTCATTTCACCAATTATATCACCAGGACATACCATATTCGCAGTAATACCGTATTCAGCTTCTTCGTATGCGACTGTTTTCGTTAAAGAAACAAGTCCGACTTTCGCAGCTGCAAAGGCTGAACGATAAATCCATCCAGGCGCGCTATCTGCCCCTTGAAATCCATAGTTAATAATACGGCCAAATTGCTGGTTTCTCATAATCGGTACGACAAGTTTTAATAAATGAAACACCGCTGTTAAATTACCCTGGATCATTTCATTCCATTCGTCTTCTTCGTAATCGACTAATTTTTTCCTTTCAAATACGTAAGGACCAGCATTATTAATTAAGAAGTCAATTTTGCCAAAACGGCTCATCGCCCCTTCTACCATTTTATGTAAATTTTCCTTTTTCGTGACATCAGCTTGCACGAATTGTAGACGCTCTTCCATATTTTTATATGTTTCTTTCATCGTTTCCATAGCAGCTATATCGCTATGGTATGTTACTGTTACTGAATATCCTTTAGCCAATAACTTTTCTGTTACTTGCTTTCCTAAACCTTTCGTACCGGCTGTAATGAGCGCGTGTCTCACAAACATGCCTCCTTTTAAATTGCTATACTCCATATGTAACAAGTTCTCGCTTCAATTACAACTAAAATGTATTAAAGCAAAGTTTTCAAAATTCTGTAACGTTTCCGACAAGCACATTACCAAAATTTGTTTTATAATTAAGTTGTAAACAGTTATAAAAATGATTGGGAGGAATTTACTATGAATAATACATATACAAATATTTTAATTGCGGTGGACGGTTCTAAAGAAGCAGAAAAAGCCTTTAAAAAAGCAATTCAAGTTGCAAAACGCAACAATGCAACATTAACAATTGCTCATATCGTTGATGTAAAAGCATACTCAGCAGTAGAAGCTTATAGCCGCGCAATTGCTGAACGTGCAAATCTATTTGCAGAAGACTTATTAGAAGACTACAAAAAAACTGCGCTTGAAGCTGGTCTTGAAAAAATTGAAACTGTATTAGAATTTGGTAATCCTAAATCTAAAATTTCAAAAGAAATCGCTCCAAACCATAAAGTAGATTTAATTATGTGTGGTGCGACTGGTTTAAATGCTGTTGAACGCTTCCTAATTGGTAGCGTCTCTGAACATATTATTCGCTACGCGAAATGCGATGTCCTTGTTGTTCGTGGTGATGAGGAGCAAGGTGATCTTTAATTTATAATAAAAAAACACCAAGTCCACATGGGCTTGGTGTTTTTCATTTCACATATTTCACTACAAATACGAGACAAGCTAGAACAACAATGACAACCGCAAACACATAAGGCGGAAGGAACTTCAAAGACCATAACGCCATCATTAACGTCGCAACCGTTAAGTACGTTTGCTTTGCATCTTCTGTCATTTTTTTGCGAAGCAAAAAAACATACAAATAACCAATTGGCGGCGTAATAAAACAAAGAACATATATGATTTTTGATTTTAAATACCACTTTTGTTCTCCGAGTTTCTTTAGATCTTCTTCTATCCTCTTACTCTTTTGTTCTCTCACTTCTTCTTCAATCGGATCTTCCTCTTCTCCTCGCTTTTCTTTCATATAAGGAAGAAAATGCATGAAAAAATAACATGCAAATACAATTGCCCAAAATTCGATATTTAACCTTTCTAGCGGAATATGCTCACTTGCAAAAGCAGCCGTGATTACTAATGAAAAACAATACGTTGTCATCCAAAATGAACGTTTTCTCTTTTTTCGTTCAATTTCTTTTTTATCTTTTGCACCTTGTACTTTCTTTTTTCTCGAGAGCCATAAAGAAATACAGCAATCTACTACAAATAGAGTAAAGATAAATATCGCAACATGCACTGTTTCTACATTCTCAAATGAAAATATTGATGGGAGTGCCACATGTAGCACAATTAATGTGTACAAAATTAACCCTATGAAATAAATACGTCTCATCTTCCATTCCTTTCTTATTTCCTAACATTAGGTTAACATACATTTTTTAGAAATAGACGGACAAAATATATGTGTTTAGAAAAGGAGGATTTATATGGGAGATCATGAACGTATTATTTTAGATGTCAACGAGCAAGAGATTGAAATGTTAAATACAATATGCTCACATTTTAAAGAAAAACATGGCGTTGAACTAAGTCATGGTGCGCTGTTTCGAGATTTAATGGATATTGAGTATATTCGTATCACAGAAGATCGACATAAGTATGATTAATCAATGAAGCTTTAAGCCTAGAACATACTGTTCTAGGCTTAATTAAATCTAGACGAAAAATGTTATAATTAGGAAAAAAACAGGTGTGGAGGATGCTCTACTATGAAATCTGAAAATATTTCAAAACATTTTCACACATTACATGTGCAAAGAAACCAGTTCCTACCTAAGCTTCATTCACTTTCACAAGAACAACTATGGTATAGGAAAGAGGACAAAAAATGGTCTATTGGTGAACACTTTTATCACTTATATTTAATTACAAGGATGCTAAAAGTAGCGATTAAATTCTCCTTCACTCTTATCCCCTATGCCAAACTAAGAAGAAACACCCCATTCGCAACTGAAATTCATGACATTTATGCCGAATACAAGGAGAAGCATGGCAGAGGAATGAAAGCACCTTGGATTTTAATCCCTTCAAAAAAAGTTTATGATTCTATGAATGTAACAGAATTAGAAGACTTACTTTCACATGAAACAGATGAAATAAAAAAGCTAGTTCAAAATATAGAAGAAAATATTGCAGGACATATCGTATTTTTAGATCCAATTGCTCACTACCCTAACCTTATTCAATCTATTCAGCTATTAGCGATACATGAGAGGCATCATTTTATGATTATGAAAAACAATTATGAAATGATAGATACATACCTAAAAATCTAAACACAAAAAGGGAAGGTACTTCTAAAAAAGCACCTTCCCTTTTATATCATACATCATTTAACTTCCAACAAACTCTATAGTTAACCCCTTCGCCTTCTCCAAAGCTTTTTCAATTTGCTTAAACCCTGTCCCGCCAGCACTATTACGACGTTTCACAGCTGCGTAAGGTGAAAGAACTTCATATAAATCTTCTTCAAATAACGAGCTCATTTCTTTATATGTTTCCAGTGGTACATCTAATAAATAAATTCCTTTTTGCGTACAATGAAGAACTAGTTTCCCAACAATTTCATGAGCTTGACGGAATGGTAGTCCTTTGCTTGCTAAATAGTCAGCAATTTCTGTTGCGTTAGAGAAATCTTGCGTTACAGCTTGCCCCATTTTTTCTTTGTTTACAGTCATCGTTTCAAGCATGCCTGCCATGATATGAAGGCATCCTTCTACTGTTTTTACTGTATCAAACATTCCTTCTTTATCTTCTTGTAAGTCTTTATTGTACGCGAGCGGTAATCCTTTCATTACTGTAAGTAAACTGAATAAATTACCGTATACTCTGCCTGTTTTACCGCGGATTAGTTCCGCCATATCCGGATTTTTCTTTTGCGGCATAATACTGCTTCCTGTTGCGTATTGATCACTCATTTCAATAAATTGAAACTCTTGGCTACTCCATAAAATAAGTTCTTCGCAAAAGCGTGATAAGTGCATCATGAGCATAGATGAGTTACTTAAAAACTCCAGTATGAAATCACGATCGCTTACTGCATCTAAACTATTTTCATAGATGCCATGAAATCCAAGAAGCTCCGCACTATATTCTCGGTCAATCGGGAATGTTGTCCCAGCTAGCGCCCCTGCTCCTAATGGCGAAATGTTAATGCGTTTTAATGAATCTTCATAACGATTCACATCGCGCTCTAACATCCAAAAGTAAGCAAGAATATGATGTGCAAATGATATAGGCTGTGCACGCTGTAAGTGCGTATAGCCAGGCATAATTGTTTCAATATTATTTTCTGCTTGATGAACAAGAACAGTTTGCAATTGTTTTGTAGCTTTTATAATATGTTCTACTTTTTCATTTAAATACAAGTGCATATCTGTCGCTACTTGGTCGTTACGGCTTCTGCCTGTATGAAGTTTCCCTCCTACTTCACCGATCTTTTCGATTAACATCTTTTCAATGTTTAAATGAATGTCCTCAGCTTCAACTGAGAAATGTAACTTATTTTGTTTCGCTTCTTCTAATAAATATTGAAGACCTATCTTTATTTTCTCCGCTTCATCTTTCGTAACGATGCCTTGCTTTGCTAACATCGTTACGTGTGCGATACTCCCTTTTATATCTTGGTTAACCAATTGCTTATCAAAGGAAATAGAAGCTCCGAATTCTTCTACCCACGCTTCCGCTTCTTCTGTAAAACGTCCGCCCCAAAGTTTGCTCACGCTTCCACCTTCTTTTGATTCACTTGGCTGTATACTTTCGTAGGTAAACCAAATAATGAAATGAATCCGACTGCTGCATCATGATTAAATTCATCCTGGGCAGTATACGTTGCTAGCTTTTCATCGTATAAAGAGTACTCAGATTTACGCCCTTCTACAATCGCATGACCTTTAAATAATTTCACACGCACTGTACCTGTTACATTCTTTTGCGTTTCTTGTAAAAATGCATGAAGCGCTTGTTTTAAAGGAGAGAACCATAAACCGTTATAAATAAGTTCTGTTATTTTCTGCTCAATCACCGGTTTAAAATGTGCTACTTCTTTTACGTGTGTTAAATCTTCTAGCTCTTTATGTGCTGTGATTAACGTCATTGCTGCTGGGCATTCGTATACTTCACGAGATTTAATACCGACAAGACGATTTTCTACGTGATCAATACGTCCAACGCCATGTTTTCCGGCAAGGGCATTTAACGTTTTAATTAGTTCTGACAGTGAATATGAAGTGCCATTTAAAGTCGTCGGTACTCCTGCTTCAAATCCAATTTCTACAAACTCTGGTTTATTCGGTGTATCTTCTAATGCTAATGTCATTTCGTATGCATCTTCTGGCGGCGCTGCCCATGGATCTTCTAAAATTCCACATTCGTTGCTGCGTCCCCATAAGTTTTGATCGATTGAGAATGGGCTATCTAAATTAATTGGAATTGGTACATCGTTTTCTTTTGCATATGCAATTTCTTCTTCACGTGACCATTTCCATTCACGCACAGGTGCAATCACTTCTAAGTAAGGATTTAATGCTTGAATAGAAACTTCAAAACGAACTTGGTCATTCCCTTTTCCTGTACATCCGTGTGCAACTGCAGTCGCACCTTCTTGTTCTGCAATTTCCACTAACTTTTTCGCAATAAGCGGACGAGATAATGCAGAGACAAGAGGATATTTCCCTTCGTATAATGTGTGTGCTTGCATTGCCATCAATGCATATTCATTCGCGAATTCTTCTTGAACATCCACCATATACGATTTAATTGCACCTACTGAAAGTGCTTTTTCTTTTACAAACGCTAAGTCTTTACCTTCCCCTAAATCCAAGCAAAGCGCGATGATATCATAATTCTTCTCTTGTAACCATTTAATTGCAACGGAAGTATCAAGACCTCCAGAATATGCTAACACAACTTTTTTCTTCTCCATTTTGCATCCCCCTAAAGAATAAATATTCATTTTCTTTTATAATAATTCACACTTTAACACCTTTTACAAAATGTATCAAGGGTCATTTTCAAATTTTTTCAAACAATTTCATCGAACTTCTTTCTGTTTTTATGTAAAATAGAGGCAGGAAAATGGAGGGATGTCTATGAAAAGGTATTTTATATACAATGAACATCTAGGAATTGAAGTGCCGAACATACAAGACGAATGGGAAGACATCTCTGAACAAGCGCAGCATTCTATTTTATTAAAATGGGAGCAAGTTCGCGGAAAGATTCCTGATCGTATAAAAGAACTCGAACACTCTATTAACGCAAAACAGCATCATTTAAATAACGAAGAAGACTTCGAAATTTCTTGCAAGCTTAATTCAGAAATTGCCGATCTCGCTTCCATCATTAATGACCTTTGGCTTTGGTATCGACTCACTCAAAATGTATCTGAGGGAAAAGCACACCAATGAAAAAAGCATGCCCCTCAATTACTTTGGGTCATGCTTTTTTGTCGTAACACGATTTACAATATATTTCTTGTGCCGTTTTTGCCAAACATACATCAAACGAGCCGACTAACAAATTTCTTTCTTTTGGCAACTTTACAAAAGCAACTAGCTCTTCTTCATATTGAATCTTTTTCTGACATGAAACGCATATTAATTCTCTTCTTTTAAACATGTCTTTTAGCATATCTTCACTCTCCCTTTTATCTATCTATATTAATATAACCTCATAATAGTTAATACTTGTAAAAAAATGACACATCCAAAAGTGACTGATTCATATACTATGTACAAAAGGAGGTCTCAAACTTATGCGAGCTTTCATTATTATCGCTTTAACTTTTTTAAGTGTCATTAGCTGGGATGCATTTTTTAAAGATAAAAGTGATAAGAACAATACAACTGAATAAAAACCCATCTTTTCTTACTTATTGGACAAACTTAAAAAAACTGTCCAATCTTACCGAACAGCTTAGGCTTTTCTACAAAAATATTTAAACATAACAATTTTTGTAGATTCCCTCCGCTTATTGTCGGTTTCCATCCGCATACATTTTTTGAAAGTATGATATAATAATATAAATCTTGAAGGAAGGGATTTTGATATCATGATCGCTCGAAGGAGCATGTGGCATCGTATTGATGAATCATACACGTAGCGTATTTTTCAGCTCAGATACTTTAGTCTAGCGAAAAAAATACGAGAGTGGGGAAATTATGATTGCCCGAAGGATAATTTGGCAAAAAAAAGACTCTTCTTACACATAGCGTTTTGTTTAGGACTTAATTGTTACTAGCTAAACAAAACAAAGAAGAGCAGGATTGCTAAATGACGAATCCTACTCCACGTTTTGTTTAGTCGCTTTAAGACTTAAACTAAAACGAAGGTAGGGAGAATTGATGGACGAGAGGATTATTCGTTATTTCT
The DNA here is from genome assembly GCF_016483685.1 of Bacillus cereus group sp. N8. Taxonomy (NCBI): domain Bacteria; kingdom Bacillati; phylum Bacillota; class Bacilli; order Caryophanales; family Bacillaceae; genus Bacillus; species Bacillus cereus group sp. N8. Next base: position 166,277 of record NZ_JAEHBK010000006.1, on the reverse strand, counting down.
TCAGCGACATATAGCGTAGTTAGTTTTACGTAAACTAACTGAAAGCTACATGTGAGCTCGTAGTTAGTTTACAACACCAAAAGGACTACTAACTACGGAAAGAAGGAATAACGATGAGGAACATCCAAAGTCGACAAATTATTAAAGAAATTTTTATGGTTTTAATCGGTTCATTTATTTTAGCAGCAGCGCTATATCACATTCACTTCCAAAACCACTTAACAGAAGGTGGCTTTGTAGGTATTGCACTATTTATCCAAAATTTTTATGATATTTCACCATCTATTTCAACTGTATTAATGGATATCCCTATTATTTTACTATGTGCTTCATTTTTAGGTAGAAAAATGGTTGGCTATTCATTCTTAGGTTCACTTTCATTCGGAGCATTTTATTCCCTTATGGAAAATTATTCTCCTTTTACGGTAGATTTATCAAATAATTTATTTATAGCTGCAGTAGTTGGCGGTGCGTTAGCTGGTATTGGACTCGGTTTTATATTGCGATTTGGCGGTGCAACCGGTGGAGACGATATTTTAACAATTGTATTAAGTAAACGAACTCGTTTTACAATTGGGCAAATTTTCTTCGTCTTTGACGCGATTGTTCTTGCGCTTTCATTATATTATTTAAATTGGACAGAAATTGCTTTTACTATTCTTTCGATTGCCGTCCAGGCAAAAACATTGGATTTAATTTACTATCCAAAAGCAGCAAAGAAAGCAACAAAGCAGCCAGTATCAATTCCAATGTCCAAAAAACATGCAACAAACTAAAAAGCGAAAGGCTTCGGCCTCTCGCTTTTTTTACGCTCTTTTTTCTTTTTCGACTATGTGGCGCACTTGATAAAATCGATTCGCAAATTCAGTAACATTTCTTGTTAAACGATAGTTCACTGTAGATCCGATCGCCATTCCAATTACCGGAATACCTTGGAATAGCTTACGACGAAGCGCATAAATCGAAAATGTCTTCAAAATTTGCTTTAACACAACCTCAGTAGAAGCTGGTTGTAACACCGCTTCGTCTCCTTCATAAAAGAACGAATCTTCTTGCTCCAGTTCTTGCAATAAATTGTACCATGCGTACTGCTGAAGTCTTCCTGGTAGTAATGACGCATGAAACACCTTTAACGCAAGCATCATTTCATAAGGCTTGTTCACATCATGCCCAAATGATGTTGCAATAAGTTGTACAGCCTTTACATTTAACGCAATCATAACCGGAAAATCAGCTGTTAATAATAATAAACCACCAGCACCGGTTGCTCCGCCTTGTACGAATGAATATAGGCGATGACGTGCTGTTTGCTGCTCTGCTATGTATGTTAATTGATCAATAGATAATGATTTCAAATCTTCAAGTTGCTCAATTGATTCATCAAATAATCTCGACGTTCCTAAAATACGATTACGTGCATCTAGCTGTGATTGTGAACTTTGAATAAGCGCATGCAAATGAAAGAGCCATCCATCTGCTTTCGTAAAGAAATCTTTTCGTTTTTTCTCAGGTAATTTCGCAATTGTAGTATGCAACCACTTATCAACCATTTTTTGAAAATCGGTCGATTCTTGCTCAACTAATTGCGCTTCCCATTCCTTTATATTGTCTAAAATGGCTTGTTCTCGCTTCGATTGCACCGTAACAACCACCTCGTTCGATTTTTTTCCATTGTAACATATTTGCAAATATGCTTGTACATTACATGTTCTTTATTTACGGCATAAGTTGCAATAATCTATCCGAATACATGTTACTAATTTCTACTTAGCTACAGTATAATCGTCCTTATACGAAACAAATAAGGAGCGATTATACATATGTATCCACGTGCAAAAGCTTTTGGCATTGCTATACATCACAGTCGCCTTCTCGTACAAGAATATCATACAGGCGATGAAACATATTACCGACCTCTTGGTGGATCAATTGAACTTGGTGAAAAATCAGCACATACTGTTATTCGTGAATTTAAAGAAGAACTTCATACAGAAGTGAAAATTATCGATTATTTAGGTTGCTTAGAAAACATCTTTCCTCTAGATGGAGAAATTGGTCATGAAATCATCCAACTATATTCTTTACGCTTATTAGACACATCACTATATGAAATGGAATTAATGAATATACAAGATGAGCAAACAGTATCCTATGCAAAATGGATTCCCATTACTGCCTTCATTCAAAAGGAAAAAATACTATATCCGGATGAAATTTTAAAATATATACAAAAGAAAAAAGACGAGATCCTATAGGGTCTCGTCTTTCTTTTCATATATTAACCAATGTCTCCAAGACGTAGTACGTCACGAGCGATCATAACTTCTTCGTCAGTTGGAATTACGATAATTTTTACTGGAGAGTGCGGGAAGCTGATGAATGCTTCTTCACCAAAGATGTTATTGCGTTTTACGTCGAAGTATACGCCCATGTACTCAAGGCCTTCTAATACGCGCTCACGAATAACTGCACTGTTTTCACCGATACCAGCTGTGAAGATGATTGCGTCTACACCTTTCATACGAGCTGTGTAAGAACCGATGTATTTATGGATACGGCTTACGAACACATCAAGTGCTACTTTCGCACGGTGGTCGCCTTCTTCTTCTTTCGTGATGATATCACGTAGGTCACTAGAGTAACCAGTAAGACCTAACATACCACTCTTCTTGTTTAATACGTTAACTACTTCTTCTACTGTTTGGCCTGTTTTTTCCATGATGTATGGAATTAACGCAGGGTCAATGTTACCAGAACGTGTACCCATTGTTACACCAGCAAGTGGAGTGAAGCCCATAGAAGTATCGATAGATTTTCCGCCTTCTACTGCTGCAATACTTGCACCGTTACCTAAGTGACAAGAAAGTAGGCTTAAGCTTTCAAGTGGACGACCTAATAATTCAGCCGCACGCTCAGTTACATATTTATGAGAAGTTCCGTGGAAACCGTATTTACGGATGCCAAATTTCTCGTAGTACTCATATGGTAAGCTGTATAGGAATGCAGATTCTGGCATTGTTTGGTGGAATGCTGTATCAAATACTGCTACTGCTGGTACGTTTGGTAATACTTCTTGGAATGCTTTAATACCAACAAGGTTTGCTGGGTTGTGAAGTGGTGCTAAATCGCTTAATTCTTCGATATCAGCTAATACTTCATCATTAATTAAAACAGAATCAGCAAATTTTTCGCCGCCGTGTACAACACGGTGACCGATACCGCCAATCTCATCAAGAGATTTTACGATTCCGTTTTCAGTTAATTTCTTAAGAAGCATATTAACTGCTACTGCGTGATCTGGGATGTTTGTAATTTCTTTTTGTTTTTCGCCATCTACAGTAATAGTGAAGATACTATCTTCTAAACCGATACGTTCTACTAAACCTTTTGTTAATACTGTTTCACTTGGCATTTCAAATAATTGGAATTTTAAGGAAGAGCTTCCTGCGTTAATCGCGATGATTTTTGACATCTAGTCTTTCGCCCCTTTTTCTCTTGGTAGTTGTGTGGATCATTCCACAAACCGCTCGATTTTATCTAATTAAATTCACTTATTATGAAAACGTTTCATCATCAGTAAATTTTATACTCACGGTTTTAATTTAAACATCGTCCGACATATATTTCAAGTGAAAAAATTGTAACACCAAGAAAAAAAATATATTACAGATTTCAAAAAAATTCAGTTAAATCTTGTATATATTAAAAAATATGACAAATCTTATATAACTGTACTACATTAATTACTAACCCTGTTACATATATATCGTATTATTTATGTGTTGCAAACCAAGTATTCAATTGATCCATAATGTTCTCCATAGCCTTCATGTTAGAGAATTTAGGTAATTCCACTAGTAGTGCCTGTTTCGGCATTGTTACACCTTGGCCTTTCTTTTGGAGAACAAATATACTTTTTGCATTTTTCTCGTTTTTAAACATGGAAACAGGTAGCTGTAACAAACCTTGAATAAAACATGTTTCTTTAATAAATGCATGTAGTTTTGGCGCTTGATCACTTTCAAAAATGAAGTTTGGTACTAAGAAGAATAAATACCCGCCTTCTTTCGTATGTTTCACACTTTGTTCAATAAATAAGTGATGCGCATATGACATTCCTTCATTTGCTTTTAACGTATATTCACTTGCACCGATTTCGTTTGGATAGTAACCAATTGGTAAATCTGAAACGACTGCATCAACTGGATCAATATAAAGTGGTGCTAGTCCATCTTGGTGGAAGAATTCAATTGCATGCTTTTGTAAATTCGCATTTACTAAAGCAAGTTTAATTAGCACTTCATCCACTTCTACACCAAATCCACTCATTGCTAGTTCTTCTTTAGCGCTATTAAATACTGTAGTCATTAAATTACCTGTTCCAATTGCAGGGTCTAAAACTGTAATTTCTTTTTGACCTTGCATAAATTTATGGAATAAGTAGCTCATGAACATTCCAACTGCATCAGGCGTCATTTCATGATTCGCTTGCACGCCTTCTTTCATTCCTTTTAAAATGGCTAGCTGAAATGCTTTACGAATTTCTTCCCCTTTATATGTTTCTTCATTAAACGTACTATATTCACGATTCAACCTTTCAATTGTTGATTCGGATAATTCCTCTTGTAAAATCGCTCCCTCAAACAAGTTATCACCTGTTTCTACAAGCGCCTCTAAATATGTTACATCTAATTCTTTACGTAAAACTACCGTAGAAGAATCAAAAATAGAAAATAATGTTTCTACTGCCTGACTCACGTACATTCCTCCTTCTCTCTTTTACACATAACTTATATCATACCACAAAGTGATTTTTTCCAAAAAGAAAAAGCGACCTCTTGTAAAGAGCTCCCCTTCAAGTTGTTTATGATGTAACGTCTTTTCTCATATATTAGTACCATTGTGCAGCAATATATGAGAAAAAACGACCTCTTTATAAGAGGTCATTTCCTTCACATTACTTCGCAGATTTAGCTGCTTCTAATGCTGCTTCATAGTTTGGATGGCTTGTACCTTCGCCTACGTATTCTGCGTAAACTACTTTGTCATTGCTATCTACTACGAATACTGCACGAGCAAGTAAACGAAGTTCTTTCATTACTAGGCCGTAAGCTTCACCGAATGAAAGGTCACGGTGATCAGAAAGTGTCGCAACGTTTTCTAAACCGTTTGCTGCACACCAGCGTTTTTGAGCGAATGGTAAATCAGCGCTAATTGTTAATACTTTCGCGTTTTCAATACCTGCTGCATCTTGGTTAAAACGACGAGTTTGTGCATCACATACACCTGTGTCGATTGAAGGTATAACACTAATTAATTTCACTTCACCTTTGTATGTTTCTAAACTTACTGGAGATAAGTCATTTGCTAACACTTGGAAGTTAGGCGCTTGATCGCCAACTTTAACTTCTGTTCCAACTAAAGTCATTGGGTTACCTTTAAAAGTTACATTTGCCACTTAAAAATCCTCCCTTATTTAAACAAAATATGTACAATGTAAATGATAGTTTGTCCCTATCGATAATGCAAATAAAATCGCTTTATTTACAAAAAAATAAAGAAGCTAATCCATTGATTAGCTTCTTTACTCGTTAAATTTGAAATTCCGGATCATCTTCTTTTCGTTTATCCATCATTTCTTTCACTTTATCAACAGCTTGTGGTGCTAATTCAATTATTTTGTCAATGACATGTGTTTGTTTATCTAAATGTAAAACTTTCACACCTTCTCCATTTATAACGAGAAAGGCAACAGGATTAATGGAAACTCCACCACCGCTACCTCCTCCAAATGGATGACGACCTGAATGCTCTACCTTGCCAAATTCACTTCCACCAGCAGCAAAGCCAAAACTTACTTTCGAAACGGTAAGAATTACACTTCCATCTGCTGCTTTAATCGGGTCACCAACAATTGTATTTACATCAGTCATTTGTTTTAAATGCTGCATTGCGGTTGTCATTAAACCTTGAATTGGATGGTCCATTCTATATCCCCCCTATGCTTGAACAGATTTATCTGTCATACCAGACTTTTGTTTTCTCATAAACATGAGTAATTTTACCGCTGTTTTCACAGTACGAAATATACGAAAGGAAGCTGTTAATTCACACCTTGATGCAAATCCTTTCCCTTGAAAAACAGGGGTAATTTCAAATTCTGGTATGTCGACAATATGCATATATTGTCCTACAACTCCAGCAGCCATTCCTTTTGTCCCCCATGCATACCCAGTGACAATTCCAGTACTAGCCGCATCGCCTGCTCCAATTTGTGAATGCCACTTCCAACTATTGATTTTCACTCGTTTGAGAAAATCTTTAACAATAGTATGAACTTCTTGAAGCTTTTTTATCAGTTCTCCAATGCTATCAAGTTGTGCCATAATTTTATTATCTATTCCGCCATCTTTCTCAGCTTTTTCAATTTTCTGCCCCGTTTTTTTCTGTTGTTTTTCAATTCTTTCCAATACATCAAACGTATATCGAATCATCCATATTTTCACTTGAAATAAACATTGCTTTTCCATTTCTGAATATAAAAACGTCACCTTAAGCGATATTTTCGATAATAGTATTAGCAAAATAAAAAGTAGAAGAATTATCATTCCAATTACGAGCCATTTCATTCGTACCACCCTTTCACTCCATACCCATTATCGACAAGTTTATTCATCATTAAACAACCTTTTATAAAATTGAATATAAAAATTTTTCTAAAAATAAAAAGGAATTTTGACATTTTATATCGAAATATACTATTTGAGCATATCATTCAGAACACACTCTGATGGTATGCAGCACTAAGACTAGAAAATTTAACTGCAGTGGAGGGATACATAATGGCAAATCGTCGCAATTTATTTTTCTTTTATGGTGATGACAAAGTAACACTCGTTGAAAAAATGAAACCAATATATCGTATTTTAGAGGAGAATGGATTTACCATATTAGATCATCCAAAAAATGCAAACGCTATCGTCAGCGTTGGAGATGATGGAACTTTCTTACAAGCCGTTCGTAAAACTGGTTTTAGAGAAGATTGTTTATATGCAGGTATTTCTACGAAAGATGAAATTTCTTTCTACTGCGATTTCCACATCGATCACGTTGATACAGCCCTTCAAGAAATTACAAAAAACGAAATTGAAGTGCGAAAGTATCCAACAATTAAAGTTGATGTAGATCACGGTACATCTTTCCATTGTTTAAATGAGTTCTCATTACGCTCTAGCATCATTAAAACATTTGTCGTAGATGTACACGTCGACAATTTACATTTTGAAACATTTAGAGGTGATGGATTAGTTATCTCCACACCAACAGGAAGTACCGCTTACAATAAATCATTACATGGCGCAGTTGTCGATCCACTTATCCCATGTTTCCAAGTAAGCGAACTAGCATCTTTAAATAACAACACATACCGTACACTCGGATCACCGTTTCTTTTAAATCACGAGCGCACGTTAACTTTAACACTTAAACCAGATGGTAATGATTACCCTGTTATCGGAATGGATAACGAAGCACTTAGCATTAAGCAAGTGGAAAAAGCCGTTGTTCGTTTAAGCGATAAACAAATTAAAACTGTTAAATTAAAAAACAACTCGTTCTGGGAAAAAGTACAGAGAACATTTTTATAGTATTAAAATAACCGCCGAATTATGGGATCCCCATAATTCGGCGGTTATTTATTTCTCAGCTGAAACTTAACGATGTTTCACAATTTTTTTGGAACAAGACAACAGTATATGAAATTATATTAACGATTTTCCGAATATATCTATCACAACTCATAATATATCAACGATTCCATCCGAAATATCGATTTACCGACAAAAAGTGACTACATCATCAACTTATCTAAAAAGAGGAAGCATCACCAAAATGTATTTTCGTAGCCGCTCCCTCAAACTTTTAGACGTCTTTTCTATAAACAATCTCCCCATCAATGACGGTCATTTCGGCCTGTACTTCTTTTATTTCTTCCGCCTCAATTTCAAAAACATCGCGGTCTAATATCGTAAAGTCTGCTTCATATCCTTTTATAATTTGTCCTCGCTTTGCTTCTTTTCCAATTGCATACGCACTTCCTGTTGTAAATAAAGAAACAGCCTCATATACCGTTAATCTTTCTTCTGGCATATAACATACGCCATCAATAAAACTTCTACGTGTAACAGCACTATATATACCTAAAAACGGATTCACTTGTTCAATTGGAGCATCAGATCCACCATTACAATGTAACCCTGCGTCCAGCAATGTCTTCCAAGCGTATGCGTAACGAAGACGATGCTTTCCTAGTTTTTCAATGACTGACGGAAAATCTGATGAAACAAAGACCGGTTGAATATCAATAATAGCTGGCAAGTGTTTCATTCTTTCAATCAACTCTTCACGAGCTAGCTGACAATGAATAATACGGTCACGTAACCCTTCTGCTGGTGGATATAATTCAAGCGCATCAATGACATATTCTAGTGATAAGTCACCGATTGTATGAATCGCAACTGGCATATGTAAGTCTCGTGCTTTCTTCACTAAACCTGCAAGCTCTTCACGTGAAAAAATCGCAACTCCATTTGTTTCCTTCGCATCTTCATACGGTTCACTTAATAAAGCTGTTCTTCCGCCAAAAGATCCATCAGAAAAAATTTTCATCGCTCCAAATTCAATATAGTGCTCATTTTCATATTCCTTTCGCTCATTCGCTACTTCATGGTGAACGAGTAAATGCGCTTTAAATGGCATTTCTTTTATAACGTGCGAAAACGCATTGTACGTTTTTTTAAAGCCACCATAATAATTTAAGTCTTCCGTATGTCCGCCAACTAATCCGTATTGCCAGCAGTCTGAAATAGCTGTTTGCAGGGCTCTTTGCAAATACGCTCCATCTATTTCAGGCTGAACATGTTTAATTAACTCTTGTCCTTGTTCATATAAAAGCCCTGTTAATTTATTTAATGAGTCCCGGCCAATTTTCCCGCCTTTCGGGTCTTGCACCGCTTCTGTTATTTTCGCTTGTTCCAATATGTATGAATTCACCCATGTCACATGACGACAAACGCGCTTTAATAAAATCGGATGCTCTTTAGAGATTTCATCTAAATCACGTACATGAACTTGTTTTGTATCTGTAAAATTATTTTCATTCCATCCTTCTCCGATAATCCAAGAGCCTTTTGGCGCTTCTTCTACTCGCTTCTGAACAAGGGTAAGCACTTCGCTATAAGATTTGCAATTTGATAGATCTAGACGAAGTAACCTCTCCCCATGGCCAATAAGGTGCATATGGCTATCAACCAGCCCTGGAATCATCGTTTTCCCTTTTAGGTCATATAACTTCACTTCTGAATATCGATTTTCTAACTCTTCTTTATTCCCCATATCAACAATGACGCCATTTTCAACGTAAATAGCTTCTACTCTTTCATTCTCTTCTCGCATAGTGTAAATGGTGCCGCCATACCAAATTTCTCCCATATACTCATCCCCTTTTTCCTTTAGTCTACGAAATTAGAGCGTATAAAAAAAGCACCATTTCGATTAAAAATGGTGCTTTTCCCAAAATTAATTTTGTTCAGTAGTAGACGTTGTAATTTGCCATTCAATGCTAAATTTATCTTTTACTTGTCCGTATGCTGGGCTCCAGAAAGTTTCTTGAAGTGGCATAATAACTTCTCCACCTTCTTGTAACTTATCGAATACCTCTTTCGCTTTTTCTGCATTACTAATTTGAATTGCGATTGTTACTTGAGATCCGATCGCATGCCCTTTACCTGGGAATGTATCAGAAATCATAAGATCCGTATTACCAACTTTTAAAGTAGCATGTAAAACGCGCTCTTTCGCTTCAGCTGGAATCGGGTATTCTGGATTTTCAGGCATATCACCAAAAGTTTGCATTACTTCTACTTTTGCATCTAACGCCTCTTTATAAAACTGTACAGCTTCTTGCCCACTACCATCTAAAACTAAGTACGGATTAATACCTAAAATCATACGGACACCTCTTTTTTTAATTTATAAAAATCGAACTTATGTTCGTTTTTATATTATCATACATGTAACATTTCATTCAACTATTTAATTCACTATTCTCAAAATTATTTTGAAGGAATCTCCATCTCTTGTTTTCTAAGTTCAATACGGCGAATTTTTCCGGAAATCGTTTTTGGTAGTTCATCTACAAATTCAATTTTGCGAGGGTATTTATATGGTGCAGTCAGTTCTTTGACGTGTTGTTGGAGCACTGGAATTAATGTTTCTTCGTTCTTTTCTATATTCTCTCTTAATACGATAAATGCCTTCACGACACTTCCGCGAATTTCATCTGGACTTGCGACAACCGCACATTCTCTTACGTATGGATGTTTTACAAGTGCATCTTCTACTTCAAACGGCCCGATTGTATAACCAGAGCTAATAATGATATCATCTCCGCGTCCTTCAAACCAGAAATAGCCATCTTCATCTTTTTTCGCCTTATCACCGGTAATATAATAATCACCGCGGAATTGCATCGCTGTACGCTCATCGTCTTTATAATATTGCTTAAAGAGGGCTGGTGTTTCAATGTGAACTGCAATATCACCAACTTCTCCTACCTGTACCGGAATACCTTCTTCATTTACGATATCAACATGGTTTCCTGGCGTTGGTTTTCCCATTGATCCTGGTCTAATATCCATCCCTTTCATTATCCCAACGAGCAATGTGTTTTCCGTTTGCCCATAACCGTCTCTTACCGTAATATCAAAATGCCTTTGGAACGTTTCAATGACTTCTCTGTTTAACGGCTCACCAGCTGATACAGCGCTATGTAACGCTTCTAAATTATACTCATTTAAGTTTTCTACCTTTGCCATTAATCTATACTCAGTCGGCGTACAACAAAGCACATTCACCTTATTATCGCCTAATAAACTCAAATACGTTTTCGGTTCAAATTTACCATGGTATACAAATCCAGTTGCACCTGAACCGAGAGTTGCTACAAACGGGCTCCAAATCCACTTTTGCCAGCCAGGACTAGCTGTTGCCCATACAACATCATTCTCTTCAATTCCGAGCCAATTTGGGGCACTCGTACGTAAATGAGCGTATGCCCACGCATGCGTATGAACGACACCTTTCGGATTTCCTGTCGTCCCTGACGTGTAAGATAAAAAGACCATATCTTCTTTATCTGTCTTCACCATTTCTAACATGTCACTTTCTGTTTCTAATGCTGTTTTTAAATTCGTCCAACCATCTACTGAACGCTCGCTCAAGACGAATTTTTGAAGAGATTCCACCGCTTCTACGCCGTCAAATTGTCCAATATACGGTTCGTAACTTACGATAGCCTTTACTTCTCCGTGCCCAATACGATACTCAATATCTTTTTTACGCAACATTTCTGAGCTTGGAATAACGACAAATCCTGCTTTAATCGCAGCAATATACGTCATGTAAGCTTCAATTAAGCGCGGCATCATAATAAGGAGCTTGTCCCCTTTTTGTAAGCCACTTTTTATAAAAGCGTTTCCAATTCTATTCGCACCTTGCATTAATTCAAAATATGTAATCTCTCGTCTATTCCCTTTATCATCTTGCCAAATTAAAGCAAGCTTCTCTTTATCATTCGTATATTTCTCTATTTCCGAAACTAAATTATAAGACGGCGGCGCCAACAATTCCTCTCTCTTCATAAACATCCTCCTTTATTTCTATGCCTCTCTTATATAATAAAGAATTTTCAGTAAATTTTGAACCCTCTTCTTTTGACAATTTTTTTATATTTATGTCGAACCGTTGAATAAATTTATATCGATTTATTGATAAATAACGACAAAAAAGAAAGAGCGGGAGAACCCGCTCTTTCTAAGCCATCGTATATGGGATTATTTTTGGTAACCGCCTAATTGTTGCTCAGCTAGTGAAACTAGACGTTTAGTGATTTCGCCACCAACAGAACCGTTAGCGCGAGATGTTGCATCAGCTCCAAGTTGAACACCAAACTCTTGAGCGATTTCGTATTTCATTTGATCTAATGCTGCTTGAGCACCAGACACTGCTAATTTATTTGTGCTTGCCATGTTGTATCACCTCCTTGTGAGTATAGAGTGTGATAAACAACATGACTTCATACACATTTGAATGTGGTAATTTATGGGTTTAGAAAAGTTCTTCGAATTTTTCTTCTTCCGCCACTACTTCTACTGTTTGTAATACCATTGTTTCTTTGTTCGCTACAGCCTCTTCAATTAACGGCGCGAAATCGTACTTCGCTTCAAAACGATTTGCTTTCTCACGCTTCGGTTTCGTCGATGGGCTTGCTGGCGTGAATACTGTACAGCAATCTTCATATGGACGAATTGAAATATCGTACGTTCCGATTTCTTCTGCAATTTTAATAATCTCTAATTTATCCATCGTAATAAGCGGACGAATAACAGGATAGTTTGTTACTTCATTAATCGTATGCATACTATCTAACGTTTGGCTCGCTACTTGTCCAAGACTTTCACCAGTTGTAATCGCAAGTGCGTTACGCTCCTCTGCGATACGCTCTGTAATACGCATCATCATACGACGCATAACCGTCATAGAATAGCTAGATGGAATTTCTTTATTAATCGTTTTTTGCACTTCAGTAAATGGAACAAGGTGAAGTGTTACGCGTTTACAGTATTTCGTTAACTCTTGTGCTAAATCGATTACTTTTTGTTTCGCGCGCTCACTTGTGAAAGGTGGGCTATGGAAGTGAACTGCTTCCACAGATACGCCGCGTTTCATCGTTAAGTAAGTTGCTACCGGGCTATCAATACCACCAGAAAGGAGTACCATTACTTTTCCGCCAACGCCAACTGGTAAACCACCAGCTCCCATGTGCTCACCACACATAATATAGCTGTAACCACTGCGAATTTCTATACGTACATTCACATCTGGATTATGAACATCTACTGTGATATCCTCTGTATTTTCTAAAATGTGCCCACCGATTTCTGGAAGTAATTCCATCGTCTTCATTGGGAATCGCTTATCAGAACGGTGCACTGTAATTTTAAATGTTTTCACATCGCCTTTTACTTGTAAGAAAGCTGCTAATGCACCTTTTTTAATATCTTCTAATTCTGATGGTACTTTCATCGCTAAGTTAAACTTATGAATACCGAATACATCTTTCAATCTTTCAGAAATTGCTTCATGATCTTCACCATTTAATTGGATGTACATACGATCATGTGTTGCATCGATTTTAATATTTGGGAATTTTTTCAGTTTGAACTTCACGTTATCTTTTAATGTGCTTACAAATTTAGAACGGTTCTTACCTTTTGTCGTCATCTCTCCGTAACGAACTAAAATATATTCATATGTCATCATATTTCTTTACCTCATCACTTCATATAATTTTGGCATTGTCTCTTTAACAATACCTTCAAATTGTTTTACTTCTTCCATCGTGTTTTCCGGTGCTAGACTAATGCGGATTGCGCTTGCAGCTGCGGCATGCGGTATTCCCATTGACACTAGTACTCGGCTCACTTCATTTGCTTTTGAAGAACAAGCAGACTTCGTTGATACATATACACCATGCTCTTCTAAAGCATGAACGACCACTTCTGGTTTTAAACCAACAAATGATACATTTAAAATGTGCGGTGCCGCATATTCAAGTGACGTATTAATCGTTACATCTTCCATCTCTTTAAAGACACGGACAAGCTCTGCTTGTAAATTTTGCAAATGAACTACCTTTTCTTTCACTTGCTCCATCGTCATACGAAGTGCTTTTACCATCGCTACAATACCAGGTAAGTTTTCTGTTCCTGAACGATACTTAAGCTCTTGTTGACCACCTGATAAGATTGGATCTAACCTTACACCATCACGTACGTAAAGAAGACCTGTCCCCTTTACGCTATGAAATTTATGCCCAGATATTGAACAAAGGTCAATATGAGAAGCGTATAAATCAAGCGGTACTTTTCCTATCCCTTGCACATGGTCCACGTGGAATCTTATTTTCGGATAGTTCGATAATAATGTTCCAATTTCAGCAACAGGCTGAATCGCTCCAGTCTCGTTGTTCACGTGAATAATTGACACAAGAATCGTATCTTCACGAAGCGCTCGTTTTACATCCTCTACCGATACAACACCGTGCTCGTTAACCGGTAAATATGTTACATCAAAACCGAGATCTTCTAATTGTTTATATGCCTCAAACACAGACGCGTGTTCAATATTTGTTGTAATGATATGCTTACCGCGCGAACGATTCCTCATCGCTATTCCTTTAATCGCAAGGTTATTCCCTTCCGTTCCACCCGATGTGAAAATAATTTCAGAAGGTTTAACGTGAAGGAGCTGCGCTGCAATCGTTCTCGATTGTGTTAATAGACGCTCTGCCTCTCCTCCAAGCGAATGAATAGAAGAAGGATTTCCAAAATATTTCCCTGCAACCGTTACATACGATTGAAGAGCTTCTGGATATGGCTTTGTCGTCGCACTATTATCAAAATAGATCATCGTTCTTCCCCTTTCAGCGCTGTCACATCGTATAATCATATCATAAATACGTGTAATTACGCTAAAACTACTCAAAGGTTCCGTTATATTTTAAAACGAATAACCTTACTGTATTCCGCTATTCATTATAGCAACATCGCCTCCAAAATTACACAAAAAAACAAACCCTTTATTAAAGGGTTTGTTCATTGTCTACATATTCAGCTATTTTTTGAACAACGCCAGGTTCAAGTTGCTCTAGTACAGAAGCCGCTTGTTCTAAAGCTGCATCGTATTGATATTCACGGAATAATTTCTCCGCATAATCTAAGCTTTCTGCAAGATTCTCATCATGACTGCGGTAACGATTACCGTATTGAATTAATTTTTCAACTAAATATGCTTGTCCAATTAACTCTTCCGTCATTTCAGATACACCATTAACAGTTGTGTACGCCTCTTCTAAACTGCTATTTACAGCATTCATATTTAACGGCTTTACTTCTAATTGATCATATACAGATTGCATAGCCATTTGTCCTCTTTGTAAATCTTCCATAATGCTCTCTGGAAGACCTGGCAAATTCGACTTTTGCATAAAGCGTTTCGTTTCTAAAATTGTATTTCGCATTTCTTGTAATTTCTCACGCGCTTCAAATTCTTCTTTACGCATCGTCTGCAGCATTTCTTTATATTCTGCATGAAGTACTTTTAAAGTTTCACATTGCTCATAAACCTCTTCTAGTTCCTCACGAATAATAGAGAATGCGATATCTTGTTCAGCAACGCGTATTTGCAACACTTCAAAACGTTTCATTAAAATATGCATTTGCTTTTCAATTACTTTTTGTGACTCAATGTCTTTGTCTTGTAATTGATAACTTTGTTTTACAAGTTGTGTTTCTGCTTTCGTTTCAATTGTTTCAGTGCGAATTTCTTCTAAATCTTCATAAACAGAAAGTGTTTTTTGCTCCACATAATGTTTCGCATGCACTTCTTGTTCAAGTTGATCATAAAAACTGTCTAAACGAGTTTTTAAGTTCTCTACTTTTTCTGCTGCTTCAGTTATATGAAGCTCTTGTATATCCATTAAACATGTGTGTAGTTGTGTCGTCATATCGCGGACTTCTTTAGGAATTTCCAAATACTCTAATACATAGCCTTGTCTTATCATATCATCATGACCTTGTAATAAATCTTCCAGCTGAACTGGTAATGTCGCTTGACACTCTACTAATAAATCTGGAATTTGATGAATAATGATTTCTAAACTTGCTAAACCTTCTTCTAAACTAATAACAATTTCTCTCGCGTTTAAATAATCACCATTATCTGTTGCCTCTTCAAAAGTTTTGAACTTCTCTGATTCAACGTCTAACATCTCTTCGATTTTTTGCTCAGCTGCTCCATACATATGTCGATGAGCAAGAACGCTCTTTTTCATACTACGATATGTATCACGTAATCCTTCAATTTCCGAGCTATTTTTCTCATGGCTTTCTAACAGTTGCTGTAATTCATTTAAAATGTCTGTAATACGATTATCAGCGTCATCTAAACCACTTATGGATTCTTTCATCGCATGCTTTGCTTTGCGGAAGGAGAATTGCGAGGCGAATTTTCGCGCTTGCCCTAAATCTTTTTCTGCTTTCGGAAGAGTTGTTGATACAATTTCATCCCACTCTTCACGCCATTTACCAAACAGTTCTTCTGTTTGACCTGTCATGTTTAAATCTTTTACCCGCTTTAGTTCATCTGCCACAGGTTTATCTTTTATTTCTTGTTTCCACTGCTCTAGTGCTTCAATATCTTTATATGAACGATTTCTTATCACAAGCTCTATCATGAGCAGCACTAGAATAGAGCTTACTACAATGATAACGATCGTCAGGATAGAATCCATGCAAAAAAGCCTCCTAGTTATATCTCTTTTTTTGTCCGTTCCGTTTATGAAATGGAAGGCATTATGTATAAAAAGGGAATTCCCCTATATTTAACAACTAACAATGTACTAATCATACCATGTAATGACGTGTTTTTGACCTAGTTTTTTTTAAAATTTCATGTTTCTTTAAATGCACTTGTAATCTTTCTTAACATTCCGCTTTTTTTATTCTTCAGCCTCAAATGAATGCAATAAAGAGCACTCTTTCAGATGAGATACGAAATAAATCTTTCGCATTAGTGGTGGTTCTACAGAAATCGCACGCACGTTATCTTGCATTACCGCTTGCTGTACAGCTGTTTCCGGAACCAATGTTATACCCAGTCCAGCTCCTACCATCGCAATCATCGGTTCTGCATAAGAAGTTTCAACTGCAATGTTCGGCTTCGTACCTATACCGTGAAACATTTTCATAATCATTTTCCTTACATCACATATTTCTGGATATACGATTAACTTTTCATTTTGCAACTCTTCTATTCGGATTACCGTTTTCTCCTTATATGGATGATCATTTGAAACAACACAAACGATTTTTTCTTCCCGCATTTCTTTTATATACGTAGCGCCTTCTACTACTGAATCAATAAACATCGCTTCAATTTTTCGCGCTTTAAATAATTCCATTAATACTTTCGTGTGCTCAATTTGCCATTCCACTTCATATGTATCCGCTAATAAGTCTTTACACTTTGATATGTAATGAGCCGCTAAACTCGGCAATATACCGATTGAAATTTTCTGCTTCTCTTGATATCCCTTCATTTCCGTTTTCACTTCACTTATTTGTTCCAAAATCGGTAACATTCTTGTTATAAATAACTCTCCAGCCTCTGTTAACTCCACTCCTTGAGCAGAACGCTTGAGTAAAGTAACCTCTAAATCTGCTTCTAACCTTTGAATTTGTTTACTAAGCGCTGGTTGGGAAATATGTAAAAGCTTACTCGCCTTTGATAAACTTCGCGTATGCTTTACTTCAATAAACGATCGTACTGCCTCCAAATCCATCGTACACACCTCTAACAAAAAGTTATAACTGTCATAAAAAATCGATATTTCCTCTTAGAAGAAATCAATCTTTATACTTATTTCATCAACTTACTATAACGAAATGTAAAGGAGAATGATACTCTTGGACAAAAAACAAATGCTACTCGGATCCATCCTCTGCTTACTTGCCGTAACTGCTTGGGGATTTATGTTTCCTGTAATGGCGAATGCTTTGCAATTTATCGATCCATTCTTCTTCACAACTATTAGATATGGATCAGCAGCTATTATTTTCCTTATACTTCTCTTAATCGCTGAAGGAAAAACTTCACTCCGCTTAGAAAAAAGAACACTTTCTTTATTCTTTTACGGAACAGTCGGTTTCGCTGGATACGGTTTTCTCGTTTTTTACGGCCAACAACTTGCCGGACCTTCCGGAGCAATCCATGCGGCTATGATTCAGTCTCTTATGCCACTTATCGCTTTATTACTGCAGTGGATAACGAAAAATCGCCGCCCAGGGCATTACACATTCCTTTGTATGTTCGTTGCATTACTCGGTGTTATGCTTGTCATTTCAAAAGGAAATATTCATTTATTATTTGGAGTAGCAAGCCACTTATCAACAAATATATTTATGTTATGCGGCGTTACTTGCTGGGTAATTTACACGAACGGTGGTACTCGTTTTCAATCTTGGTCACCACTCAGGTATACGACGTTAACTTGTTTATTCGGCTCAATTTCACTCATCATTATTGTCACTTTCTTAACTTACACAAACGTAATTACTGTACCGTCACTACGTACAATTAGGAGTGTTCGTTTTGAACTCTTTTATATGTCGATTATCGCCGGCGTTATCGCTGTATTTTGCTGGAACACGGGAAATCGATATATTTCATCTATTAACGGCATATTATTTATGAATTTAGTTCCTGTACTTGCACTTATCGGTTCCACCTTTCGAGGTTATACAGTCGACAAAATTGAAATTACCGGCGCCTCATTAACAATTATTGCGCTATTATGCAACAATTTATGGCAAAGAAAACAAGACATAAAAATCCCCACCTCAGTTCGTTAGGTGGGGATTCTTCACATATGAACAGCTCTTGGCCATTCATAGTACATATTCGCTTTATATAATGTTTGTTCCATCCATTGTTCAATTTCTTTCGTGTACATTTCTAGGAAAAATGTCTCGGACGGAAAAGAATGCAACACTTCTGATATATATTGCGGATATAAAAACGGCATATTTATCATGCCTTTTAATTGCGTCATAAACATTGTAAAAGATACCTTTTTAAACTCTTGTTTCATTTGTCCCTGTTTAATGATTTGCTCTATATAATATCTTTCTCTAGAAAAATAAACGGTCATCACTTCACGAATTAACGTCGTATCAAGCGAAAGCTCTCTATAAAAAAAACGTGTCAGTTCTCTATTATCAAATTGATATCGTAAAATCCCGCGCACCATTTGCACCATCACATCTTTAGCCGATAAATATTCGCTCTGTTCAAATGACGTTTCAATTACATGAATATATCCTTCTAAAAAATCAGTAATCAGCTGTTCTAATAACCCTTGCTTTCCAGCAAAATAATATGAAATATTCGCTACATTCACATCCGCTCGCTTTGCAATGTCTCGCACCGATGTCCCGTCATAACCTTTCGTATTAAACAACGATATTGCCGCATCAATTACTTTTTGTTTCGTCTGCTTCATGCGCTCACTTCCTCTCACTGAACAGCTATAGTTTAAATTTCTTGACTTTTAAGACAAATTCCTTTAATTTTCTATCGACAAAGTCATGTGAAATACATCGTATTTTGCTAATTTTTTACACATCTCGATAAAAAGGGAGTTGTTTCCATGTTTACAAAAGAAAGTTATGCAGGATCTCGTGAAGAGCAATATGAGACAGTAATCAAACAACTGGATGCATTATTAACTGGCGAACCAAACGTAGTCGCAAACTTATCAAATGCGTCCGCACTATTAAACCAATTTTTAGATCGCGTTAATTGGGTTGGCTTTTATGTAACAGAAGGAAATCAGCTTGTTCTTGGACCATTCCAAGGAATGCCTGCTTGCGTGCGCATTCCATTTGGACGAGGCGTTTGCGGCGTTGCAGCTGAAACGAAAACAACGCAGCTTGTAGCAGATGTTCACCAATTCCCAGGACATATCGCTTGCGACAGTGCTTCGAATTCAGAAATCGTCGTACCAATTGTGAAAGAAGGCACTGTCATCGGTGTACTTGATATCGATAGTCCTGAAAAAAATCGTTTTGACGAAGTAGATCAGCGCTATTTAGAAAAGTTTGTGGAAACACTCCTAAAACATATGTAAAAGGAAAAGAACTAGTTATCGATTGAGTACATCACGTACGAAACCGATAGCTAGTTCTTTTTTTATTGATTAACCGTAGATATTTTCTTTAACGCTTGCTCTAAATCAGAAACGATATCCTCCCACGATTCTAAACCGACAGATAAGCGTATTAAATTATCATAAATGCCCATTTCTTGTCTTAACTCAGCTGGAATCGCAGCGTGCGTCATCGTCGCTGGATGCTGAATTAACGTTTCTGTATCTCCTAAACTTACCGCAATTGTAATAAAGTGAAGGTCATTGATAAACGCTTGCGTCTCTTCTTTCCCACCTTTTACCGAAAAAGAAATCACACCGCCGCCCCGTTTCATTTGGCGAGATGCTAGTTCCCCTTCTGGATACCAAACACCTTCTACCGCATCATGATTTTTTAGGAACGATACAATTTTTTCTGCATTATCACAATGGCGGTCCATTCTTACCGCTAACGTCTTTAATCCGCGTAACAATAACCATGCATCAAATGGCGCCATAATACCGCCGATATCTTTTCGCATCGGGCGAATTTTTTCAGCTAACGCTTTCGTTTTACAAATTGTTACACCCGCTACAACATCACCGTGACCACCAATATACTTTGTCGCACTATGCACAACCGCGTCACAGCCGAGTTCAAGCGGTCTTTGTAAATAAGGTGAACAAAACGTATTATCGACAATGACAAGTAAGCCATTTCGCTTCGCAACCCGAATCACTTGTTTTAAATCAATTAATTTCATTGTCGGATTAATCGGTGTTTCAACGAAAATAAGCTTTGTATTTGGGCGAATCTTATTTTCAATATCAGCCTCTGCCTCCATATCACAAAAAGAATGCGTAATCATAAATTTTTCTTCTAACACTTCTAAAAAACCGTAAGTACATCCATATAATCCATTTGAACAAATAATATGATCTCCAGCCTTTAGAAAACCAATTAAAGTTGCTGAAATAGCTGCCATACCGGATCCGAAAGCAAGTGCTTCTTCTCCTCCTTCTAACACCGCCATACGTTCTTCAAATAA
The DNA here is from genome assembly GCF_016483685.1 of Bacillus cereus group sp. N8. Lineage (NCBI taxonomy): Bacteria > Bacillati > Bacillota > Bacilli > Caryophanales > Bacillaceae > Bacillus > Bacillus cereus group sp. N8. Next base: position 145,424 of record NZ_JAEHBK010000006.1, on the reverse strand, counting down.
TTTTACAGTTGGATTTCCAAGTCTTGAGTAAATATAAGATGGATCTACTCCCGCAAAACTCGCCTCTCCTTGCTGTGCAGTCTCAAATGTAAATGTAGACGTTTGAAATAAAGGTGGTGTTAAACTTCCTTTATGTTCCTCAGATGTATAACCGTGATGAATTAACGCTGTCTCCATATGCTTCTTTTTCATAAAAACATCCCCTTTTATGTTTTTACTGCCGCATATTCATCAACAAAAATTTGATGAACGTTTTTACCATATTTTATGTAAGCGTTTTATTTCTGTTTCTATCTCTTCTTTTATATTGTTTTAAATTCCTTCTTGTTAATTTCCAAAATTTATATGCATAAAACAAAAAGGGAGTCGCTTGACGAAACTCTGGGTAAAAGATATAATAGCGTTTGTGTAAAATAAAAAGGCAGCCTTGTAATGTGAGTTTATCGTTTGTATTTTGTTCCTCTACGGAGGTGTATCTCGTAACTCCCTGCTGCTGGAGCGAAGGTACATGAAAACAAAATGCCCGTAAATATCGATTACGTCTGTTTTTATTTTACGTAAATAAAAACATTTTTAAAGGAGGAGTCAACTATGGCTCGTTATACAGGTCCAGCTTGGAAACTGTCTCGTCGTCTTGGAATCTCTCTAAGCGGCACAGGAAAAGAATTAGAAAAACGCCCTTACGCACCAGGTCCTCACGGTCCTAACCAACGTAAGAAACTTTCAGAATACGGTTTACAATTACAAGAGAAACAAAAACTTCGTCACATGTACGGCATGACTGAGCGTCAATTCCGTCGCACATTTGACCAAGCAGGTAAAATGCCTGGTAAGCACGGCGAAAACTTCATGATCCTTCTTGAAGCTCGTCTTGACAACTTAGTTTACCGTATGGGCTTAGCTCGCACTCGTCGTGCAGCTCGCCAATTAGTAAACCACGGTCACATCACAGTTGATGGATCTCGCGTAGATATCCCATCTTACCGTGTAAAACCTGGTCAAACTATCAGCGTTCGCGAAAAATCTAACAGCCTTGTTGTTGTTAAAGAAGCGATCGAAGTTAACAACTTCGTACCAGAATACTTAACTTTCGATGCTGATAAGTTAGAAGCTACTTACACTCGTCACGCTGAGCGTTCTGAGTTAGCAGCTGAAATCAACGAAGCATTAATCGTAGAGTTCTACTCTCGTTAATCTCGGTACTCTGAAAAGAGTATTATTAAAAGCCTTAGGAACCTTGTTTATCAAGGGGCCTGGGCTTTTTTTATTTGTTATTAATAATGCAAAATAAGGCATAAAAAAGAATGTACCTGGGGCTAAGTGGGGCTAGATTGGGGCAAAAAAACATATGGCTGGCGTGTGTATAGAAATGGGTAAATGTAAACAAAATAATAAAAAGCTCTGTAGATCCATAGTACATTTATCTTATTTGTAGTTAATAACTATTAGCCCTTCTTTTCTTCAAAATGTTTCATTGTTCTTTTATCCACATAAGCAAAAAACTCTCTGCTTCTAATACTGGAAAATACCACTTTCCACCTATTTTGTATTTCGGAAAACGTTCATCATAAAAGAATTTCTCCTTTATTGTGTTTTCACTCATACTCGTTTGCTTACATAGTTCTTTCATATCCCAGAATGTTTTTCTTTGTTCAATTTGATCTAGACGTTTTCGTAACTCTTTCAAGAAAAGTTCTTCAATTTTACGTTCATCTATCTTAATATCAAACATATTATTTACCTTCTTTCAATTCCTCATCTTTAATTGTCATCCCACCCATTGTTAGTGACGTGATTTTAATTGTTTTACTATGTTCCCTAGACAAGATACTCTCGAATATTGGCTTTAATTTACGTAGTTTTTCTTCTGTAATCTCAATAGTCCAGTTATTCATTAACATTAGCCTCATTCATATTTTTCAATTCATTTTCCTTATTTCGCTGTTCCAATCTCCTTTGTAGGATTAACTCCCGTGCAGCTGGTATCAACGGTGTTAAAAACTTTTTCCATTGTTCTTTTGTAAGAATTACTTTTACCACATATCAATTTTCATCATGAATGATCTGTTCTTTCTCCATCCGATTCACCTCTTTTCTTTTTATTTCCCTTATAAATAAATTTGGTATGTAGCTTTCCGTTTTCCAAGACAAAACTTCATCATAATTAATCGTTTCTACTTCCTCACCAATTCGCCAATATCCCTCACGAAGTAGAAAGTCAGAGAAACCTTCTGAAATCGGTAATTCATAGCCATCTAAAGTTATTCCAGTCACCTCAATACCCTCTCTAATTATCATTTAATCGCCCTTTCAGTTTGAATAGGGATAAGTTCGCTTTGAGGCATGTTAATACCTTTACAAAAATAATAAGTTGCGTAAACAACTTCTTTGATAAAGAGTTTATGGAAGCATAAAAAGCTCCCAAACGCCGAGGAACCAATAAGGGGATTTTTTCAAAAAGCATGCAGTGCGGGCTTCTCTACACCGTAATACATGTTTTCATATTGTTCAAACACTCAAAATTTCTCTTAAGGATGGGATATTTGTATATCTTATTCATGTAATTTATGTTATGGTTTCATATGTTAATTAATTACAATTCATTTAAAAAGGAGTATACATAATGAAAGCAAGGAAACTAATATGTTTTTTAGCATTACCACTTATTTTAGTAGGATGTTCTAAGGACAATGCAGAAGAGAAGAAGACTGATAATGTAAAAGTTGAAGATTATAGAAAGACTGACAGTGTACAAGATGCAGAGTCAAAGGATAAAGTTAAGACACAAGAAACTATAGATGTGGAAAAAGATAAGGAACAAAAGGTATTAGAAACAGAATCAAAAGATGAAAACGAATTAGTCAAAGAAGAAGAAGTTAAGAAAGACGAGGTTAAACCAGTATTAAGTGAAGAAGAAAAGGCAAATTTAACATTAGCTGAGTTACGTGAGTATGAGGGCAATCAAGTATTTTCAGATGTTAAACCTCCAGTAACTATTAGTCAGTTTAAAGAAGAGATTAGCACACAATCTAAGAAGTTTATGGATGCAGTAGAGGGTACTAAAACAATAATCGAAAAAGATAAGACATTAAAGACGAACAAAGAAGAGTTAAGAAAACAGTATGAAGTTGTAAAAGAACAAGCTGATAAGGTAACGGGAATCAAAGCACCTACTGACTATAGCTACTTCAAAGATGAACTGATTGATGAAATGAAAATAATTGTACCATCTCTAAATGGGGTATTTATAGGTCTAGACACAAATGATGAAGCAAAAGTTGAAGCCAGTAAGGTATCTCTAAATTATGGTTTAGACGACCTAAAATCAACATTAAATGAGATAGAAAAACTAGAGCAATAAATATATCAAAAGGGGTATGTGAAAATGAAACGTAAACTATTAACTTTAGCGATTCCGATGTTGTTAATAACTGGGGTAGGTTGTGAGTCAAACGATAAAAAGAAAGACGAAGTAATGGAAGCTTCTGTTAAAGAAAACAAGAAAGAAGACTATGGTAAGAATGCAACCTACTTACTTAAAGATTACACGGAACAAACGGAAGAAATACAAGACCTTGTAGATAGCAGAAAGTCTAATAAGAAGAAAGCTGAAAAGTTAAAAGAGTTATCAAAACCTTATTTCGAGTTAATTGATAAGATTGATAAATTAGATTATCCATTAGCCGAAGACAATAAAACACCAATAAAAGTAACTAAAGCAATGATATTCTCGAAATCAGGGGTAGAGAAAATGCAAACAGGTTTAGAAGAGAATGATGAAGATGCAATTGAATTCGCTAAAAAGAATTTAGACGATGCTTCTGAAATAGTAGACAAAGCAACAAAAGAACTAAGTAAAAAGAAATAACACAAAGAGGTATATGTCAATGAAACGTAAACTATTAGCTTTAGCTATTCCTGTTATGTTGTTAGCAGGTTGTACAACAGAGACATATGGGCTTACACAATCAGAGTTACGAAAAGTGGACAAAGAATATTAATCAATAAACTAACAATATATTAGAAGGTCTTTTCATGAGTTGTGGCTTTTATTATGTAATACTTACAGAGTTTCGTAGACATTTCACCCCCCCTTCATTTTTAAAAAAATAGTGCAACTATTGATGTGCCCCTACGCTACCTATCCTCCCCAGAGGACAAATTTTATTTTTTGACAGGGGGGACTTAATATTATATGGTTAAGAACCAAACAATTTTTAAAGTTTACTTAAATGAAACATTACATATTTCTTCTGTTTTCGTATCAGATGAACTGAGAAATGCAATTTTAGAAAGTAATTTAAAAGGTTTTGAATTTGTAGAAGTATGGGATTCAGAAGCAGCCTTGTAAAATAAACTCCTAAATTGGAATAATGAAGAGCTAACTCTCACACAAATAAAACTACACAAATGAAAAAGCTACCGAAGACAACTAAACAGTTACTTCGAGTAGCTTTTATTTATATATATTAAAGTTATTTATTTTCCTCTTTTTGAACATATACATAAGCATCTTTCTGCTCTTTATGTATATCAACCTTCGTGTTCTCTGCAAGCTGACCCGCATTTAGCAAAGAAAAAATAATGAGCGCTTCTAGTGACATTTTGTTTTACCACTCCTTTCTATTTGTTATACGTTTATCATACCGCTTACATGTGATTTCCGTATGAACTCGAAAAGGAGATTACAACAAAAAGGTTACAGGAATATGAATGCACGCTATAATAACCATAAAATAGGAGGTGAATTCATTTTGACAATAAACCAAATGGTTCAACTCGGAAGTTCATTTATGCTGTTTATTACTTCAGCACTTATGAGTTGGTATCAGGGGAGTAATTTAATCGATTATCCTGATGAATGGAAATATAGCGCTAAGTTTACGAATTATTTTAAAGGCACCGTTTCAAATTACCAAGATATTTATCAAATCGATTTCTTTATATATGCGGCAAAATTTTATCCAACAGCATTTATCGTTATGCTAATTAGTTTACTTTATATACTTATATTAATTCTTTATATTCTATTTAAAAGAAAAGATCCGGCGATTTAAATCCATACATAAAAAACCCCGAATCATAAACTTTTCAGCCTACAATTCGGGGGATTATTTGTTATATATTCGTTTCTGATTAGTAACGAATTAAGAAATATTTCTTTTTACCGCGGCGAATGATTGTGAATTTGCCTTCGATGCGGTCGTTTTCTGTTACAACGTAGTCTAATGCTTGTGTACGCTCACCGTTTACGTAGATTGCGCCGTTCGTTACATCTTCACGTGCTTGACGTTTTGATGGAGAAATTTTGCTTTCTACAAGTAAGTCGATTAGTACTGTATCTTCTGCAGTGCGTTCTACAGATGGTACGTCTTTGAATCCTTGCTCGATTTCATTTGCAGTAAGTTCTGCTACAGAACCGCTGAATAATGCAGCTGAAATTTTAATCGCTTGCTCTAATGCTTCCTCGCCGTGAACAAGTTTTGTCATTTCAGAACCTAATGCTTTTTGTGCTGCACGTTTTTCTGGTGCTTCAGCTACTTGCTTCTCAAGCTCAAGAATTTCTTCATGAGATAAGAATGTGAAATATTTTAAGTATTTAACAACGTCACGGTCATCTGTGTTAATCCAGAATTGGTAGAACTCGTAAGGAGTTGTTTTCTCTGGGTCTAACCAAATTGCGCCGCCTTCTGTTTTACCAAACTTCGTACCGTCAGATTTTGTAACAAGTGGAATTGTTAAACCGAATGCTTTCGCATCTTCTTCTGATTTACGGATTAATTCAAGACCAGCTGTAATGTTACCCCATTGGTCACTACCACCGATTTGTAGGCGGCAATTATGGTTTTGGTATAAGTTTAAGAAGTCGTATGATTGTAAAATCATATAACTAAACTCAGTGAATGAAATACCAGTATCTAAACGAGAAGCTACTGTATCTTTTGCTAACATATAGTTTAAACCGAAGTTTTTACCGATATCGCGTAAGAATGAAATTACATCTAAGTTACCAAGCCAATCATAGTTGTTAGCCATTGTTGCTGGGTTGTCCACGTTTTCGAACTCTAAGAAGTTTGAAAGTTGGTTTTTAATGCTTTCTGTGTAGTAAGCAACTGTATCTTTCGTATTTAATGTACGCTCTGCTTTTTTACCACTTGGATCACCGATCATACCAGTTCCTCCGCCAACAAGTGCGATTGGTTGGTGACCAGCTAATTGGAAACGACGTAACATTAATACTGGTAACATATGACCGATGTGTAAGCTATCCGCTGTCGGGTCGAAACCACAGTATAATTTAACACTTTCTTTTTCTAATAATTGCTCAAGGCCCTTAGCATCTGTTTGTTGATTAATTAGACCGCGAAATTCAAGATCTTGTAAAATACCCATATCCTACATACTCTCCTTTAAGTTCATTACTGGCGTGAAGGTTGAAAACATAAAAAAATCGCCCCTTTAAATAAGGGACGATTTTGATTATCGCGTTACCACCCTAGTTGCAGGCAAAAAAAAGCCTACCACCTTATTTACATAACGGCTTAGCACCGTCTTTTCCCTTTTGAATACAATTCAATCGAAAAAAGATGCTCTAGGGGCGTAATTCGCGATCATCTATGTGCTGATTTTCACCGGCCATCAGCTCTCTAAAACAGGGAAATGATCACTACTTCTCCCTTTCCACGCTCAATTATTCATATACTTTTCTTTATACCATCATTTATATAGGCGTGTCAAATAAGGGCCGGATTTCTCTCCTTATCAATCCTTTACAACGCCATAAAGAGTATCGTAATAAGAGAAAGAATTGGAACACCAACTAATAACGATACATGAAACACAACCGATAAATCATTCCCAATCGTCGCCTCCACAGGATCTTTCGCTGGAGAACCAAGAAATCCGATTAATCGATCAAAGCGACTTACCGTTTTTGGAAAATCTGGTATTTCTACATGGTCACTATCTAAATGCTGCTGTAATTTATATTCACTCTTAAAGGGATTTTCGCTCAATTTCATCCACCTCCAACAATTGTTTCAATTTCTTTATTCCGTTATGAAGTCTCGATTTTACTGTTCCAATCGGAATGTTTAATATCTCTGCAATTTCTTTTTGCTGCATATCATGATAATAAGTAAGAATAAGGACAGCCCGCTGTTCTTCAGGAACTTTCAAAATTGCCTCTCTTACTGTGAGCCGATCTTCGTGAGAAAATTCTTTTTCCTGAATCGGTACTAAAAATGGCAAAAGCGTACGCCACTTTTTTCTTCTATTTAATTTATTAATCACAAGCCGATAACCGATTTGAAATAAATACGTTTTAATTTTTCCTTTTTCAGGTTCATACATATGTTTCTTACGCTCTAGCGTCAAAAACGTATCTTGCACGAGGTCGATACTTAATTGTTCATCTCGGTTAAATCGATATAAAAATGTGTATAGCGCTGGTTTGATTAAAACATATAGTTTTTCCCCAGCCTGCTTATCTCCCTTTTGGTACGCAAGCATGAGCTCTTCCTCAATCCCAATCTGCGCCATGATTTTTGATCTCCTTTATTCCTTTTAACGTTAACGAAATGCGGGAAATTAAATATACACTTGCGACAATAATCCACGCTTGTGATTGAAGCGTAAAAAATTGAACATATGAGTTTTGTATTGTATGACCACTTAACACTAAAATATTTAATGCTTGCACACATATGCATGCATACACTGCAAGACAAGCCGAAATCGTATCAAATACATTCCAGCGAAAATACACTTTTGTTTTTGTAAAATCAATTTTATATCCTTTTTTTCGTACTATATGTTTTCTATCAAACGGAATAATGATTGAAAACATAACAATCATTATGACTCCAACTGTAATCATTGAAACTTTAAATCCAATTGGTATTGGTAATAACAGACCACAAGAAAATACGACGATAATTCCGATTAAAGCAAAAGTAAGAAGTAACTTATTAGACATATAAAAGCCTCCCTCATCTATTCTTTCATAAATGTATACAGACGAGGAAGGCAATGCGTTCAAATATTATTTTATTTTTTTTATAATTTTTGCAGGATTCCCGCCAACTACTACATTATCAGGCACATCTTTCGTTACAACGGCTCCAGATGCGATAACTGCATTGTCTCCAATTGTTACACCTGGATTAATAATCGCTCTTCCGCCAATCCATACGTTATCACCAATTGTAACTGGTTTTCCGTATTCTGACCCACTTATGCGCTCTACCGGATCAAGCGGGTGTGTTGCTGTATAAATGTGAACACCTGGAGCTAACATACAGTTCACTCCAATTGTTACTGGGCATACATCTAAAATCGTACAATCAAAATTCGCGTAAAAATTTTCGCCAACGTGAATGTTGTAACCGTAATCACATCTAAAAGAAGATTCAAGATGAATATTGTCTCCTGTCGTTCCGAATAATTCTTTTATGATTTCGCTACGCTCTTTTAATTGCACTTCTGACGTATCATTGAATTTTCTCGTTAATACACGTGCTTGCGCTCTCTCTCGTACTAAAACTGGATCAGCCGGTATGTACATTTCTCCTAATATCATCTTTTCTTTTTCTGTTTTCATCCCACTATCCCCTTTAACTCGTATATATAAGTTTATGATACCATAAAAAAAGAAAGGTCTGAACGTTTTTCGTTCAGACCTTTCTCTCTTAATCTTCCATCGTCGATAAGTCACCTGTTGGTAAATTTAACTCCCACGCCTTTAATACGCGGCGCATAATTTTACCACTTCTCGTTTTCGGTAATTTATCTCTAAATTCAATTTGTCTTGGCGCTGAATGAGCTGCTAGGCCTTTTTTTACAAATTGACGAATCTCTTCTTTTAATTCTTCTGATGGCTCGTATCCTGCTCGAAGCGCGATAAATGCTTTAATGATTTCGCCGCGAACCGGATCAGGAATACCGATTACACCAGCCTCTGCAACAGCAGCATGCTCAATTAGTTTACTTTCTACTTCAAAAGGTCCAACGCGCTCACCTGACGTCATAATTACATCGTCAATACGTCCTTGGAACCAGAAGTATCCATCCTCGTCCATATATGCAGAGTCACCTGATACGTACCAATCGCCCGGCATAAAGTAAGACTCATACTTTTGCTTGTTATTCCAGATCCCGCGCATCATAGCTGGCCAACCTTTACCAATTGCTAAGTTACCCATTGTGTATGGAGGTACTTCATTTCCTTCATTATCAACAATCGCTGCTTTCACACCTGGAATTGGTTTACCCATTGAACCTGGACGGATTTCCATACAAGGGTAGTTACAAATAACTTGTCCACCTGTTTCTGTCATCCACCACGTATCATGAATACGAAGTCCAAATGCGTTCATACCCCAGCGAATTACTTCTGGATTTAACGGCTCACCAACGCTTAATACGTGGCGCACTTGTGATAAATCATATTTTTTAATTGCGTCTTGTCCAGCTCCCATTAACATACGGAACGCTGTTGGTGCGCTATACCAAACTGTTACACCGTAATCTTGCAGTGCTTCATACCACGCTTCTGGACTAAATCTCCCGCCTAAAATAACATTTGATGCCCCTACTAACCACGGTGCGAAAATACCGTAAGCTGTTCCAGTTACCCAGCCTGGGTCAGCTGTACACCAATATACATCATCTTCTTTTAAGTCCAGTACCCACTTCGCAGTTTGATAGTGCTGAACCATTGCGTTTTGTGCATGAAGGACACCTTTTGGCTTACCAGTAGAGCCAGATGTGTAATGAAGGATTAAACCGTCTTCACGGCCTAACCATTCGATATGTAATTCTTTTGAAGCTTGTTCAAATAAAGGATTGAACGCTACAAGTTTACCACCTTCTTCTGCATTGTCTCCAACAAGGAAGACAGTTTTTAAAGCTGGTAAATCATTTAATGGTATGCGCTCTAACAATTCAGGAGTTGTAATTAACACCTTTGCTTCGCTATCTTCTAAACGATCGCGAACTGCACCTTCCATAAATGCTTCAAATAATGGTCCAACAATTGCCCCTAATTTCACTGCACCTAAAAGTGCAAAATATAATTCTGGGGAACGTGGCATAAAAATAAAAACGCGATCGCCTTTCTCAACATCGCCATAGTTTTTCAGGACATTTCCTGCTTTATTAGAAAAATCCTTCATTTCCTTAAATGTATATTTCTCTTTTCGCGATCCATCTTGATAATAAAGTGCCACTTTATTCTTTCGATCGGATTTCGCATGCTTATCAATTGCCTCATACGCCATATTCACTCGGCCTGTTTCATTCCAAGTAAAATTTTTATTAACCTCTTCCCAGTTAAAATTCGCGTATGCCTCTTCATAATTCGGCAAATTATTTTCTCCTTTAATGACAGGAAGCGTTTCCACTTTCATACTTTACATCCCCCTCCTATGTATTCTATTATCTATTATAATGATATTATTTAAAATTTTCAGTATATTTGTTGATTTTTAGACAAATTTTTAATGACAAAATTCGATTCACATCGCATATATTATAAAGTACGATATTAATAGATTCACAAACCCTCAAGGTGGTGAGCAATAAATTGATTCATAAAAAAATATATAATGCCAGAAACTTAAAAACAGCGAAAGGCACTTTAATTATTGAAGGTCCTGTCTCTACACATAATCTTGAAATGTATGAATTCCATCCAGACTTAATTGCGTTTCGTCCTGCCGAGCAGCAATATAAAGCAATTGTCGAAATTTCTAAGTTACCAGAAGCTCGTCTCATTATTGCTAGACATGACCAAACGATTGTTGGATATGTTACATACTTGTATCCTGATCCGCTCGAGCGATGGTCAGAAGGAAAGATTGAAAACTTAATTGAACTTGGTGCGATTGAAGTTGTCCCAGCCTTTCGCGGTTGCTCTGTCGGAAAAAACTTATTAGAAGTTTCAATGATGGACGATCATATGGAAGATTACATTATATTAACGACTGAATATTATTGGCACTGGGATTTAAAACAAACAGGCTTAAATGTTTGGGAATACCGAAAAGTAATGGAAAAAATGATGAATGCCGGTGGTTTACAATGGATGGCTACAGACGATCCTGAAATTTGTTCACACCCCGCTAACTGTTTAATGGTTCGCATCGGCAAACGCGTCGATACGGATTCCATTCAAGCATTCGATCGTCTACGTTTTCACAATCGTTTTATGTACTAATAAAGGGGGCAACTGGAATGATTGTAGAAGAAATTATGAATCAAAAAGTAGTGACACTACATCCAAACGATACAATTGAAACAGCAATCCGAACAATACGCACGAAAGGCATTCGGCACATTCCAATTGTCGATCAAAACAATCATGTCGTAGGCATTATTTCTGATCGGGATGTAAGAGATGCAAGTCCGTCTATTTTAGATGAACAAGTTTCACTCGATATGCTGAAGCAACCACTTGAACTTATTATGAAACATCCTGTTATGACTTGCCATCCTCTTGATTTCGTTGAGGAAATTGCTACGTTATTTTTTGAAAATAAAATTGGCTGTCTCCCTGTTACAAAGGCTGGGAAGTTAGTTGGAATCATTTCTGAATCTACGGTCTTGCACACGTTAGTGAAATTAACAGGAGCACATCAACCAAGTTCACAAATTGAAATTCAAGTAAAAAATGAACCTGGTATTCTCGGAAAAGTCGTTGCTATTTTTAGTGATTTACAAATAAATATCGTGAGCGTTCTCGTCTACCCAGCAAAAGATGAGAATGATAAAGTACTCGTTTTCCGCATTCAAACGATGAATCCGCTAAAAGTGATTGATGCACTTGAAGCAGAAGGCTACCGCGTATTATGGCCGAACATTATGGGGATGCAAGCATGAGTAGCGCGTTTATTTATTCGGATGACTTTCGGGGCTATTCGTTTAGCCCTGATCATCCTTTTAACCAACTGCGCGTCACACTTACGTATGATTTATTACAAAAGAGCGGTTTTATCTCTCCCTCTCAAGTCATCCCGCCACGGATGGCTACAGATGAAGAGATTGCCTACGTCCATACAGAGGAGTACATAAATGCGGTAAAACGTGCTGGAGAAGGTAAGTTAGAAAAATCGATTGCGATGACATATGGACTCGGAACAGAAGATACACCGATGTTTCCAAATATGCACGAAGCAAGTGCGTTACTCGTTGGCGGTACGTTAACAGCTGTTGACGCTGTTCTTTCCGGAAAAGTAAAGCACGCCCTCAATCTAGGCGGCGGCTTACACCATGGCTTCCGCGGTAAAGCTTCTGGCTTTTGCATTTATAACGATAGTTCCATCGCAATGAAATATATACAGAAAAAATATGGTTTACGCGTCCTATATATCGATACAGATGCTCATCACGGTGATGGTGTACAGTGGTCTTTTTATGACGATCCTAACGTATGCACTATTTCACTACATGAAACTGGGCGCTATTTATTCCCTGGAACTGGCGCTGTAAATGAACGCGGACAAGGTAATGGCTATAGTTATTCTTTTAACGTTCCACTCGATGCTTTTACAGAAGACGAATCGTTTTTAGAGTCATATCGAACTGTCGTAAAAGAAGTTGCAGCATACTTTAAACCGGATATTATTTTAACGCAAAATGGCGCTGACGCACATTATTATGATCCACTTACACACCTTTGCGCGACGATGAATATTTACCGTGAAATACCGAAGCTCGCTCGCGAAATCGCCAATGAATATTGCGACGGTCGCTGGATCGCTGTCGGCGGCGGTGGCTATGACCACTGGCGCGTCGTCCCAAGAGCTTGGGCACTTATTTGGCTCGAAATGAACAACATCCAAAACATCTCAGGTTATCTCCCTCCAGAATGGATTGACGCTTGGAAAGGACAAGCCGAAACAGAACTTCCCCTCACATGGGAAGACCCAGACAACATGTATAAACCTATCCCCCGTAAACCAGAAATTGAAGAAAAGAACGCATTAACTGTAGCGAAATCCCTTGAAATTATTCGGAATAATATGACAAAATCTTTATACTAAACAAAAAGGAGGCTCGTTTTTGAACAGCCTCCTTTTATTTATTGTCGGTTTCTGTCGGTAAGTCGATATATTTTAATAATCGCTGATATATTTTGAGTTGCGCCGATATATTTTGAGATTCGCTGATATATTTTCATTTCATAACAGTCTGTCCCAATTTTTATGAGGAAAGGTCGTGATATTATGTGGACACAACAAATAATTAACACGAAACGCGGCGCATTCGAACTCTTTACAAAAGGAAATGGCGAACCGCTTTGCATTACACACCACTATTCACAATTCAATGAAACTGGAGATTACTTTGCGGATGTTTTCACTACCACGCATCGTGTATTCCTCATTAATTTACGAGACGCTGGTAACTCTGCAAAAGCCCAGTCAGAAAATGAATTAAGTATGATTGAAACCATTCACGACTTAGAAGCAATAAGAGAAGCTTTACAACTTCCAACATGGCATTTCGCTGGTCATTCAACAGGCGGTATGCTTGGACTTTTATATGCCATTACATATCCTACTTCCTTGCAATCATTAGTTATCGTCGGAGCCGCAGCAAGTAACTATACGGAAACACCATTTTGTATTTATCACCCGGAACATCCTCAGTTTCATTATATGCAACAGCTCATCGAAACCTTAAAAAGCCCTCACCTTACAAGTGAAGAACGGAAAGAACTATCTACTAAGAGAACAAAATTATCATTGTATAAACCAGAAAACTATAACTCTTATTTTTGTAAACCAATCATAAAAACAATGTCAGCTAGTCGGATGAATGCTTTTTCTCATGAATATCCAGCATTTGATTTACGAGAATATTTACCTTTCATCCAAACAAAGACACTTATTATATGCGGAAGACATGATGTACAGTGCCCGATTCAGTATTCTATCGAGATGCATGGGGGCATACTTAATTCTATTTTTGTGACATTTGAAGAGAGTAATCATTATCCTTTTTTAGAAGAAGCTACTCATTTTACTTCTACTACTCAAACATTTTATAAATCCTTACGCCACCGTCATTATTAAAGAACTCTAAACAATGACAAAAAGCTCACAGCCTCTACAAGACTATGAGCTTTTTCAAAAGAAATATTTCACACTAGTAACAACTAAAAGAAGAACAGAAAAAACCACTAAGCCTAAATCAATATATACTGCCTTTTTATCTCCTTCTTTTAAACTTATCATAAAACTAGAAATTATTTTAATTCAAAAAAAGACTATCATAAATACCCCACCGAAATGATCATTCGTATAATCGTCATCATAAAACATTTGTATCGCACCTATTAATAATAAAACAAGTATAATATTAATCCCGATTCTTAAAGCCTTGTTTGATTTACTATCTTTTAATATATCTCCCAAAATATAGCACGCCCTCTCATGCTCTCCTATGTTTTATCTCTCTTTATATGTTAACACGAATTACCTATTATTTCCTTTTCGTTCGAATAACATAAAAAAACCTGCCAATTACTCGGCAGGTTCATTACACGTTAAAACGATAACCAGCTCCCCACACTGTTTCAATATATTGCGGGTGAGCAGGGTCTCTTTCAATTTTTTCACGTAGCTTTCTTATATGCACAACAACCGTTGCTAAATCGCCAGCTGAGTCTAATCCCCAAATACGTTCAAATAACTGTTCTTTATTTAACACTTGGTTTGGATGCATTACAAAAAAGGTTAATAAATCAAATTCCTTCGTTGTAAACGCGATTTCTTCATTGTTTATAAAAACTTTCCTTGCTCGTTGATCGATAGAGATTCCATGTATATATAGCGTATCACGTTGCTTACTTATATTTCCTGATAATCTTTCATAACGAGAAATATGTGCTTTTACCCTTGCGACTAATTCACTTGGACTAAACGGTTTCGTTATATAATCATCCGCACCTAATCCGAGTCCGCGAATTTTATCTATATCTTCCTTCTTGGCTGAAACAAGTAAAATCGGAATATCTTTTACAGCACGTATTTGTTTACAAATTTCGAATCCATTCATCTTCGGAAGCATAATATCTAAAATAATTAAATCATAGTCTTCTTGCAGGGCCATTTGTAAACCTACTTCTCCTGAATGCTCTACATCAACTTGAAAATCACTAATTTCTAAATAATCTCGCTGTAATTCTGCAATACTTATTTCATCTTCTACTAGTAAAATTCTCTTCATTCTACTCACCACATTCCTGTACTTTTTTCAATGAGAAGAAAATACTTGTACCTTCCCCAAGTTTACTTTCCGCCCAAATTTCCCCGCCATGTTCTTCAACAATTTGCTTCGCTATCGCTAAACCAAGTCCACTTCCACCTGTGCTAGAATTTCGCGATTGCTCTGCACGATAAAACCGCTCAAATATATACGGCAGCGTATCAGTTTCTATACCTGACCCATTGTCCATTACTTTCACAATGACTTTATTGCTATCACTCGATACTGTTACAGTAATTTTCTTTTCTTCTTTATCCATGTATTTCACACTATTATGAATTAAATTTGATATCACTCTATTGATCTTTTCGCAATCAGCCGTTACATATAGTGGTGATGCATGTAATTGTAAGTTAACTTCTATACCTTCTTTACTTAAATCCATCTGCATCTCTTCTATTAATTCCTGCATAAACATATTTAATTCAACCGTTTCAAACTGAAAGGGAACTCGGTTCAAATCAAGCTTCGAAAATAAAAATAGTTCATCAATGAGTGTATCCATATGTCTTGCTTTCGTATGGATAGTCGTTAAGTACTTATCCATTTTTTCAGGTGTATTTGCTACCCCGTCCTTTATTCCTTCCACATATCCGATAATAGATGTAATTGGTGTTTTCAAGTCATGAGAGATGTTTGAAATGAGCTCTTTTCGATTTTCTTCATACTGCGTTTGTACTTCAATCGATTCTTTTAACCTCTTCCTCATTTCCTCAAACCCTTGATTTAATTGTCCTATTTCATCGTGCGATGTAACTGGCATTTGAAAATCTAAATTTCCTTCTTTAATCTTCTCAGTCGCATCTTTCAATACAAAGATTGGCTTTATTACACTTCTTGAGACGAGATAACTTAATAATCCAATAAGCAAAATGGCTAACAGTAAAAGTGATACGAACAAAATTGGAAATAATTTTTGCGTAAGATCTACAAATGAACTTTGCTTTTTTAATACAAATATACTCCCTTCTTCTTCCTGAGGAAAATAAAAATCAAACTTTACATATCGATAAAATGTATCGCCTAGTTCCGTTGTACCACGACTATTAATATTTGCTGATTCAAATTTCGGAAGAGCTTCTTTTAAAGAAACACTTTCAAATACGTTTGAAGCATATGAAAGTGTTTCTCCTTTTCTTACAACTATTTTCACACCATCTTTTTCTATTGCCGACACAAACGACTCATCTAACAATTGAGATTGATGCTGTTTGGCGGCTGACTTCAACTCAAGATAGGCATTCTCTTCTTCTGGTGTAAGCGGCTTTTGAATGTAAGAACTTTTATAGAAATTTTTCACTGCTTCCAAGTCACCTGTTATCGAAAAAACGATTAAAAATCCCGCGACTAATATAAGCGTAATAGAAACGAAAATGACAGCGATATAAGAAAATAAAAACCTTGTTTTAATAGACATCATTTATATCCTCACTTTACCCCGCTATTTGCGGGCAGTCCGATTGTTTCAACTAATAATCAGCGGGGGATGAACCCTCCCCACTGATTAAAGTTTCACTTTACCCATCCTTCATATTCATAAGCATAAAAATATATTTTCAAATACTCAAGCGATTTTATAGTAATTTTAGCGTCAGTTTATAAAAATTTAATGTTCTTATTCTACAGTTG
Source organism: Bacillus cereus group sp. N8 (assembly GCF_016483685.1). Taxonomy (NCBI): domain Bacteria; kingdom Bacillati; phylum Bacillota; class Bacilli; order Caryophanales; family Bacillaceae; genus Bacillus; species Bacillus cereus group sp. N8. Next base: position 128,522 of record NZ_JAEHBK010000006.1, on the reverse strand, counting down.
AAATTAGGAGGTTGAAATTCCATGTTCAAAAAAACATTAAGCATGATATGTTGCGTAATTTTTTTACAAGGTTGCTCGCAAGAACAAGAAGTTAAAAAGGAGATGACAAACATGGAAACAGCACTACTAGCAGCTACTGAGAAACAGGAAACAAACACTGTTATATCATTGCTCAAAAAAGGGGCTGACATAAATATAACGGACAATAAAGGACATACCCCTCTTATGATTGCTACATACAAAAATGATGTAAAAACCGCAAAAGCGCTTATCGAATCTGGTGCTGACGTAAATATCCAAGATGATATGAAAAACAATCCCTTTCTATACGCCGGTGCAGAAGGTTATTTGGATATTTTAAAACTAACGATTGATGCCGGCGCAGATCCATCGCTTACGAATCGTTACGGCGGAACAGCTCTTATTCCCGCATCAGAACATGGCTATATTGATGTTATAAAAGAGCTCCTCACTCGAACAAATATTAATGTAAACCATGTAAATAATCTCGGATGGACCGCCTTAATGGAAGCTATCGTACTAAGTGACGGAGATGAAACGCAACAACAAGTCATTCGCCTTCTAATTGAACATGGCGCTGATGTAAATATTCCAGACAACGATGGTGTTAGCCCGCTAGAGCATGCTCAGGCTCATAATTTTGAAGAGATAGAGAAGATTTTATTAGAGGGATAGAAGTAATCCTACTTTTTGCCTTCCTCCCCCACCCTATGCTACATTTAAGCCGTTACCTCAATATTGATAGGGTGGGAATAAACATGAACAAACCTAAAATCGGGATGATTGGCCTTGGAAGTATTGCACAAAAAGCTTACCTCCCAACACTTACAAATGAAACAAACTGGAATTTTGTAGGGGCATTTACACCTAATGCAGAGAAAAGAAAACAAATTTGCCAGCAATACCGTATTCAAGACTTTCATTCTATGGAAACATTAGCTTCTGAATGTGATGCAATTTTCGTTCATAGTTCAACTGCTACACATTATGAAATCGTTTCCGAACTTCTAAAAAAAGGAATCGATGTTTATGTTGATAAGCCGCTAGCAGCTACAGTGGAACAAGCTGAGAAACTAGTCGAGTTGAGCGAAAAGTATAACCGAAAGTTAATGGTCGGATTTAATCGCCGATTCGTTCCTATGTACGTTGCTGCCAAAAAGCAAGCTAATGATATTTCATGGATTCGAATTGAAAAGCACCGCACAAATAAAGTGGGGCCATATTCGTACGACTTTACTATGTTAGATGATTACTTACATATTGTAGATACTGCTCGCTGGTTAGCTAATGATGACCTTAACGTCGTTCACAATATGATGCAAATCAATGAAAAGAATGAACTTCTTTACGGGCATCATACATATACAACTGCAAACGGGCTCTTACTCTCTACAGCCATGCACCGTCATGCAGGTACAAACTTAGAACAAATTGAACTTGTAACGACAGGAAAAATCATTCGTGTAAAAAATATGAATACATTTGAAGTTGAAGAAGAAAACTCTGTTTCACAAAGCGGTTCTCCGTCATGGGAAACGACATTAAAGCAGCGCGGTTTTGAAGATGCTGTTCATCATTTTATTGACTGTGTACATGGAGATACGAAACCGTTAGTAGATGGGGCAGAAGGATTAAAAACGCAGCAAATGCTACAATCTTTATTAGATGATGTAAACAAAAATTAAAACGGATACATTTTTCAGAATTTACTTTCATTCCCATTTCCCCTTTATTTCTCTTCCAAATTTCTATAGAATATGTTGATAGGAATTATAAATTTCATAATGAATCGTGGAAAGGGTGGGATTGACACATGTGGAACGAGTTTAAAAAATTCGCGTTCAAAGGGAATGTAATTGATTTAGCTGTCGGGGTTGTAATCGGTGCTGCATTCGGTAAAATCGTTAGTTCTTTAGTAAAAGATATCATCACACCATTACTTGGTATGGTATTAGGCGGTGTTGACTTTACAGATTTAAAACTTACATTTGGTAAGTCATCTATTATGTATGGTAACTTCATCCAGACTATTTTTGATTTCTTAATTATTGCAGCTGCTATCTTTATGTTTGTTAAAGTTTTCAACAAACTAACATCTAAAAGAGAAGAAGAAGAAAAGACAGAAAAAATTCCAGAACCAACAAAAGAAGAAGTTCTTCTTGGCGAAATTCGCGACTTACTAAAACAACAAAACTCTTCTAAAGATAGAGCATAATTGAACGGACAAAAGGCATGCCCCTAAGGGGCATGCCTTTTTTTATGCTATAACGTTTCCGAATTCATATGAATAAATATAATAATACCTGCAACCATCAGTACCATAATGCTACCTGCAAATAGTGTAATGCCAATAAACATTAGGCTCGTACTTACATCTATCGAAATACTTTCAGTAAAAATAGAAATTACATACGTGATAAGGGCAATTCCTGCAAGAATACTTCCTGGAACAAATCGCTTTAAGCCATTTTGTTTTAACGTCATATATGCAAAAATAGCAGTCATACAAAGCGTAATTATCCAAAGAACGATCATCTCTTTTCCCCCCTCACAAGCCTTTTCTTTCTATTATACATGACATTGCCCTATAATAGGTGAATTTGCACTTATGTGACATATAACAAGGAATCACCAACAAATATAGCGAAAGCATTACAACATGAAAATATTCTTTATAAGGGAGTGTTCATAATGATCTGGATTTCACTAATTATATTAGCCTATTTCATCATTCTCGTCCCAATACAGTACAACTACATTAAAGTACTCAAGGACAAACAAAAGAAAATGAATGTGTCACAAAATGAACTACACGACAAAATGTCTTATGAAGAATCCCAAGTACATCATCATTATCAAAGTAACGTATTTACAATACCTGCTTCGCTTGTCACAAGTATTATTTATAAAGTGAAACATGCAGCATAATATGTACGCTGTAAAATTATTGTTTGAATCTGTTCATTCAGGTGAGCCTGATCCTACTAAAATTGATGAGTATTATGAAGAAAATCACGATACACTTTTTGAAGAAAGTATTCTCCTTGTTAAAGCAAACGACCTAGAGGAAGCTCACGAATTAGGCGAAAAAATCGCTATGCACTCTGAAGAATCGTACGATAATATGTACGGCGAACAAGTAACGTGGAAATTCCGAAAAGTGCTTCATGTTTTCGAGTTAGACGATACGCCATTTGATACAGGAAAAGAATTGTACGCAAGATTTTTACATGTTAAGAAAAATAAAACTGTAGATACAGTAGTAAAAAAATACTACCCTGAATAAGAATAAAAGCTCACAGCAATCGCTGTGAGCTTTTTTATTCTTACTTCGTTGAATCTCTAAATTGGATACGGTGAGGTAAAATAACAGTGTGATCTTCCACTTTTTCTTTGTTCATATACTTTGTTAATAGACGCATTGCTACTGCACCGATATCATACATTGGTTGTACAACTGTTGAAAGCTGCGGGCGTACCATTAATGCAAGGCGTGTGTTATCGAAGCCAAGCACTTCTATATCAGTTGGTACGTTTAATCCAGCGTCTTGTGCTGCATGGATTACACCTAGTGCCATTTCATCAGAAGATACGAAGATTGCTGTTGGCTTCTCATCCATGCTCCAAAGCTTTTCAAATGCTTCGATACCTGAATCATATGTGTAATCTCCATCGATTACAAGATTTTCATCATATGAAATACTTGCTTCTTCTAAAGCTTTTTTATAACCTTGTAACTTCTTCGCGCTTCCTGCTTTATCAATGAAAGGACCAGAGACGAAACCGATACGTTTATGTCCTTGCTCAATAAAATGCTTCATTGCATCGTAAGCTGCTTGTGTATAATCAATATTTACTGATGGCGTTTCATTTTGCTCATCAAATGATGCTGCTAATACAATCGGTACTGGAGATTTTTTGAATTCTTCAATGTGAACATCTGTAATATCTTCACCCATGAAAACAATCCCGTCCACTTGTTTCCCAAGCATCGTATTTAATAAGTGGAACTCTTTCTCTTTGTTTTGGTCAGAGTTACTTAAAATGATGTTATATTTGTACATTGTTGCGATATCTTCAATTCCACGAGCAAGTTCTGCATAAAACGTATTTGAGATATCAGGAATAATAACACCCACTGTAGTTGTCTTCTTACTTGCTAGTCCACGTGCTACCGCATTTGGGCGGTATCCTAAACGATCAATTGCTTCTAATACTTTCTTTCTTGTTGTAGGCTTTACATTTGGGTTACCGTTCACAACACGTGATACGGTAGCCATTGAAACGTTCGCTTCACGAGCTACATCATAGATTGTTACGTTCATCTCTTCGCACACTCCTTCTATTTATGTTATCTATTTTTATGTATCGGTTCACTTGAATGAAAAAAAGACATCAACTCTATTTGCAGATGCCAACAATCGTCCCGAGTTCTTCCTTTTACTAATGATACGATAAAAACGCAGGCTCATACAATATTTTCCCGCAAAAGTTTCGAAAAAATTCGCTTCTTTTCTCGTATTTTCGTATTTTTTATGCAAAAAAGGGCAATTTTTGTAAAAAGTCTATGTAACAAAGGCTACATAGACTAAAAAATCTTTTTATAATTTACTTCCGAATGCTTTTAATTCTTTCATAAACTCATTGAATTCTGGAATATCCATTTGTTGTGATGCATCTGATAATGCAACTGCTGGGTCCGGATGTACTTCAGCCATAATAGCATCAGCACCAATTGCCATAGCCGCTTTTGCAGCTGGTAATAGAAGGTCACGTCGCCCTGTAGAATGCGTTACATCGACAACGACAGGTAAATGTGTTTCTTTCTTTAAAATTGGCACAGCGGAAATATCAAGCGTATTACGCGTTGCTGTTTCATATGTGCGAATACCTCGTTCGCATAAAATGATATTACCGTTCCCCTCTGCCATAATATATTCTGCCGCATTAATAAATTCTTCAATTGTTGCGGATAAACCACGCTTTAATAATATCGGCTTATTTACAGCACCAGCTGCTTTTAATAGCTCGAAGTTTTGCATGTTGCGAGCGCCAATTTGAATAACATCAACATAATCTAATGCCATTTCAATATCATTCGGATTTAAAATTTCACTAATAACAGCTAAATTATATTCATTTGCAACTTGGCGTAAAATTTGCAATCCTTCTAATCCAAGACCCTGAAAATCATATGGAGATGTACGAGGTTTAAAAGCGCCACCACGCATTAGTTTCAGACCTTGCTCTTTCATTGCTTCTGCAACTTGGCGTACTTGTTCATAGCTTTCTACAGCACATGGTCCCATAATAAAATGTTGGTTTCCTTCGCCAATTTTCTCTCCATTAATCTCCACAATCGTATCTTCTGCTTTTTTCTTACGAGAAACAAGTAGCGCTTTGCGATGATCGTCTTCTTGTAGTTCTAAACCAGCTTGAAAAATTTGTTTAAAAATATGTTGTAAAGTCGACGTTTCAAATGGACCATTATTATTCTCCGCAATTAAATTCAACATTTCTCTTTCACGTACAGGATCAAAACGTTTCACACCTTGTACTTCTTTTAAGTTTCCAACCTCTTGCATGAGACGGCCTCTTTCATTCAATAACTCTAATAATTGTAGGTTGATTTGATCGATGCTAGAACGTAATCGATCTAATTCTTGTGATGCCATAAGAAAGCCACCTCTTTTAAATTTCTTCATTAACTTTTTTAAGATAACTTATTATAGCTGATACATAAGAGGTTGTCACACGATATACAACATAGAATAATGTATGAAACAGATAGAAAAAAGGCGTGGAAATAGCATAATAAGAAAGCAGAAAATCCGTAGTATAAATTTAAATTACTGTATTCCGGAAAATTTATAAAATAAAAAAGACAGCTTAAAAACTGTCTTTTTTATTTTATAGGAAAGAAACGAACGGTTTATCGCTGTTTTTCTCTTTTATAATAACAGCCTCGATTTTACTCTCAGACTTTATTTGTAATTGAACTTTAGCATCTTTAGGGAATTTTTCTAACATACTTTGAGCAGCCATTTGAGAAAGCGCCATTAATTCTGACTTACCATTATATTTAACGACAATATCCATCTTTAATTTATCCATCTTATTTTGCTTATAAGAAATCTTAGCATTAACAGGGATATAATCTCCTGGAGAGAATTTCTTTATTGCTTCTGAAAAATCATCTAACTTTTTATTGTCTTCTCCTTGTGCTCCCGCAAATTCTTGAGAAGGATACGAATACGATTTTTCATCAATAGTATCCCAATTTCCAAGGTTAGTCTCGTTCTTTTGAACCGTAGCGCTTGAAATATAAGTACCATTCTTTAAAGAGCTTGTGCTTTCTTGCTTAAATATAGCAAACGTAATCGGAGATTTGTTATATTTATCATTTTTATTAATTGCTTCTATAAGTTGCTTGGCAACTTCAGTCCCTTTAGAAATAGCTTCCTCATTAGATACACTTGAAGACATAGATAAACCAATAACTACACCAGATAAGCTTAGTTCATTTGAATTCTGTTTGCCGAAGTAGTCCTGTTCTATAATATTAGTCAAAACTGGTACTCCTTGTTTCGTAACTAATTCATCAATTGTTTTCTCTGGAATATATTGATTTAATTGTAATACGTAATTTTCTGTATCGAATTGTTTTGAAGCAATATTCATTAAACCATTTTCATATTCTGCTAAATCTAGTTTAGAATTAGTTTTAACATTAACTGTATTAATTACCTTTTGTTCTTTTAAAGGAATAACAGTTCTATAGTAATCCTTAGAAACAGCAGTTCTTGGGATCATACTTTTTTCTTTCGTATCTTTCTGTACAACTTCATCTTTCTTCTCAATAGTATTATTGCTGCAAGCCCCCAGTAATACACTTAAGCTTGCGATGAATAACGCCATTTTCTTCATTGCTTAAAACCCACTTTCAAAAGTCAATTTACTTAGTTTTAATGTATCTATAGTGTACCATAAATATATTGCAACAAAATAAAAAAGAAGCAAGCCCTTCGCTTGCCTCCCCCTATTTTACATTCTCTTCTAAAGCTTCTTTTTTAATATTCCAGTGCGATGTATGCCATACTACCATTCCATCTTTTATGTATAACACTTGCGGAGATTCATGCTTAATGCTGTACTGCTCTGCAACATGGTTCGAAACATCTCTCGCCTCTTGTACGTATAAGTAATATGCTGGTACTTCTCTTTCTTCACGGCAATACGCTTGAAACTCAGTATATGCACCGTGACTAATTGGGCATGTCGTACTATGCTTAAAAAGAACGTAAGGCTCGTTCTTTTCTACTAACGCTTCAAGTTCTTCAATCGTTTCAATCTTCATCATACTCATCGTTACTCACCTCTCATACGAAGTCTAGAGCGCTTCTCTCTCTTTTCAGCCTTCTGCTCAGCTCTCTCAAGTTTACGCTCTTCTTTTTCAACCTTTTTCTCTTGTCTCGTAGCACGGTAATGGTTGTATACTTCAATTGCTGCACTGCTCCATTGCACAACTTGTGCTACTTTATCTGCATTATTTTCAATTTCGTCCGTAACAGACTCTGATACATTGCGAAGCTTCGTATTTAAAGAGTGAATCGTCGTTCCGATTCCATCCACACCTTCTACTACTTTATTTAGCGACTGTGACTTCTGTTGAATATCATCAGCTAACGCATTTGTCTTATGTAATAATTGCTCCGTCTCTACACTTATTCCTTGCATTTGCTTTTCTAAACCCTCTAACGTGCTCGCAACATTTTCTAACGTTTTCTGAACCGATAACAACGTTCTGCATACATACACTACTAATACAGCGAAAGCAACCGCAATAATAGCCGCACTTACATATAAAAGAACTTGCATTTCATCACTTCCTTTATCTTTTTCATACTTTCTCCCATTATACAATCATTTTCCGTTTCGTTCTAATCCCTATCTTTTCATTAGAATTTTCATACTTATTCGTTAACTTTAACATAAATGATTCAACAAATTCCACTAAGTAGGTTACAATAGGAGAGGATACATAATTAGTAGGGAGGCTTTACATATGAAAGATCCACGCATTGAAAAGTTAGCATACAATTTAATTAACTACTCTATCCGCTTACAAAAAGGCGAAAAAGTATTAATTGAAAACTTTGGCTTACAAAAAGAACTTGTAACTGCACTTGTAAAAGAAGCATATGCAGCTGGTGGTTTCCCATTCGTTTCTTTAAAAGATCATCAAGTAGATCGCTCTTTATTAATGGGGGCTACTGAAGAACATTTCGAACAAATCGCTGCATATGAAGCAAGCGTAATGAAAGATATGGACGCTTATATCGGTCTTCGCTCTGGCGATAACATTAACGAACAAGCTGACGTGCCAAGTGAAAGAATGCAAATTCACGGTCAAACAGTTGGTAAGAAAGTTCATAGAGACATCCGCGTTCCGAAAACGCGCTGGGTTGTTCTTCGCTACCCAAATGCTTCTATGGCGCAGCTTGCTAAAATGAGCACAGAAGCTTTCGAAGACTTCTACTTCGAAGTTTGTAACTTAGACTACGGTAAAATGGATAAGGCGATGGATAGCCTTGTTACATTAATGAATAAAACAGATAAAGTTCGCCTAACTGGTCCTGGAACTGACTTAACATTCTCTATTAAAGACATTCCAGCTATTAAATGCTCAGGTCATTTAAACATTCCAGACGGTGAAGTATACTCTGCACCAGTTCGTGATTCTGTTAACGGTACAGTTTCTTACAATACACCATCTCCTTACAACGGTTATACATTTGAAAATGTACAACTTAAGTTCGAGAATGGCCAAATCGTTGAAGCAACTGCAAACGATACAGAGCGCATTAACAAGATCTTCGATACAGACGAAGGCGCACGCTACGTTGGTGAGTTCGCAATCGGCGTAAATCCATACATCTTACATCCAATGGGAGACATTCTATTCGATGAAAAAATTGATGGCAGCTTCCACTTCACTCCTGGACAAGCTTACGACGATGCATGGAACGGTAACAACTCGAACATCCACTGGGATTTAGTATGCATCCAACGTCCTGAATACGGCGGCGGCGAAATTTACTTCGACGACGTACTAATCCGTAAAGACGGACGCTTCGTTGTACCTGAATTAGAAGCTTTAAACCCAGAGAACTTAAAATAATATGAAAAAGCGCTCGGAATTCTATCCGAGCGCTTTTTCATTAATACTCTAATAATTTTTTAGCCACATCTTCTGGTACTTTAAAACTATTTTTATTTTTTAGCTTATTAATTTTCAATTCAACCTCAACATAAGGAACATCTTTATATACTGTCATAGTACCAATTTCATGTAACTCTTTTTTATCTTTACTCGAATCCAATAATTTTGGTGTATCCTCTTGATACATTTTAAACGTTTTCCCTTGCGGAGTATCCATAGGAGCCGATTCCATTTCCCACTCATCCATTTTGATTAATTCAAACAACTTTTTGATTTCTTTCTTATCGGTAATTGTTTTTTTATCACTCGAATCAATAAGGGATTCAACTTCAATTTTTTGTGCCTTTTCTAAGCTAACTTCAGACTTCTCTTGCTTCGCACTACATCCTATGAAAAGAACGGATGCCGTTAATAGAAGCAAAAATAACATACAGATTTTTTTCATTTCTAATCCCCCTGCACTATAAAGAGCTATGTTTCTCATTCTTCATTTGCTGCGAATGGAAATAAAATAAAAGTGTCACTGCAATAATCCCTATCAATATTGGGACATATAAAGGCAAGTCCCATTTAATATATACTCTAGTGCAAATAGCAAGCACCAGCAAAATTTCCAAACAAAATAAAGTGAAGGCTTTTACGGGCAGTTGATCTCCCACCTAACTTCCTTGCTCCTGCCGAATTTTGAGGTGGGAGTCTTACTGCCCACAAATAGCGGGGTAAAGATTTTACATATTTCATTTCTTACCTACAATTTCTATTTTCACATATGGATTTTCTTTCTCAATAAGCGCCAAGAATTCATTCATATCTTGCGGCATCCCAATCATATGTACCTTATATGCATTCGTCGTAATTTCAAGAGACTTCCCAACTTGGCGAATAATTATAATATCTTTCAATACAACATCTTCATTTAAAACGCCGTATTTTAGCACACCATTTTCTACTTTATGTTTTTTAATAAATATTTCCCAAACGAGAGGGCCATTTACAATGATGCATAACCCCATCCCAATTAGAGCTGAAACCCAATCCCCTTTTCTTGTAAAGAACATTACAATCGGATATACCACCATAAAAGCTAACGTTAGACTAACGAGAATTATCGCAGACTTACTTCTTTGAATCGGAAAGTTCATACCCACACCCCCTATCCAAATTATACCATCATTTCCATTTTAATTAATAAAAAAAGATCATTTATGAATGACCTTTTTAAATAGTATACCTATAAAATTTCTTATCTACCTCTAACACTGGAAAACTTTTTGGTAACTCTTCTACATTCACACTTTGGAAACCATTCTTTTCATAAAAACGATGCGCCGCTAAAAATTTCACTGTTGTTCCCAAATAAATATCTTTCAGCTTTTTATTCTCAGCCCACGAAATCGCTTTTTGAAGTAGCATATGTGATGCGCCCCATTCTTTTCCGCGAAACTCTTTTTTTACGAACATTTTTCTTAGCGCTACTTGCTGACCCCCAATATCTAATAAAGCTACTGTTCCAACTACTTTCCCATCATAAGTCGCCACCCAAAAGTTTCCGTGATTCCTTTGATAGAACGTTTCTATTTCTAATAAATCAGGCTGTTCTTCTTTCGTAATCGGGACATTGTACTCTTTTTGCTGAATATGAACGATAAGATTTACTACTTCCTCTTGAAATTTACTTTCATACGGAACAATATGAATCTTCTCGTTCATCGAATCTCCTTCCATTCTGAAGCTAGTAAACTGTATACAGCGATATCGTGGAAGTGATCGTATAGCCATTCTTCATCTCTTAAAATACCATCTAACTTAAACTCTAAACGCTCTGGAATAGCGCGGCTTTTTGCATTTTCAACACCGCATCTGATTTCAATTTTATTCAGCTTTAAATTTTCAAATGCATAGTGAAGTACAGCCTTCACGCTACGCGTCATAATACCTTTCCCGCCAGCATCTTCTGCAAGATAATATCCGAGACTCGCTGCTTTCTTCCCCCAACTCACTGGATGAATACCTACCATACCAACAAGCTTTCCTTTATAACGTATGCCACTTTCAAAACCGTCTCCCTCTGCAAATTTCTTTAACCACATCGGGCAAATCTCATCATAAGCATCAGCAGATTTCGTCCCATCTACCCAAGGAAGCCATCTTCTTAAATAGGTACGATTCTGATCTATTAATTCATATAGTCCCTCTTTATGATGTTTTTCTAATAGTTGTAGTTCAATTTCATCATCTACTCGAAGTGTGAACATGTTTTTAGCCCCTTTTAATTTTCTTTTTATTCTAACATTTTCGATTAAAGGAATGCACCATAATATATCAACAATTTTTAAAATATATCGAACACAAATGCAGTTACATCGACTTACCGACTAGATTCGACAACGCTGTTCACCCAAAACCGCACAAAAAAGACGCACAGCCAAGCTATGCGTCTTTTCTATTACTTCTCTGCAACTTGAACTTCTTTTACGTAAGCTGCTTCGAATTTTTGGATGTCTCCTGCGCCCATGAAGATAAGAACGCCGTTTTTATGTTTCTTTAATACATCCGTTGTTGTATCTGTAATCAGCTCTGCACCGTCAATACGCTTCTGCAGATCTCCAATTGTTAATTCACCTTTGTTTTCACGTGCTGATCCGAAAATATCACATAAGTATACTTGGTCAGCTTTACTTAAGCTTTCCGCGAACTCATCTAAAAATTTCTCTGTACGTGAGAATGTATGTGGCTGGAATACAGCGACAACTTCTCGCTCTGGATGTTTTTGACGAGCTGCTTCAATCGTTGCATTAATTTCTGTCGGATGGTGTGCATAGTCATCGATGATAACTTGCTCTCCCATTGGCTTTTCATTAAAGCGACGTTTTACGCCTTCAAAAGTTGTTAGCTGATGCTTAACTGCTTCTACATCAACGTTTTCATAATGGCAAAGCGCAATTACTGCTAATGCATTTAATACGCTGTGATCGCCATATCCTGTGATTTTGAACGTATCATAATACGTATTACGAACAAATACATCGAATATAGTACCATCAGTTCTCTTTTGGATGTTACGTGCTTGGAAATCATTATCTTCTCCAAATCCATAGAAAATAACAGGTACTTTCGCTTGAATTTTTTGAAGTTCTTCATCATCACCACATGCAATAATGCCCTTTTTCACTTGCAATGCCATCTCTTGGAATGCACTGAATACATCATTGATGTCTGAAAAATAATCCGGGTGATCGAAATCAATATTTGTCATGATTGCATAGTCTGGATAGTAAGACAAGAAATGACGACGATACTCACAAGCTTCAAATACAAAATACTTACTATTTTCTACCCCATGCCCAGTTCCATCTCCAATAAGATAAGATGTTGGGTGTGCGCCTTGCATTACATGGGCTAACAAACCTGTAGTTGATGTTTTTCCATGTGCACCAGTTACAGCAACACTTGTGTACTGATCCATAAGATCACCTAAGAAATGATGGTAACGATGTACTGGGATATTTAATTCTTTTGCTGCTACGATTTCTTCATGCGTATCAGGAAATGCATTTCCTGCGATAATCACTTGTCCTTCTTTAATATTATTCTTATCAAAAGGAAGGATGGAAATACCACGCTTTTCCAATGCTGTTTGTGTAAAGAAACGCTTTTCATAATCAGACCCTTGAACAGTATGCTTCATGTCATGAAGAATTTGCGCTAATGAACTCATTCCTGTTCCTTTAATTCCTACAAAATGGTAAACTGTCATCTTAAAGAACCTCCAACATTTCGAACTAATACAACGGCCTATCTATAAGACAGTATATGAATCTTTTCTTATTTTGGTAATCATCATACATTTCTGATGAAGCGAAGTTTTCTTTAATCTTCACTTATCAGGATAACCACGTACGTACTTCTTTTTATGTCCATAACAAACTTATTATAGCAAAAAACCAGCTGTTATACTATGATAACAGAAAAACTGATAGGGTCAATCACCTATCAGTTTTTCTCATTTTTACATATCTTCTTTTGTTTCTAATTGAACACGCTCTAGACGTGGATTTGGACGGTATTTACGACCTGCTTTTGCTTCTGGTTTTCCATTTAATTCTACGTTATCACCAGTAAAGCCAATATTCATTTTTAATAAGCTACTTCCTACTCCATATATATCGACAGGAACATTTTGAGCTTCGAATTCACGAATACGCTTCTCATCAAATCCACCAGTTACAACGATATCTACATGTTGGAACCCTTCCTCATCAAGAGCTTTACGAAGTGCAAATACAAGCGATGGATTTACACCACGTGGATCAAATGTTCCAAGTACTTCTGGGTGACGAATGAAGTATTGATCAATCATTGTACGAGACGTATCGACACGCACACCTTTTAATGTTGATCCAAATTCACGAGCTACGCGAAGTGCATCTGTAATGACATCATTATTGTAATCAATTAATACAACTAATTCATCTTCTGGGAATTTCTTATGATACGCTTTTGCAGCTTCAACAACATCACCATTAAACATTTGAATTAATGCGTGAGGCATCGTCCCCATACCACTTCTGCCCCACCACTCATTCATTGCATGCGTCGCTTGTGCGCTCATACCTCCGATGTATGCCGCATAACCGTCACCAGCTTGTTGCGTATAATGATCATCACGATCTCCCATGAAAATAACTGGTTTTTCTTTATCTACACTACGTGCAGCTTGGACAACATTATATACGTTTGTCGCAACTGATGTACGACGAGCTAAAATCCCATCAATTACACCTTCTAAAAATCCGAAATTTTCATAAGGACCATGAATTGTTAAAACTGTTTCAAACGGACTAATATTATCGCCATCCTTTAAAGAATGAATTTCTAATTCCTCAGGATTTTTGGCAAATGTTTGTAGCAATGCGATTACCTCATCTGTTCCGCAAAGAACTGCATGTTCCTTTTGGAAAAACTGCATTGTTACAACACTTTTCGGGCGAAATTCTTCAATGATTTCTCTAGTTTTTAAAAAGTAAACGGCAGAGAACCATCCTTCTCCAACTCGCTCGTCAAATTTAAATGTTCTATTTGTTAGTCGATTTATTTCACCTTTTAATTTTAATTCAATTTCTTTCATGTCGCTTTACTCCCTACTTTACTATCCAACATTTTCTATTAGTATACAGCAAAACCGTTTACTATACATTTGTTTCCTGCATAGCAGCGAATTCATCCTCAGAAATAAGGACATCTCTCGGTTTCGTTCCTCTTCCTTCAGAAATAATCCCTTGCGATTCCATCTCTTCAATTAGACGTGCCGCGCGATTATAACCGATGCGGAATTTTCGCTGTACAGAAGATGTGGACGCTCCCCCTTGTTCTACAACAAATTGACATGCATCAAAGAACAATTCGTCTTCCGACTCAGCTTGTTCTGTTTTCGCTAATAAATCCTCTTGCTTAAATAAGTAGTTCGGCTTCATTTGCTTTCTCACATGATCAACTGTTTTCTCAATCTCATCATCCGATACATATACACCTTGTACACGAACCGGTTTAGACGTACCGTTTCCTAAGAATAACATATCACCACGACCAAGTAATTTCTCCGCGCCCCCAATATCGATAATCGTACGCGAATCAACTTGAGATGATACTGTAAACGCAATACGCGTTGGAATGTTTGATTTAATTAAACCTGTAATAACGTCTACAGATGGTCTCTGCGTCGCAACTAATAAGTGAATACCACAAGCACGAGCTTTTTGTGCAATACGACAAATCGCTTCCTCAACATCACCAGGAGCAACCATCATTAAGTCCGCTAACTCGTCAATGACGATTACAATATAAGGTAACGTCTCACCTGGGATTTCTCTCCCACTTACAATCGTATTGTAACGAGTTAAATCACGAGCACCAGCATGCGCAAACAATTCATAACGACGTTCCATCTCTTCAACTGCCCACTTTAGCGCAGCTGTTGCTGCTTTTACATCAGTAATAACAGGTGCTACAAGATGTGGAACAGAATTGTATGGTGCAAGCTCAACCATCTTCGGATCGATTAACATTAACTTCACTTCATGCGGTTTCGCTTTATATAAAATGCTCGTTAAAATTGCGTTAATACACACACTTTTCCCAGAACCTGTTGCACCCGCAATAAGTCCGTGTGGCATTTTCCGAATATCAGTTACAATTGGATCGCCTGAAATATCAAGCCCGAGCGCAACTGTAAGCGGTGATTCGCTCTTTGTAAACACAGGACTTCTTAAAATTTCACGAAGAAATACTGGCTTACTTTCCTTATTCGGAACTTCAATTCCAATCGCACTCTTCCCTGGAATTGGCGCTTCAATACGAATATCTTTCGCAGCTAAGCTTAACTTAATATCATCACTTAAATTTGTAATTTTATTTACTTTCACACCTGGGTCTGGCTGTACTTCAAAACGAGTTACTGCTGGACCTTGCGATACGTTAATAACATGTGCACCAACATGAAAATTATTAAACGTTGTATCTAATAATTCTTTCTGTTCGTCCAACCATTCCGTATTATCTAACGCTGCTTGCTGTGGAATTGACAACAATGTTAATGGCGGAATTGCATATGTCGGTGGTGTTTGCAATACATTTCGCATATCGTTCTCTCTTTGATTTACAACATATGCTTTCTCTTGTACTTCCGTACTTGAATTTGGCTTTTGTACTTGCTCTACCACTACTTGTTGCACTGGTTTTTCTCCCACTTGTGGTTCTACTACTACTTGCTGCATTAGTTGTTCTTCCACTCGTGATTCTACCACTACTTGCTGCACTCGACGTTCTTCCACTTGTGGTTCTACTACTACTTGCTGCACTCGACGTTCTTCCACTTGTGGTTCTACCACTACTTGCTGCATTGGCTTTTCTTCCACTTGTGATTCTATTATCTCTTGTTGCATCTGTTGTTCTTCTACTTGGTGTACAGGCTTATTCTCTACTCGTTCACTCATAGAAGGTTGCATTGCATTCATTCTAGCCGCATGTCTTTCCACTAATCGCGCTCTATCTTGTTTTAACATAACAACATTAAATGGTACATGACGCTTTTTCTCACGTTTTGGCTCTTCTTTTTGTACAACTGGTTGTTCTTCTGCAATTAAAACATTCGCAAAGCTTTGAACATCTTTCTTCGTTTGTTCATCAGCATCAGCACCATGTATGAATTCATTCTTTTGTTCAATTGCTTCATTTAACAACATTTCTTGCTGCGTTTCCTCAAGTGCTACAGGTTCCGCTTCTTCTGGTTCTTCGGCTTCCGCAATTACTTCCACTTCTTCTGGCTCTTCGGCTTCCGCAATTACTTCCACTTCTTCTGGCTCTTCGGCTTCCGCAATTACTTCCACTTCTTCTAACCCTTCGGCTTCCGCAATTACTTCCACTTCTTCTGGCTCTTCGGCTTCTGTAACTTCTTCAAATTCTTCTGGTATTTCCACAATAATTGTTTCTTCAAGTTTTTCTTCTGCTTTGACAATCACTGCTTCTTCTGGAATTTTCTTTTCTACTTCAATAGTAGCTTCTTCTATTTCTGTATTACGTTTAATTTCTTCTGATAAGATTGTACCCTCGTGCTCTACTTTAGAATCTACTAATTCTTCTTGTAGAATGCTTTCGTTTAACACCACTACATCTTTTTCTTGCTTTGCATCTCCCATACGCTCAGTTACCGTTTTACGAAGTAATTCATCCACTGAAACTTCCTGCGGTGTATTTATTTCTTGAACTACTTCTTCCTCTTCTACTAAAGGCTCTTGGCGTTCAATTTCATAACCGTTTTTCTCTAGCCATTGATCAACAACTGATTTTTCTTTCTTTTTATCTTGTTGAATAACTCCTTCATGACTAGGAGAAGAATTCGTTGCTTGCCCTTCTGAGAAATCAGATAATGTATATCCTTTTTTCTCTAACCATGCATCAACGACTGATTTGCCCTCTACAGATATTTCAAGATCTTCTCTTTCCTGTTCTTCCTCCTGCTTTTCTACCTTTTTCTCTACAGAAGGACGATTATATCCGTAAATTGGCGAAATCATTTCTGTTGGACGAAATGGTCTACGGTTATTTTCTTGCGACGGTACGGATGCTTTTTTTACGACAGGTTCTCGCTGCGGTTCATATTGCACTTCCGGCTCTTCATATGTAGAAACTACCTTCTCCACATATGGTCGCCTACTTCTTTCCACTTTTATTCCTCTTTGAGTCGGCTGATTTTCATATACTCCTCTTTGAACAGGTTGTTCTTCAAAGTGGGGTAATTCTTTTACATCATCCTCTTCAAATCCATCATCTGGTATTAATGGAAAACGGCATTTACCTGCGTTCCTACTTGCCATTTGTGCTTCTCTTGCTTCAGTGTAGTGGTTTACACGAGGAATTTTCGGCTGACTTTCAGTTTGCTTTGGTACTTCTTTATTCATCGCTGTTTGTTCTTCCTCTTTGTTAAACAGCTTTTTCATCCAATCTAACATGCTTACCACTCTTTCTACTAAATAGTAACATCCTTTATTGTATCAGCATTCGGCAAAAAGTGCAGGTAAAATTAAGCATGTCATATTTATCCATAATATTCTAATTTACGAGTGTTTTCATATAAAAAAACGCAATCTCTCATGTAAGACTGCGTTTAAGCTTTACTCTTTCGATATTCATCTACACTATCCGTTACACTTTGCAATAAAGAATTTACATACTGTGGGTCAGATAATTTTTTATCTTCTTCAGGGTTTGACATAAATCCAAGTTCTAATAGTACACCAGGAACTTTTGCCCAATTAAATCCAGAAAGATCGTCCCTGAATTTAATCCCATTTACTTTCACCTGATTGTTTTCTCTCATTTTATTTACAATCGTTTGAGAGATTTGAAGACTTTCCGCATAAATCTCTTTCGTAAACGGACTTCCTTCTGCCGGCGTCAATACAGCAAATCCACTTTGATTTGGATTTTCAGAACCATCTGCATGAAGGCGCAAAAATAAATTCGCTTTATGATCATTCGCGAATGTCGCTCGTTCCTTATTACTTATATCAACTTCATGCGACGTTCGCGTCATCAATACTTGCATTCCTTTTGCTTCAAGCTTTTCTTTTAATATAAAAGCCATTTCTAATACAAGGACAGCCTCTCTCTTGTTCGTCACAACACCTGTTGTACCATCTGTCACTTTATATTTCTGTGTTGTTGCCCCTGGTCCAATCGGCTCTAAATTTAAATTCGCCTTTTGTTGATGCCCTGGATCAATAACGACGAGAAACTTTTCTTGTTTTTCCTTACTCTCTACTTTTTGTTCATTATTTTGCATAAGTTGCTCAGTTGGCTGCGCTGGCGTAGTTTCCTCTTTCTTTTCCTCGGCCGGCACTTCCTCCTGCTTATGTTCCACTTGCTCATTCGTTTGAATTGCCTGCGGTTCTTCTTGCTGCTTTTCTACCGGTGCGTCTTCCTTTTTATCATCATTTTTTTGTTGTACAGAAGATGTTGTTTCCTTTTTCGGCTCTTCTTGCGAACAACCTCCCATATATATTCCAATGAATGCAATCATGCTCATTATTTTTATATACCTCATGCTTCTCTCCCATCACTTTGCACCGGACTCAAAGTTCTTCTTATAATTGTTTTATAACATCATCCATATTTCCAATATAAACAGGCTGCCACGTTTCTGTACCACGCTCTGCAGTATAAACCGGATAAACGTCATCATCCACATTCACGAAAACTGGATCGCCCATATCCGTTTCATATCCGATCGCAATCCATCCTTCTTGCCACTTCCCATTTTCTTCACTTATTAATGAATTTTTATGTTTATCATATCGGTAACCGACTTGCCCTTTTTCTAATTCACTTTCGCTAAACAAATAAATTTCATAGGAACCTAACTCGATATCTTGCTGTTTTGAAGTTTCAATTCGTTTCAGAAGTTCTGCAATTTTCGGTTGTTGTTTCATACGTCTATCCCCTTCTTTTTTCTAAATTTTACCTAATACATTTTCAAAATACAATATAGATTTTGAAGAGAAACGTTACAATTCTAAGAATTTCGCATAAAAAAATAGCCCCACATATTGTGAGACTACTTTTTCTTATATCAATTAAAATTTAAATTCTTGTCCAACTTCAAAGCTATCTTCTAATACAAGAATACCTTTTTCTTGTGGAGCGTCTGGAAGCTCTAATTCACGTGCAGAGCAAATCATTCCAGAAGAAGGAACACCGCGAAGTTCAGCTGGTTTAATTAACATACCGCTTGGCATTACAGCACCAATTTTTGCAACAACAACTTTTTGTCCTGCATCAACGTTTGGTGCACCACATACGATTTGTAATGTTTCTGTACCGATTTCTACTGTACAAATGTTTAATTTATCAGCATTTGGATGCTTCTCTTTTTCAGCTACATAGCCTACAACAAATTTCGGCGTGAAATCAGCTTCTACTTTTTCTTCAAAGCCATTCTTTGCTAAAATGTCGTTAATTTTTTCAACAAACTCTTTCGTTAATGTAACGTTTCCGTTATCTGTTACTTCTACATAAGAAGATGCATTAAAGATGTTGAATCCTGCTGTTACGTTGCTTTCACGATCGTATACGCGAGCAACATCTCCTTTGCGGTCAAATGTACGGTTTTCTAAAGTAATATCTTGTAAGGTAACAATTAAAGTGTCACCAATTCCTTCAAGGTTGTAAAAAACGTTCACTTCGTTCATCCTTTCTCTTTTCCATCTGTCTTCTTCCGATTCTTCGCTAAAATAAAGATTGGTTCGAAGTCCCCATCTTCATATACGAATGAAAGTGATGTAATCGGAACATGCCCTTCGGCAAAAAATTTCATTGTCATTTGTGCAATAATATCATAACCGATTTCGTTGACGATATCAGCAATAATTAATACATCTTGGTGAGGAACTGCCACAACCATGTCACCAGAAATCTTTTCACGCATCGATTGTAGTAACGATTCGTTTAAAATACGAGTCGCATCATACCCATCATTTGTGTTTAAAAAGTAGAATGTATTACCTGCTACTGTTTCCTGCTGAAATTCATAACCTAATGAGCGAGCATTAAATAATGCCATTTCACGTACTTGCTGCTCTGTAAGCTCTAATTTTTGCAATAAGCGTTCATCAATTAATCGATACGTTTTATTAGAATCTAGCGCATAGTAAATACGTGTTTCCGCCGTGTGGTCCGTCATAATAAACGGATTTCCTTCCTCTGATTGTTTCGGGAAAGAAGTAGAGCGAATAACAGGTAAAATTTTCGCCGTGCTATTTTCTTCTTTATGCATTGCAATTAGCGCTTCTTGTACGTAATAAGCGACCTCTTCAATCGCTTTTTCTTTGTTCACTTCCCATTTTGCTACTACTCCTGGAAGTGATACGTTAATACCTTTTTTCGAGTCTGTTTGTTCAATACGAAGGACTTCTTTCTCGCTATCATAATGAAAGTCCCATTCTGGTCGAGATAATTTCTTCATTAACTCGTCTTTCATCTTTTTACTTGTCATTTTCATCTCTTTTTCCTCCCTTCCAAAAAAATAACCTCCCCCGCGAAGGTAGAGGTTGTTTTTACAATTCAATTGGCTAATTGTCTTATTTTAAACCTTCAATAAACTCTTCGATTTGCTCTTGTGTTTTACGATCTTTGTTTACATAGCGTCCAGTTTCTTCACCTTTATTGTACGCTACAAAGCTCGGAATGCCAAATACGTCTAATTTCACGCATAGATCAATAAACTCATCACGATCTACATAGTAAAATGAGAAATCACTATACTTCTCTTCTACTTCTGGCATAAACGGATCAACGAAACGGCAATCTGGGCACCATTCTGCTGAGAACATGAAGACTACATTCTCTTCATTTTTTAATTCTTGGAATTGTTCCATGCTTTCTAATGATTTCATCTATATTTCCTCCTCTAACGAGTGCACTTTTTCACACTATAATCTTTTCTTTATACTACCATACATCGCGCATGGTGCAAGGTTTATGCTTGCTTTTCATCATACTTATATTGCCCAACAAGTAACTTAACAACGTGCACAAATAATTCAGTCCGATCGACATAATCATCTGTAAAAATACCGATAGCACCTTCGTGACTACGAATATCTTTTCGCTGCACAAACTCTTCCATCACTTCACTTAGCTCTTTTCCTTCTTCAAGAGGTGCTAAAAAATCGTCCGGTAACTTAATACGTGCCCCGCCAGCAACAAATGTTTTCCCATCACTTGTCGCTAGCGCGCCCCAGTTACACATAAATAAACCGTGCGTTGTTTTCATTACGCCGCCTTCTAGCCCAATACCGATTTGAGCTTCTCCTTCCTGCAGCGCTCGCTTCGCTCTATTTACCGCTCCTTGCATCGTCTCTTCATCTGAAAATGGTTGTGCCGATACTCCCGACGGAACAGAAAGGGACATAATCGTAACATCTTTCCAAACCTTCTCCACAGCCCCAACCTTCGTTTTATTCTTCGATCCAACTACTACCTTCATTTCTTTCACCTCTATAAAATTCATCATTTCGTCTTAATAAAACCACTCTTTATACGTGGTACGAGCATCTATTAAAAACTAACCGCTACCACTCATCACTGGGTCATCTATTCAACCTAAAAAAAGAAAGGCTCTTCAGCCCTTCCTCTTTATGCGTTATTCTTAATCGTCTCTAACGTCGTCTTATCCGTCGCTCTCACAAGCTTCGTAATTAGTTCCTTCGCAGCTGCATAATCATCAACATGCAAAATAGAAGCATGTGTATGAATATAGCGTGCACAAACACCAATTACTGCTGATGGGATACCAGAGTTACTTGTATGTACACGGCCTGCATCTGTACCACCTTGTGAAATAAAGTATTGGTACGGAATGTTATGTGTTTCAGCTGTATCTAAAATGAATTCGCGCATTCCTCTATGAGTTACCATTGTGCGGTCATAAATACGAAGAAGAGCACCTTTTCCTAATTGACCGAACTGCGTTTTATCACCAGACGCATCGTTTGCTGGACTTGCATCAAGCGCATAGAAAATGTCTGGCTGAATCATATTTGCAGCAGTTTGGGCTCCGCGAAGACCTACTTCTTCTTGTACAGTAGCACCAGAGTATAATGTGTTTGGTAATGTTTCATCTTTTAATTCTTTTAATAACTCGATTGCAAGGCCACATCCATAGCGGTTGTCCCAAGCTTTCGCCATAATTTTCTTTTCATTTGCCATCGGCGTGAATGGGCAGATTGGCACGATTTGTTGTCCAGGCTTTACACCAATCTCAATCGCATCTTCATAACTATCTGCACCTATATCAATTAACATATTTTTTATATCCATCGGTTTTGCACGTTGCGCATCACTTAATAAATGAGGAGGAATTGAACCAACAACCCCAATAATAGGACCATTCTTCGTCATAACTTGTACGCGCTGCGCTAATAACACTTGGCTCCACCAGCCACCTAACGTTTGAAAACGAAGCATCCCATTTTTCGTAATTTGGGTAACCATGAAACCTACTTCATCCATATGACCTGCTACAAGAACGCGTGGGCCAGTTTCGTCCCCTTTTTTCAGACCAAATACGCTACCTAAACCGTCTTGCACAATTTCATCAGCATATTTGCTTAATTCTTGCTTCATAAAACGGCGCACATCATGTTCAAAACCTGATGCACCTTGTAATTCTGTTAACGTACGAAATAATTGTAATGTCTCTTTATTCACGAAGTCCCCTTCTTTCAAACCTTAGTAGAATACCTCTTTTATTGTAACGAAATTTTCGAAATGTTTCTAGTTTCTTCTTTTTTAGTTGCATTTGGATTATAATTATTATCGGTACACTATTTTTATTTTACAGAATTGAGGTGAATATATGAGCTGGAAAGGTTTAGTAGCAGGTCTTGGCGTTGGGTTCGCAGCTGGTTATTTCGTTGCAAACAAAGTACAAGAACAATCCCATATTTCTTCAGAAAAAGCATTGAAAATGGTGAAACAAGCATTAAGTCATAAAGGTGAAATTACTGGCTCTTGGGTACATATGGTTCCAGAGACATTTGAAAAATATGATGTAGCATACGAAGTTTATCGCGGCGGTCTTACAACAATGTTGGATGATATACAAGAACGATTTGAATTTTTAGTTGATGCAAAAACAGGCACTGTTTTAGAGGTTATAGCTGCATAAAAAGAGGTTTCCCATTAGGTGAACCTCTTTTTTTTGAAGAATCGAGGATATTGCTTGAAATTATATCAGCGATTTTTCGAATATATCAGCGCAACTCAAATTATATCGGCGATTTTTCAAATATATCGACTTACCGACAAAATCCGACAATAAAAAAGGAGGCTGCTCCAACCAATATTGTTGAACAACCTCCTCTTTTTAAGCTTCTATACTCGTTTTCCGCTCTATTTTTTCTACGATATGCCCTTCCTCATTCCACTTTACGGCACGGTAATATGCATCATGATAAAACGTAAACCAAGCTTCTTTCTCAGCACCATACTTCATCCACTTTTGTTTATGTTCAATCGATGTCATTGGATAGTCATCGTAAGCCATTACCCATAATACATTTTGATGTGCGTGCGTCGGCAACAGATCTGCTAAATGAAGCATCGTTTCACCTTGACTTTCAAGGACGACAACGGCATGTCCATCACTATGACCACCCGTATGCGCCATTTTTATTTCATCCGTAATTTCTATTTCTTGCTGAAAGGTAACAACTTTATCTACAATCGGCTCCCAATTTTCCGTCCAGTATGTATTACGCGATCTAATATTTGGATTCCTCATTTCATTCCATTCCGTTTCACTTACGTAAACTTTCGCATTCGGAAACGTCGGCACAAGGTGATCTCCTTCCCGCCTTGTTAAACCAGATGCATGATCGAAATGAAGGTGCGTCATTAAGACGTAATGAATATCTTCAGGCTTTAGACCCAGTTTTTCTAACGATTCGTAAACCGATGATTCTTCTGTTACACCTTGATTTCGCTTCATTTTCTCATTCAACTTACCGTTTCCTATTCCAGAATCAATAAGCATGTTTCCTTCTTTCGTTTGCAAAAGTAACGGATCTGTTCGTAAATAAATATGGTTTGTATCATTATGTTGATATTTGCGTGACCAAAGTACTTTCGGCACAACTCCAAACATTGCACCTCCATCTAAATGTGTATTCCCACCTTTTAGCCATGTCACTTTTATATTTCCAATTTGTAGCTGTTCCATCTTTCATCCCCCTTTCCCTTTAATATTAACATAAAATTCTGATTTTTTTAGTTACAAAAAACCTATGCATTACTGCATAGGTTCTGTGCGATATTTCGCTTCAACTCGGTAAATACGATGACCTTTACTGGAGAATTTCTCTTCGTATTCTGTCATAATGTTTCCTTCATAATCACTATTATGAAGATCTAGGCTAAGGTAAGTTAATAACATACCATACTCAGCCATACTCATAAGAGAGTATTCAAATAGGCCTTGGTTATCAGTTTTGAAGTGAATTTCTCCGCCCTCTACTAACACTTCCTCATAATTGCGTAAAAATGTTTTATACGTTAAACGACGTTTCGTGTGACGATTCTTCGGCCATGGATCTGAGAAGTTTAAATAAACGCGGTCAATTTCACCTTTTGCAAAGAAAACTTTTAAATCTTCAGCATCTTTATTAATTAACTTTAAGTTCGGTAATTCTTCTTCAATTAATTTATCAAGTGCATCTACAACAACACTTGTGAATTTTTCAATTCCAATATAATTAATATGTGGATTCGCTTTTGCCATATCATACATAAAGCGGCCACGTCCTGTACCTACTTCAATATGAATTGGTTGTTCATTTCCAAATAATTCTTTCCAGTTACCAGCGCGCTCTTCTGGGTTTCCGATTACGATATGTGAATATTCATTAATTCGATCCATTGCATAAGGTTTATGTCTTAAACGCATAGATGTCTCCCTCTCTTTACAAAACTATTTTAAAGGAAAAATTCCTTCTTTCTGTTTTAATCAATCTATCAAACAAAAAACCAAGCACGTACGAGCACTCGGTCCGTTTCTTTCAAGTATAAGATGTACCATTTTGATAAAAACTACATAAAGCATTAAACATTCCATGACGAAACAGCTTTTTCTCTTACATTTCCAGTGAGAGAAAAACACTCGAAAGGATGATCCGTTCATGCCAATTAATCAACAGCATCAATTAGAAGTGTTAAAAGATATTTTAGTCAACCATCAAAGTGATTGCTGCGGGACAGTTTCTGAATGCGAGCAATTAGAGCGCCTCATTCAATCGTTACTCGCAAACGATAGTATAAGTAGTGACGCTAAAGCAATGCTAAACGATGTATATTCTTATAGTCAATCGGGTAAATCTTCCTCTAATTTGGACAACCATATTTCCAATAATCAAGAACAACTTACTCAGTGGATTGCTGGAATGGACAATTTTTCTTAAGTATTATTCTGAAGCAAGTAGTTGCTGTAAATATTGATGCCAATATTTAGCTTCTGCTTGCTGCTTTTTTGTTGTGTGCCATTGAATAGACAAAATCGTTTGTGCTATAACATACCATCTCATACGCCTAAGCAATGATTCATCTAGTTCAACATCATAATATCCGAGCCACTCACTCCATTCATGACGCGGAACATACCAATATAATAACATACCAAGGTCTAAAGCTGGGTCAGCAATCACAGCTCCATCCCAATCAATTAAAAACAATTCATCTTCATCCGACAATATCCAATTGTTATGGTTTACATCACAATGGCATACAACGAATTCATCGTACTCAATATCTTTTAATGACTCTGTTAAATATTGAAGACCTTGCTGAATTGTTTCATCAACTCTTATATCTCCTCTTAAAACAAGTTGTAATTGTTGTAATAACTCTTGCGCATGAAGCGGCTGCTTTCCTAGCCTTTGAATCATCTGCACAAGCGCTTTAGAGGAGTGTATTTTCTTCAAAAGTTTCGCAACACGTTCTAGTTTCATATCCTCTGGCTCTAACTTCTGTCCCGGAAGCCATTTTTGAGCAGAAATTACATCACCGTTCGTTACCCTTCTTGTCCAAAGTAATTTTGGAACAATTCCTTCTGCTGACAATACCGCTAAAAAGGGCGATGTATTCCGCTTTAAAAATAACTTTTGTTGTCCGTTTTGCGCAATATATGCATCGCCCGTTACTCCACCAGCCGGTATAAGACTCCACTCTTTTCCTAATAATTGTTCCAACCATTCCATATTCATTACCCGTTAACAAATCCTTATCTTTTATAGTTATGAAAAGAAAAACCGCAACATTTCTACACATGTTGTGGATTCATATATTTTACTGTAGTTGAATGAAAAGAAAACTTGGCATAAGCCGAAAACAGGATAAATCCCCTGCTCTTCTAGTTTATTTTACAAAATCACTCATAGAATGACAACTTATCAAAATCGTCACCTTTGTCAATTCTACATTTATTATATTCTCACCGTCAAGTAGCGATTTGTCACATTATCGCCAATATATACGTGCTAGTTGGAGCCATTTGAAGTTCCTTTCCTCTAAATGAAGAAATTGGCTGTATTTTGGCTTGCTTTTCGTTTACTAATACATGCCACGTTTCTTCTTTTGGGAGCTGAACTATTTCATTTTGCAAACCGCTATTGAATAGCACAACAATCTCTTTCCATGGTCCGAAAGATTCTACATTTCGCAAATGGTATGCAAGTGCTTCCTTTGATGTTTGTAAAAAAGTCATATGCTTTTTTATAAGATCAGCGCTTTTTAATCGGAATGCCCCATGCTCCTTCCGAATCGCGATTAAACCTTTTATATAATTAACTGTCTCCATCTCTGTTTCTTTTTGATCCCAATCTAATCGATTGATTTCATCATTTGCATTATAACTATTTTCGTTTCCTAGCTTCGTACGATAAAACTCTTGCCCTGCATGTAAGAAAGGAATCCCTTGCGAAAGAATAACTATTGCAGTTGCTAATCGATGACGTCTTTTCAAAACTTCTTCTGATTCTGGATTACTTTGCACTAGTTTATCCCACATCGTCATATTATCATGACATTCTACATAGTTAATGCTTTGCATTGGCTCTAGGAACAATCCTGTTTCTTTCATACTTAAAAGGCTACCAGCTACTATATACTGCAAATGATTACAGTCTACATGCCCACCGAATGCAAAGCCACGTTTATTTATATTAAAAGTACTTCCTTTTATTCCATCACGAAATTGATCATTAAACTGTGCGATACATGGCATTTTATTCGCGTTATTTAACGTGGCTTTCTCTTCAAGAGGAAGGGGTGTTTGTAAATCCCATCCTTCACCTAATAACAACGCATCATGCTTTATTTTTCGCACTTCTTTTTCTAACACATTCATCGTTTCAACATCTAAAATTCCCATTAAATCAAATCGGAATCCATCAACATTGTATTCAGTAAGCCAATATAGAACAGATTCTACAATAAATTTCCTCATCATTTTCCGTTCAGATGCTATATCATTTCCAACTCCCGTCCCATTAGAAGGCATACCATCTTCACCATGACGAAAATAATATCCCGGGACAAGCTTTTCAAATGACGATAGCTCTCTTTCATACACATGATTATATACAACATCTATAATCACCCTCATGCCGTACGCATGAAATGTTTCAATCAGTTGTTTACACTCTACAATCCTGTTATACGGGTCCGAAGGGTTTGTAGCATAAAATCCCGTTGGTGCATTGTAATATAGTGGATTGTAACCCCAATTGTATGCGAAGGAAGGGTTCGCCTCATTTACACCACCGAAACAATGTAAAGGCAATAGTTCAACATGTGTAACACCTAAATCTTTTATGTGAGATAATCCCGTTAACGTCCCATTTTGTCCCGTTGTCCCCTCTTCCATCAACCCTTTATATGTTCCTTTTTGATTCACTCCACTGCCCTGATGAATAGTCGCATCACGAACATGCAGTTCATACAATATGGCATCTGTCATTGACTGTAATGGTGGTAATTCCTCTCGTTTTGTTACATGCGTCTTTTCCAAATCGATCACAACGCCGTATTTCCCATTTGCAGTCACCGACTTTGCGTAAGGATCTACCGCTTCATTCCATATTAAATTAATACAAACAAGAAATGTATATTGCGCTCCATCTAAATCACCTTGTAATGTATGAGTCCAAACTCCATTTTCTCCTCTGTACATTTCATGATCGGTATATTCTTTATCACTTTTATAAATTCTTACTTTCGCAAGCCTTGCAGTTGGAGCCCATACTTTAAATGTTGTTACTTCTTTTTGATGTACAGCACCTAAATCTGTACCTTCGTAATAATACTTTTCATCAAAAATTGCGGTTCGAATCACAGCGCCTATTTGTAAATCCGTTTCTTCGTTCCGTTCATCTCGTACTGTATAATATTTCCCCACATCTAGCGGCTCTTCTATAAAGCACTCATACTTCGTTGCATCCGGAAGCGCAATCGTCTGAGCAATCGGTAAATCTTTTACATTGGTTCCTTCTTGCAAACGAAATGTCCGACTTGTTCCGTACGCATGTGGGAGCAAAATTGTAATTTTATTCATTTCATCTAAATAGGCATCAAATGGACGTTTTACTTTCAACATAAAAAAATCACCATCATTCTCAAAATTAAAATAAAGTAAATCTTTAATTAGCCCCCACTAACCGGACAGTTGCGGGATAAAATGAGTTGCAAATAATACGGTTTTTCTTATCAACAAGACTCTATACAGTAAATCCATTATTCTCTATAGTATATTCACCTGTATAAAAAACGTTTTCATACATTCTATTTTTGTAGTTTTATTTCAGCAATCGATTTATACTTCGGCATTTCCTTCACGTGAGATTCGTATAAAGTGATCGTATCCGCTTGAAATGATATTTCAGGCACTTCTTTTATATGTTCTAAATCAAACAGTTCTTCTCCTACCCATTTACGGGCAACAGTAATATGCGGATGATATGGGCGTGTTTCTAGAGAAAATCTATTTTCTTCACAAATGGCATGAACTTGCTTTTGTAACTGAAGCAAATCGTGATTCTCACTTACCTTCGCCCAAAAAATACGGGGCTGATCTTCCCTACCAAACGTTGAAAACCCTTGTAACGTGAAAGTTAGTTCTTTTGTTTCTTTAAGTGTTTGTAATCCATTCTTTATTCCTGCTAACTGTTCCTCTGTCGCACTTCCTAAAAAGGAAAGGGTAATATGATAGTCTTCTTCATGCACCCACGAGCGAAATGGTAATTCATCTTTCATTTCCTCTTTATAGTTAGATAGCACTTCTTTTATATGATTTGGTAAAGTGATTGCGACAAAATAATGCAGATCCATTTACATCGTCTCCTTCCTTTTATTGTTGCTTTTCTTTCTTTTCTCATTCAGCTAAAAAGAAGCCGCCCTCTAAAGTAGAGAGCGGTCATTATTTACATATCTCTTATTTCGCTAATTCATGAATTGCTTGAGCGTAAATCGCTGTTGCTTTTAATAAGTCTTCAATTTCAATGTACTCATCTTTTTGATGCGCAAGTTCTTCTTTTCCAGGGAATAGCGGGCCAAATGCAACGCCAGCTTTTAATGAACGAGCATAAGTACCACCACCGATTGCTAACAATTCAGCTTTTTCACCTGTTTGTTCTTCATATACGCGTTGCAAAGTACGAATTAATACATGATCTTTATCAACGTGATGCGGGCGAGAGTTCGAATAATCCGCCACTTCAAATCCATGAGTACCGACATATTCTTTTAACTTTGCAATCATTTCTTCAAAGTTAGTCGTAACTGGATAGCGTACATTTAATCCTAAATTACCACCGTTTTCTTGCGAATAAGACAGGCGACCAACATTAACTGTTAACGGGCCGCTAATATCGTCTTTATAAGCAATACCAGCTTTCTCGCCCAAAAAATCCCCTGTAAATGTTTCTGTTACAAACGATGCAAACGAAGCCCCTTTTCCATCAAGAGAAACTTTCGTTAAGCAGTTCGCCAATAATAAACCTGCATTTTCTCCCTTTTCCGGAGTAGATCCGTGAGCTGAAATCCCTTTGATTTGTAACGTCACCGTATTTCCTTCTACAATTGCTTTACCCATTTTTTTAGCAGTTTGTAAATACTCTTCATATGCTACTGTAAGTGCATTTACATCTTCTCCTGTAATAATCGCTTCTGCATAATCAGGAACCATATTCAAACGACGACCTGACTCAAATGAAATCAGCTTAAATGCGCCTTCTTTCTCTTCGCTACCATTTTGAACAACTTGTATGTCAGAAATTCCTTTTTCCGCATTAATAATTGGAAAATCTGCATCTGGTGCAAAACCGATTGTTGGCATTTCTTCATTTTTAAAGTAATGATCTACACACTTCCAATTACTTTCCTCATCTGTTCCTAAAATCATACGAACACGTTTAGAAAGAGGTAAGCCTAATTCTTTTACAATTTTCATTGCATAATAAGCTGACATTGTCGGCCCTTTATCATCAATCGCACCGCGTGCAAAAATCTTCCCGTCGCGAATATCCGCACTATACGCAGGAGTTGTCCAGCCATCTCCTTCTGGTACAACATCAACGTGACAAAGGATACCTACTAATTCTTCTCCTTGTCCCATTTCAAGATGGCCTGCATACCCTTCTAAATTTTTAGAAGCAAAACCTTCAGCTTCTCCTTTATGTAACATGAAAGATAAAGCTTTTTCTACACCTTCACCGAATGGTGCGCCCTCTTTCGCTGATTCTTCTTCCCATACACTTTTAATTTGCAAAAATTGTTGTGTATCACGAATTAAATCATCTTTTCGTTTCATAACTTCTTCTGTCCAATTAATCGTTGACATCACGCATCCATCCTTCACTATATTATCTCTTTCATCATAGCAAACCGAAATCTCTTATGCCATACATGAAAACCTAATAACGAACAATTGTAATATTTCAGATATTTCTCATTAGTTTTTCTTTTATTTTCTCAAAAAAATTTGCAGGAATTTGGCGTTTTACGTAGAAATTTATGAGTTAGTTGACTGACAAAATATACAATGTCAACTACCAATATTTTTCTATATGAATATTTGTTAAACTTTTGTAAAATTTAAGTAGATTAAAGCATGAATTTTATCATGTAGAGTACAATGGTAGTAACGACCTTCTTTCCTGAATGGGGTCAAAAAAACTAGTAGAGGAGTGGTTTTCTCTTGAAACCTACAACTACTCGTATGCTAACACGCATTAAATCGATTTATATGTACATCAATGAAAACGGTACGGTAACAACGAAAGACCTTGTAGATGAGTTCGGGATCACACCGCGAACGATACAACGTGATCTAAATGTGTTGCAGTTTAATGAACTCGTGTATAGCCCTTGCCGCGGCAAGTGGACAACGACAGGAAAGAAAGTGAGAATGACCTCATAACAAAAAAATAATTGTATGTAAATAAATACATACCCCTTTCTAACTCATTAGAAAGGGGTCTTTTCTATGCTCTGAAATTGGCGTTACTTTTCGTTATCTACTTGATATGTTTTTAACATTTCTACTTCTTCATCTGTTAATTCACGATATTGCCCAAGTTCTAACTCTTCATCTAGCACTAAAGGTCCCATCTCTGTTCTCTTTAAGTACACTACTTTTTTCCCTACCGCTTCAAACATACGCTTCACTTGATGGAATTTTCCTTCTGTAATCACGAGCTCAATTTCAGAAATATCATCACTTTTTAAAATTGTAAGTTCGCCTGGCTTCGTTTCATAGCCATCTTCTAAAATAACACCTTTAGCGAATTCTTTTACATCCTCTTCCGTTACAACTCCTGAAACGTGTGCATAGTATTTTTTCGGCACATGCTTTTTCGGAGATAATAGTTGATGCGTTAACTTCCCGTCATTTGTAATCAATAAGAAACCTTCTGTATCAATATCAAGTCTCCCAACAGGGAATGGATCAAAAATCGCATCTTCTAATTCTAATAAATCTATTACCGTTTCGTGGTTATCGTCTTCTGTCGCTGAAATAACACCTTGTGGTTTATGCATCATTAAATAAACAAACTCTTTATATTCCACAACTTCACCGTGAATCATAACCTCTTGCTCTTCTACATTCACATGAAACTTCGGATCTTTCACTGGCGTTCCATCAATTTTCACAACGCCGTCTTTCAGTAATTTCTTTACTTCTTTTCTACTTCCGTGTCCCATGTTCGCTAATAATTTATCTAATCTCATGTTCTTCACCTTCTTTATTTATCATAAGAAAAGGGGACGTATTTACGCCCCTTTTGATTTCAACTTTATTTTGAATCGACTACCAAGTTTACGCTGGATTTTCTCTAAAGCTTCTCCGCCAAATACTCTCTCTAGTACTCCTGTGCGAATCGCTAATACTACGTAAACAAGTCCACCAATACCTGCACAAATCGCAACTGTAATAAGAGCACCAATACGGCCATCAGGCGAAATCATGAAGGATAGAAGCCATTGTGATAGTTTTACAGCAATAACCATTACAAGTGTTAATATTGCAATTTGGAATGTTCTCTTATATACAACACCAAATGAATAGTTTGCATGTTTTTTGATTTGTCTATTCGTATACCATACAGAAACTAAGAAGCCGACTGCAGTAGCCAAAATCGCCCCAACTGTACCGAAATAACGAATAAAGATTACGTTACATACAAATTTCAAAATAACACCCATAACAAGTGCGACAATCGCATGTTTTTGTTGGTTAATCCCTTGCAAGATTGCTGCTGTTACTGTGAATAAAGCGAATAACAACGCAACTGGCGCATACCACATTAATACTTGTCCACCTAGTGGATCTGAATCGTAGAAAGCAGTATAGATTGGGTACGCAAGTGTAGAAATACCGATAACTGCTGGCAATGTTAAAAACATATTTGCCTGGAATGTTTGTGTAATTTGTAATTTTAAATAACGGTATTGCTTTTCAGTAAACGACTTTGTAATCGCTGGTACGAGCGTTAAACTAAACGCTGTTGCAAGTGATACTGGAATCATAATTAATTTATGCGTCCACATCGTGAAAATACCAAGTGCTCGCTCTGCGATATCTCCTTGACCAATCGCCTGCATAATAGAGTTAAATGTCAATGTATCAATTTGTTGATATAAAGGAATTGTTAATCCAATTACAACGTAAGGAATTGCATATGCAAACAACTCTTTAAACAATTGAGCGGTACTTACCGTCGATTCTGGTACAGTTTGCTCAATTAAATATTGATCCAAATATTTTTTACGTTTTAACCAGTACCAAATTAATACGCCAAGTGCTCCAACTGCTGAAACAAATGCAGCAAATGTCGCAACCCCAACTGCCGTTGCTACTGTACCGCCAAGTATTTTAATAACGATGAAACTACCCGCTAATAAAAAGACGATACGAATAATTTGCTCAATAATTTGTGACACCGTAGTCGGTCCCATCGATTGGTGACCTTGGAAATAACCACGGATCAAACTTGCTGCCGGCACAACAATAAGCGCAAAACTTACGAGGCGAATAATCGTCGTAACTTCTTCGATCTTATTTTGTAAACTTTGTTTACCAAGCATTGCTTCCGCAAATAATGGTGCGGTCATGTATAGAACTAGGAACGAAAGAACTCCGGTTACTATCATCATAACCATTCCTGAGCGGAACATTCTCCGGCTCGTTTTATAATCGCCAAGTGCATTATATTTGGAAACAAACTTCGAAACAGCAAGCGGCACCCCTGCCGTTGCAATACTTAAAAATATCGTATATGGAATGTATCCATATGTATAGAGCGTTCCGCCTTCTGTGCCTACTAATGCATGAAACGGAAAGACGTAAATCATGCCTAAGAACTTTACTAAAAATGTCCCTAACGTCACAATAAGCGTTCCGCGCAGAAATTTTGAATCGGACATACAAAAATCCTCCTACATCTAGATAAAGTGAAACTATTACTAGCAGGAGACTCCTCTCCTACTCCTTATTAGTTGAACCATTCGAGCTTTTACGGGCCAGTGACCTCCCTTTTTACTTCTCTTAAGTCTTAAGGTTTTAGTCTTATTGCCCACAAATAGCAGGATAGTGCTGAACTCTAACTTTTGTATTGTACCACAATTCTCCCATCAAGCAGTACTTCACCCTATTTTTCTTTTAAGAGAAAACATGCTATTCTTTTAGGCAGGAAATGTAGAAAATGAGGTCGATATATTATGTATTATGATGTTATTGTCATCGGTGGCGGTCCTTCTGGGCTAATGGCTGCAATCGGTGCTGCAGAAGAAGGCGCAAGCGTCTTACTTCTTGATAAAGGAAATAAGCTTGGACGTAAACTTGCGATTTCTGGTGGCGGTCGTTGTAACGTAACAAACCGTCTACCACTTGATGAAATCGTTAAACATATACCAGGAAACGGGCGCTTCTTATACAGTGCTTTTTCTATTTTTAATAATGAAGATATTATTACATTCTTCGAAAATCTAGGTGTTAAATTAAAAGAAGAGGATCATGGTCGCATGTTCCCTGTATCAAATAAAGCGCAATCTGTTGTAGATGCACTTTTAACACGATTAAAAGACTTAGGTGTAAAAATACGTACGAATACACCTGTTGAAACAATTGAATATGAAAATGGTCAAACGAAAGCAGTTGTATTACAAACAGGCGAAGTGTTAGAAACGAATCACGTCGTTATCGCTGTTGGCGGAAAATCAGTTCCTCAAACTGGTTCTACTGGAGACGGATACGCTTGGGCGGAAAAAGCTGGTCATACAATTACAGAATTATTCCCAACAGAAGTACCAATCCTTTCAAACGAACCATTTATCCGAGACCGTTCATTGCAAGGTCTCGCTTTACGAGACGTAAACTTAAGTGTATTAAACCCGAAAGGAAAAGCTATCATTTCTCACAAAATGGACATGCTCTTCACTCATTTCGGCTTATCTGGTCCTGCTGCTCTTCGTTGTAGCCAATTCGTTGTGAAAGCACTGAAAAAGTTCAAAACGAATACAGTGCAAATGAGCATCGATGCATTGCCAGAAGAAAATAGTGAACAACTATTCCAGCGCATTCTGAAACAAATGAAGGAAGATCCGAAAAAAGGAATTAAAAACGTTTTAAAAGGTTACGTTCCTGAGCGTTACTTCCTATTCTTATTAGAAAAAAATGAAATTGACGGTAGCGAACAAGCTGGACAAGTTTCTCATGAGAAGATTCGTGCACTTGTGAAAGACTTTAAAGAATTTACTGTGAATGTAAATGGTACGCAGTCAATTGAAAAAGCATTCGTTACTGGCGGCGGTGTCTCCGTTAAAGAAATTAATCCGAAAGAAATGTCTTCTAAATTCACGAATGGCTTATACTTCTGCGGAGAAGTTCTTGATATTCACGGTTATACTGGTGGCTATAACATTACATCTGCCCTTGTTACCGGTCGAATTGCCGGAACAACAGCTGGACAAAATGCGAAAATGCACCTATAAAAAAGAAACAGGGCTTCCTGTTTCTTTTTTATAGGTGCATGAAATTATATAAGCGATTCTGCAAGATATATCAGCGATTCCTCAAATATATCGACTTACCGACAAAGAACGACAAATCCCCTTCCTTCTAAATTCCCATTGCTTTTTTGTTGCTTTATATACCTTAGTACCTTTATATTTTATATTGTTGAATATTTAAAAAAGGGTAAGGGGAAAACAAATGAGGAAAAAAGTCATGATGTCTTTAATGCTAATGACGTTTCTTTCTGCGGTAGAAGGAACGATTGTTAGTACAGCAATCCCTCGTATAACGAGTGATTTGTCAGGCGTCGAACTTGTTAGTTGGGTATATGCAATTTATATGCTTGCAACAGCTGTTTCGACTCCTATATACGGAAAATTAGCTGATTTATTCGGCCGTAAAAAAGTTCTGCTCATCGGAGCAACCATCTTCTTAATCGGTTCTGCACTTTGCGGAGTCGTTACATCAATGGAACAATTAATCTTCTTCCGTGCTCTTCAAGGTATAGGTGCTGGCGCTGTTATGCCAATTACTATGACAATCATCGGTGACTTATATGACGAAGCGAAAGACCGCGCGAAAGCACAAGGCTGGATAAGTGCTGTTTGGGGTGTATCTGGTGTTATCGGACCATTAGTAGGAGGATTTTTAGTTGATTGTCTTTCATGGCGTTACATCTTCTTCTTAAACATTCCATTTGGAATTATCGCTTGCTTAATGATTGCCATCTATTATAAGGAATCAGTTAAGTCGTCTAAGCAACATATCGACTACCTAGGTGCAACTGTCTTCTCATTAAGTACAATTGCTTTACTATATGCATTATTAACAGGTAGCAGTAAGCAAAACTGGGGAGATATTACAATTATCGGCCTATTAATCTTTGCCGCTATTTCATTCATTATTTTCTTATACATCGAGAAAAAATCTCCGGAACCATTAATTCCGCTAGCACTTTTCTCTAACCGTACATTATCTACGATAAACATATTAACGCTTATTGCTGGCGCAATGATTATTAGTATTACTGTATACCTTCCAATTTGGAGCCAAGGTGTTTTAGGAAAAAATGCGACAGAGGCTGGACTTATTTTAATGCCGATTCCTGTTATGTGGACATTCGGTGCTATGTTCTCTGGTAACTTAGTTGGTAAATTAAAAACGAAACAAATTATTTTACTTGGAGCTAGCATATTAACAGTTGCTACCTTCTTATTATTTACATTATCAACAGAGTCACCATCATTCCTTATTTATGTGGCAGTCGGATTATTCGGCTTAGGAATGGGGCTTGTTACACCAATTTACATGGTCACAATCCAAGCAACTGTACCAGCTCATTCACGCGGAACGGCAGTCGGTTTAAACACATTTATTAGTACATTTAGTCAAACGCTAGGCGCTGCAATTTTCGGCACAGTCTTCAATACGATGATTCATGCACGTGGTATTAAAAATCTTGATCTTGTATCTTCTAGCGGACATGGGGGAGCTACAGCAAGCGTAGCAACCGAATCGCAATACGCACTAGCAGCAAGTGTACACGTTATTTATATGAGTACTTTCGTATTAGCAGTATTAACTTTAATTATTGCTTGGCTCTTATTAAAGCCAGCTAAACAAACAAGTGAGCAATAATAAAAAGGATGACCATTTGGTCATCCTCTTTTATTTTTCATTCTCCACAATATGCTTAAGCATGGACAATTTATTATCCCAAAATCGTTCATAATATGAGAGCCACTGCTGTAATTCCTCTAACGGCTCCGGTTGCAAACGATATATCTTCTCTCTCCCGTTTTTTCTTCCACTCACTAAATTCGCTTCTGAAAGGATATGAAGATGCTTTACAACTGCAGTACGGCTCATTGGAAAATGGTCTGTTATTTTAGAAATTGGTAACTCTCTATCACTTAATAACCGTAATACTTCTCGGCGGGTTGGATCAGCAATTGCTTGAAATACATCATATTTCGCTGCTGACGAAGACATTTAACCTTCAACAACCTTTTTCAGTTTTTCATTTACAATCGCTACCCAGCCGCCGCTCATTCTATCGCGAATAATAGAGCTCTTCGCATTCGCTTTCGGAAGGATTTCATCAGGATGTTTCCAGCCACCGTGAATTAACGTAAATTCTGTTTTGTTATCTCCTAAGTCCTTCAAATCAAATGATACAACCCAGCCATCTGTATCCCATGAGAAAGATAAATGGTTTGGCTCATCAATTTCTAACACTTTACATGGTGATGGTCCAAATGGTGATTGCACATGAAATTCATGACCTACCTCTAATTCGAAATTATTTGGCATAAACCATGATGCAATCCCTTCTGCAGTTGATACTATATTCCATACTTTTTGAATAGACGCGTTAAAAACGATTGTTTGTTTAATATCATTTAATGTATTTTGTTGTTCCATTTTCATTCTCCTCTATTCGGCGCAAAAAATAACACCTTTTAGTTTCATTTTTGATAATATAACACCATTTGGTTACATGTCAAGAAAGGCTATGTTCACTGTTGAGAAATTCTCAACATTTTTTCAACAGGACAAACACCCTCTCAGCATTCCCTCATAATATACTCACAAAGGCAATAAAAAATAAAAACTTCTCTCAATATGAAACTCCATCATTCATATTGAAAGAAGTGCCTTACTTATATCACGCGTACTGTGTCTCGCCTCCTTCCCTCAGGGACAATACGTGAGATATGAAAAATCAGAAGGAATATGCCCACCATTTGAGTAGGTAGTTATTTCTCTTCTCCTCAACATTTCCTTAGGAGCGAAATGACTACCGACTCACTTTTTTAAACAAAAATAAAAAGGGGATGTAAGCTATGTTCTATTGCATTAATTGTTCTGAAATTCACCATGAAAAACATCCGAATGATAAAGTATTCAAAAACGGTTTTTATATTGATCCATTTTTAGGTGATCGTTATCACCTCGGTATGTGTACTGATGCTCAGGAGCATGAAACAGGAGAAATTCTTTTAACAGCAAAGAAAACAGGCGCAACACAATCTATTATGAATATTTTACCGACACATGTTGTCCCAACATAAAGCATAAAAAAGAGCTGGCTCCCCAGCTCTTTTTTATGCTTTATAAACAATCATCGCTGAAAAACAATAAATTTGATTTTCATCATCATTAATCGAAACACCAACTTGATACTTTATATCTACAAAATTTCCATCATCAATTTTTTTTAAAAACACATTTACAGCGTCTTCTAAGTCTTTTTCGTGACTTTCATCAAACACTTTCACACGAATCATGTTAACACCATCCTAGATCGCAGCCCTCCGCCGCTTGATTATTGCCACGGTGCGTATCTATGATGCGATAAAACTTTCCATTTTCATGTATATATCCGTCTTCTAACACATATTGTTTATCTTCAGTATAGACATAAAACTTACCTATCATAAATTTACTCGTATATAATTCCAAATAATTTGATCTAAATTTAGCTACAACTTTATTTGTAATATCAATTTTTATTGTGTGTCCCACCTTCTCTCCCTCCTTTGCAAAGAACGGATTTAGGTATATTGTATTAGCGATTTTACATTTTATGCTTAAAAATAAGTGGATATGCCTTCTTTCTGCGCCTGTACTATTTTTCTAAAAAAGTCACCTATATTTATTTCACATAAAAGCGCAAAAAAATACATAAAAAAAGACCTTTACCATATTGACTCGAATGTATTCAATGTGGTATTATATAAAATTTGACATTTTTATCTAAGTGTGTTATCATTAAAGATGGTTACCACATATGGAGGTGGATGATTTGTTTCAAATTGGTGATAAAATCGTTTATCCAATGCACGGTGCAGGGATCGTCGAAGCGATTGAGGAGAAAGAAATATTAGGTACTTCGCGTCAATATTGTGTGATACGCATCCTTAGTAAAGATATGCAAGTAATGCTTCCGATGGATCAATTACAAAAATCAGGTATACGTTATATCGTCGATAAAGGTACGTTAGATGGTATACTTCTTGAATTTCATCATGGGGAATCAGACCCCTCACTTTCCTGGAAACAAAGATATACAATGAATATGGAAAAAATGAAGAACGGCAATCTTCAAGATAGTGCAGAAGTTGTTCGTGATTTACTTCGTCGCAATAAAGAAAGAGCATTAAATGCGAGCGAAAAACAAATGCTAGATAATGCGCGCAAAATGGTTATTAGCGAAGTTGCGCTCGTACAGAATGTTTCAGAACATCAAGCAACAGAATTTCTTCAAGATACAATCAATCATTAATTTTAAAAATAGCTGACCGCTATTTTTTTTTTGCTTAAAAAGGCCAAAGAGATTTATCTCTTTGGCCTTTTCATATTATCCACGCCCAGCTTGAAACGATGGGTATAAAGTCATTCCACCATCTGCAAATAACGTAATTCCAGTTACGTAACTCGCCTCTGATGAAGCGAGCCAAGTTGCTACTGCTGCGATTTCTTCAGGTTTTCCAATGTAGCCCATTGGTATCATACTTTCTACGTCAGAACGCTGCTTTGGATCAGCAAACTTTTCGGCATTAATCGGCGTATTAATTGCACCTGGTCCAATATTATTTACTCGAATACCTTTTGGCGCATATTCTAACGCTAACGTTTCTGTCATAAGTTTAATACCGCCC
Organism: Bacillus cereus group sp. N8; assembly: GCF_016483685.1. Taxonomy (NCBI): domain Bacteria; kingdom Bacillati; phylum Bacillota; class Bacilli; order Caryophanales; family Bacillaceae; genus Bacillus; species Bacillus cereus group sp. N8. The sequence goes on along the minus strand of NZ_JAEHBK010000006.1, from coordinate 87,997 downwards.
TTACTTGCTGCATAGTGCACGAATAGTGGCCACGGAATTTTCTCATGAACACTAGACATATTAATGACAGATCCTTTAATGTCGTGTTCCACAAAATATTTAATCGCTTCACGACTTCCTAAAAAAGCGCCTGTTAAATTTGTATTGATTACTTTATTCCAATCTTCTAACGGCATTTCATGCGACGGTACCGCGTTTTCTATCCCTGCATTATTAATCATAACGTCGAGCGTACCAAACTCTTTCACAGCAGATTGAATGAGATTCACAACATCTGCCTCTGCCGTCACATCACCTTTTACAGCAATCGCTTCTCCGCCTACTCTTTTAATTTCTTCTAACACATCATTCGCTTCTGACTCTCGTGAGCGATAGTTAATAACCACTTTCGCTTTCTCCTTAGCAAATCGTACTCCCATCGCTCTACCTAAACCAGTTGCTGATCCTGTAATAACGACGACTTTCCCTTCTAAATCACTATACATTTCAATGCCTCCTTATCCTTTTGCAATCCCTAACATAATTCCGGCTGCGATAATAAAAACGATACCAACAACGATACCTGTTAATTGACGTTTCGTTTTCTTTTCACCTAATATAAGAATCCCGCCAAGCGTCGAAATAATAATTCCCATTTGTGATAGTGAAAAGCTTGTTGCAACTCCGACACGCGGCTGTGAAATAAATAAAAACATATTTCCAGCTGCCCAAATTAATCCTGGAATAATATTTCGTATCGCATATTTATTAAATGGATGATGTTTAAACGTAAGTAAAATGCCTCCTAACACCATACCAACTGCTTGTGGTAATAAAGCCGACCAACCATCTACGTTAAATAGCCTAATAACTACTACGTAAACTAAATAACCGACTGTTGAAATTAATAAAATTATGATGCCCCTTTTAAAATTTGCTGCTTGCTCTGCATTTTTTTCTTCTTCATTTTGAAGTGATGTTAAAATAACACCGATAATAATACAACCGAGCGCCAAAACTCCAAGGACGACTGATATTGTCGTGGACCACTCATGAAATACGATGACTCCAAATAAAGTCGTCGCAACTAATTGAAGTCCTGTTGAAATTGGCATCGTCCTCGAAACACCCATTAAATCAATACTTTTTAATTGATTCGCCTGACCAAGTGCCCAAAATAAACCTGATACAATTCCAACTCCAATAACAGTAGGAGTTAATACTGGCTTCACAAAAATATAAACAACAATCGAGAAAATAAGTGCACCAAATGTTGTACCGAGCGTTTGACTATACGGTCCTCCGCCGAGTTTCACGTTAAATAGCACAATACTCCCCCAAAATATAGCTGGTAAAATCGCTAAAAGTATATCCATCGCTCATTACCTTTCTTTACTAAATATCATCAGTTATCGCTCTACACCATTAGAGTGTGCTTTCATTTTTTCCTTCGCTCGTGCGCAAACCTTTTCTGCAATCGCACTAGACACATTTTTTTCTCGCTCTACTTTCTTTATCTTAATGTGATCTAAATTGTCTTCCAAAGTAAGTGTAACTTTGTCATTCGGCGGATTATGCGCCCCTTGAAATGTAAGAAATTGTAGCGTCACTTCAAATCTAGGAACAAATTCATCTTTCTTGCCTAGACGCTTTATATTTGTAACTGAATCACATTCATACTGATCTTCTGTCGCTTGCCTTATAACTGAGTAATATCGATTAAGTAGTGCACTCTCTAAAAGTTGTTCCTTCGATTCTTTCGCCCAAGAATAGCTTGGAGAAGAGAAAAAAATAGAACATATCATTGTAATCATTACACATATTTTTTTCATAATTCCCTCCTTGTTCTATAAGTTAGTGTTCTCAAAATGCCCATAAAAAAACGACTTTTCCTATTTAGGAAAGTCGTTTTTTCTAGTACAAATCCAATATTAACCACCGCTCACCGGTGGTATGAGTGCAACTACATCACCAGATTGTATCGTATCATCTTCATTTGCATATTCTTCATTAATCGCAACCATAATTGGCGCTGATACTGGTACATTATATTCCTTCGCGACAATATCTTTTAACTCTGCAACCGTAATATTTTCTTTCTCTATTTGTAATTCACTTGTTCCTGCTTCTTCTTGCAAGTTCGCAAATAACAATACTCGAATCATATTTATAGCTCCTTCCCAGGCTCTCCTGCTGGATATGGTGTCTTTTCTAATTGATCACCAATCCACGAGTCGCCATCTTCCCAAAACTCCTTTTTCCAAATCGGAACAATTTGCTTAATACGCTCCATAATATATTCATTTGCTTCATAGGCCTCTTTACGATGTGGCGTTGATACAGCAACAACAACCGCTATATCAGAAATTTGCAACGTGCCAATGCGATGTGTAATCGCAACATGTGTACCAGGCCATTTTTCCTTCACTTCTGTGCCGATTTTCTGTAGCATCTTTTCTGCCATCGACTTATAAGCAACATACTCTAAGTATAATGTACGACGCCCTTTCGTAAACTCCCTAACCGTTCCAATAAATGTTGTAACAGCACCGCATTCACGTCGAATTACTTTCTTTGCCACCTCTTCAATTTGGATTTCTGTATCAATTACTTCATAATACGTATTTATCATTTTGCACTCCTAACCGTTTGTAAAAACCAGTCTACATACAATTTTTCTTCTGTTATATGAAATACTTTATAGTCTTCTCTTAAATTTGACAGGACATTATCCCACGTAATAATTGCTACTACGTTTTCTACCTTATGTAAAAGTTCAATGTCTTCCGCAGAACGAAGTAAAACTACTTTTGGATATTTCTCAGCTTTATAGCCCTCTATTAAAATCGTATCCACTTCAAAAAATTCGTACAAGCGGATAATTTCTTGCAAGGACCATTCATCTCGTAATGAAGACAGAGATAGTAATCCAGCGCCTTCTACACTACTTACGACAGCACCAGCTTTCCGGTGCCTTTCACTATCTTTTTGCGCTACTTCAGGAAAACCACCATGACCATGATGCTTAATTGTAGCAACTTTCATTTCACTTTCAGCTAATGCATGCACAATTTTCTCTACAAGTGTTGTTTTCCCGCTATTTTGATACCCTACTATTTGTAAGATTGAAGGGGCGTTGCCCATGGCCAATCACATCCCTCGGAGTGCTCTAACAATAATACAGATACTTTCATCCCTGCTTCAAATCCTCTCGTTCCTCCGGGCAACACGATAAAAGCATTCGCATCTGCGAGTGAAGATACCGCACTCGATTTATCTAAACCGACCGGCGTCACTTGTAGTGCCCCATTAACAATGCTCGCTTTCGCTCTTACAAAACGAGTAAACGGATTTGGTTTCGGAAAGTCTTTTTGCAAAATAGCGTCTGCCCTATATATGTGAGGCTCCTTCGCATACAAATACGTTTTTATAACCGGATGCACAAACAATTCGAAACCTACATAACAAGCTGATGGATTACCTGATAAACCGAAAAGTAACTTTCCATCAACTTCAGCTACTGTCGTTACACTTCCGGGTCTCATCGCTATTTTATTAAAAAGCACATTTGCCTGTAACTTTTCATAAATAGCCGGTAAGTAGTCGTAATCTCCTACTGAAACACCGCCCGTTGTAATTAAAATATCAACCTCATCCATCGCTGATTTAACAGCTGTAAAACATGCATCTAACTCATCGGCAAGTTGTCCATAGTAACGCACTTTCCCGCCAGCTTTCATAATTTGAGCTGCAATCATATAAGAGTTACTATTTCTAATTTTGCCTGGCTCTAGCGACTCATGCACTTCAAGTAATTCGCTTCCTGTCGTTACAATACCGACAACAGGCTGTTTTACAACTTTCACAGTGCTATATCCAAACGTCGCTAACAGTGCGGCAACACCTGGATTGATTACAACACCTTTGTTAACAAGGACTTGATTTTGTTTTATATCTTCTCCTTTAAATGACACATTGTCACCATTTTGGAAAGAACGTTTCAACTTCATATATGTACTTTCGTTCTTCTCGAATCCTTCCGTCAACTCTAGCATTACGACTGCATTGCAATCTTCTGGGATAGCTGCTCCTGTCATAATACGAACCGCCTGAAAAGCTCCTACTTCTTCTAAAAAAACAGAACCTGCTCCGATTTCTCCTATTACTTCAAATTCAACCGGGTGCTCTTGACTCGCCTCTTTCGTATCTTCTGCTCGAATTGCGAAACCGTCGTAAGGAGAACGATCAAAGTGAGGAACGTCGTGATCTGAGACAACATCCTCCCCAAGAATCCTCCCATAACTTTCTGTAATAAAAACTTCTTCAACTTCACCATGCTTAGCGTATTTCATCACCCGCTCTACTGCCTCAGCAACTTGAATCGGGATTCGTTTTTCTACCATTGTTTCTCACCTCATATTTGCAAAATATCTAATCTCGATTACACTTTATATATTAAATCGTAATTACTTCAAGGAGGAATTCCATGTCTTCATTCACACATTTCAATGACCAAGGGCGTGCTAAAATGGTTGATATAAGCGACAAAAAAGTAACCGTTCGAACAGCAATTGCATGCTCTAGCATTCTCGTTACGAAAGAAATTTTCGACAAAATCTCTCACAATGAAATTGGTAAAGGTGATGTATTGGCTGTTGCACAAATCGCAGGCATTATGGCTGCAAAATGCACTTCTGATATTATCCCAATGTGCCATCCTTTATTGTTAAAAGGTGTTGATGTTTCTTTCGATTGGAAACAGTCAGAAGAACAATATCGACTACTTATTGAAGTAAAAGTTAAAACAGAAGGTAGTACCGGCGTTGAAATGGAAGCTTTAACAGCTGCTTCCGCTACCGCTCTTACCGTGTACGATATGTGTAAAGCTGTTGATAAAGGCATGATTATTGGTGAAACGTACTTACTTGAAAAAACAGGCGGAAAAAATGGAGATTATATTAGAAATTCTTAATACTATCTTTTCCCTTTGAACCTAAAGGACTCTCCTTTAGGTTCACCCTATATATCTTGCATATAAGCGTTTCGCCACATTCATATCATTCGTCCCATGAATAAATGCTCTACCATCTGTAAATAAAACAAAACGATATTTTTCCACCGGAAATGATAATAAATAAGGTGTTTCCTTTACATCCACACTTTTTTGTAAGCGCTTTTTAATTTCTTCTAAATTAAACCCCTGTCGCACACCTGGACGGATTTGAACTGTATTTCGTCCACATAATACTTCTGTTTTCGTTTGTGCTTCAAATGTTAAACTCGGATATGTACGTAGCTTTCCACAAGATAAACATGTATCCTTTTTCTGTCTATTCACTTTAAATGCCATCTGTTGATTATTCCAAAGATCAAATGATAGCATCGTTTCACGAAGTGCCTCAAAATCTTCTACTAATATTTTTAAAGCTTCCGTTATTTGATGCGCAACTACTAATTGCACTGCTGGCTGTATAATACCGGCCGTATCACATGTCGCTCCGCTCGCTGGATGCTCCATTAAACATCGAAAACATGGCGTTTTTCCTGGCAAGATTGTATAAGTTACTCCGTAGCTTCCAACGCATCCCCCATATATCCACGGAACGTTATACATTTGAGATATATCATTAATAAGAAGGCGCGTTTCAAAATTATCCGTCGCGTCTAATATTAAATCTACACCTTTAATTAACTCTTCCATTTCTTGAACCGTTACATCGGTCACAACCGGGATAATTTCCACTTCAGAATTAATCGCTTTTAAATGTTCTGCTGCCGCTATCGCTTTCGGCTTATAATGTTTCGCATCTTCCTCTGTATATAATTGTTGCCTTTGTAAATTGCTCCATTCTACATAATCACGATCAGCAATCGTTATTTTACCAACACCTGCTCTAACAATTGCTTCTGCATTCGCTGCGCCGAGAGCACCAGCGCCGATAATAAGCACATGCTTCCCTCTTATTTTTCGCTGCCCTTCTTCTCCAACACCAGAAAATAATATTTGTCTTGAATATCGCTCCTGCATACGATAGCCTCCTTTCTTATCCTCCTATATAAGACATTTCAATTTTCGGACGATTCTTTGCACTTTCTTCTGTCCGTTCATCCGAATACCTATCTTTTCTATTCATCCACACATCTTGTATAACGCTTAATAACTCATCATCCGAAAGGTTTCCTCTAAGAAGTTTCCTTACATCCAATCCTTCTGTCGCAAATAAGCAAGTATAAAACTTTCCATCTGCTGAAATTCTCGCTCTCGTACAAGAGGAACAAAATGACTCAGAAACAGAAGTAATAAAACCGACTTCAACATTTGTTCCAACGTACCGATATCGCTTCGCAACTTCACCGAAATAATGCGCTTCAGCTGGCTCAAGCGGATACACTTTATGAATCATCTCGATCAATTCACGCTTTGTAACCACTTGATCGAAATTCCATCCATTCGTACTACCAACATCCATAAACTCAATAAACCTAAGCGTGATTCCTCGCTCTTTAAAATACGCAGCCATCGGAAGTACTTGATGATCGTTCATCCCTTTTTTCACAACCATATTTACTTTCACTTCAAGCCCTGCCTCTTTTGCTGCTTTAATTCCCTTAATCACAGGTTTCGTATTAATATTTCTACCATTAATGTCCCTAAATGTATCGTCATCTATTGCATCTAAACTAACATTTACTCTATGTAATCCAGCTTCTTTTAATGCCTTTGCTTGTTTCGTTAAATGAATAGCATTTGTCGTTAATCCTATATCTACTAGCCCGTCAATTTTCACGAGACGTGCAATAAGTTTTGTTAAATCTTTACGAAGCAGTGGTTCACCACCAGTAAGTCTAATTTTTCGTACACCGATGCTAACGAACACTTTTGCCAAACGTTCGATTTCATCAAACGTTAGTAAAAACTCATCTTTCAAAAAAGCATAATCAGGCCCAAATACTTCCGCTGGCATACAATATGTACATCTAAAATTGCAACGATCAATGACAGATATGCGTAAATCTTGAAGTGGGCGTCCAAAAAAGTCTTTAACCATCTCCTGCATCGCCACCCTCCCTTTCTGCCAAATTTCTCTCTTTTCATTCTATTATAATATATTTTCGAACTGCGATGTTTTTGCTCACGTGAATAAAGTGAAACTTTAAATAATAGAAAGTTATCAATTCCCCTCTGATTAGCGAAGATGACTCTCAAATACCGGGATAAAAAAACCTTGAAACATAAAAGTTCCAAGGTTTTCTACTTATTAACTTAATCTAATAATAGTTAGAGTAGCTCCTGGCGTTGTCGTAGATAATGTAGCTATTGCAACTAATCCAAATAATTGCAAACTAACAGCAGCTCCAGCAGGCAAGTTAGCAATTATTGGTGCACTAAATGAACCAGTAGCCACTACCGGAGAGTTTATCGTTCCCGCAAGCGGACTGCCATTTACAGTTATACGAGAACTTACAATTAATCCTGCCGTTAGATTAATTGTATAGGCTATATAATAATTCCCTGCATTCGCAACTGTAAATACAGTATTTCCACCACTAACGGTTATTCCTGGTCCAATATTTTGATTGTTCGGTAATGGGATATTCGTACCACCTAATAAAACGGAAATAGCTGTTCCTGATGTATTATTCGCAAATGCATACGTTGCAGTTGTACTAACTCCAGTCACTCCGGTCGCTCCAGTGGCTCCAGCTCCTGTTGGGCCAGTTGGACCTTGGATTCCTTGTGAACCTGTTGGACCGGTATCTCCAGTTGGACCTTGCGAACCGGTTGCTCCAGTAGCCCCCGTTGGACCTTGGATTCCTTGCGGGCCTTGAATTCCTTGTGGACCTGTCGCTCCGGTTGCTCCAGTGGCTCCCGTTGGGCCTTGTGGACCTTGGATTCCTTGCGGTCCTTGTGAACCAGTAGCTCCCGTATCCCCTGTCGGGCCTTGTGGGCCTTGCAAGCCTTGCACACCTTGTGGACCGGTTGAACCTATTTCCCCTTGCACACCTTGAATGCCAGTTGGGCCTTGTGGACCAGTCGGACCTTGGATTCCTTGTATCCCTTGAATTCCCTGTGGGCCCTGTGCTCCGGTTGCTCCGGTTGCTCCTTGTATCCCTTGTGGGCCTTGTGCTCCTTGAATTCCTTGTGGACCGGTTGGGCCTTGAATTCCTTGTGGACCCTGTAAACCCGTCACTCCGGTTGCCCCTGTTGCTCCTGTTGCTCCTGTCGCTCCTGTCGCACCGGTATCTCCTGTTTCTCCTGTCGGGCCTGGTGGTCCACCGGATGGACCGGTCACTCCTGTCGGGCCTGATGGCCCTGTTGGACCAGTCGGTCCGGCTGGTCCTCCTGATGGACCCGTTACACCTGTTGGACCAGTTACTCCAGTTGCTCCTGTAGTCCCTTCCCCTGTCACCCCTGTTGTACCCGTATCTCCAGTTACTCCTGTCGGCCCTTGGATTCCTTGAATTCCTTGTGGGCCTTGCACTCCTTGCGCACCCGTTGGTCCTTGAATTCCTTGGATTCCTTGCACTCCCTGCGGCCCCATCGGACCGGTTGGGCCTATTTCCCCTTGAGTACCTTGAACCCCTTGCGGCCCCTCTGGACCTGTTGCACCTATGTCTCCTTGTATTCCTTGAACTCCTTGCGGTCCTTGTGCTCCGGTTGCTCCCGTTACTCCTTGGATTCCTTGTAATCCCTGTATTCCTTGTGGGCCTTCTGGTCCTGTCGCTCCTACTGGCCCTTGAATTCCCTGTATTCCTTGTGGGCCCTCTGGACCTGTTGCTCCAGCTGGTCCTGGCACTCCTTGTATTCCTTGCGGACCCTGAAGTCCTTCTGGCCCTTCTGAACCTGTTGGTCCTATATCCCCCATCGGACCTTGAATCCCTTGAACTCCTTGTGGGCCCGTTGCTCCTGATGGACCTGGTACCCCTTGTATACCTTGTGGACCTTGATCTCCTGTTGCTCCTGTTACACCTTGAGGTCCTATAGCCCCCTGTATACCTTGTGGACCTTGATCTCCTGTTGCTCCCGTTATCCCTTGAATCCCCTGAACACCTTGAATCCCTTGTTCACCAGTCAATCCCGTCGGACCAGGAATACCTTGAATTCCCTGTGGACCTTCTGGACCTGTTGGACCAATTGGACCTTGGATACCTTGAATTCCTTGTAGCCCCTGCGCACCTGTTTCTCCTGTACTTCCCGTCGGACCGGTTAGCCCCTGACCTGTTGCTCCAGTATTTCCAGTTGCTCCTGTTGCCCCTGTCACCCCTGTACTTCCACTCGGTCCACCTCCAGGACCTGTTGCTCCAGTCGGACCAGTTGGACCAGGAGGTCCTCCTGATGGACCTGTTACCCCTGTTGAACCTGTTATTCCTGTCGGGCCAGTTAACCCCTGACCTGTTGCTCCAGTCGGACCCGTACTTCCACTCGGTCCTTGTGGTCCTTGAAACCCTTGAGCTCCTTGTATCCCTTGCGGACCTGTTGCTCCCGGTAACCCTTGCACACCTTGAATTCCTTGAGGCCCCTCAGGTCCTGTTGCTCCAATCTGTCCTTGTAATCCCTGTATGCCCTGTATACCTTGCGCTCCAGTAGCTCCTGTTGGACCAATCGGCCCTTGAATTCCTTGCACACCCTGCACACCTGTTGCCCCTGTATCTCCTACTGGTCCCCTCAATCCCTCAGGCCCTTGTTGTCCTTCTGGTCCTGTTGCACCCATTTGTCCAGCTGGCCCTTGAATTCCTTGCACACCTTGAGGTCCTGTCGGTCCCATCTCTCCCATTGGTCCTTGTAGTCCTCTTGGTCCTTGTGGGCCTGTTGGACCTTGTGGACCTGTTGGGCCTGTAATCCCTATACCTGTAAATCCAGTTGGAGTTGGAGGGAAAGTAGGCCCAATAAGTTCTGGTGAAATTCTAAAATTAGAGTTTAACGAATGTAATTTCCTTTTATCATCACGATCTTTCATACCTTTCACCTCCTACAAACCATCTTTTTCACACTAGATAGACCGCTTCTTCTTAATCTATTTACAAAAATAATCTCCAAGACTATTTTTATTTTAAATAATAAAAACTCCCTTAATTCCTTAAGGGAGTCCTGCTACTGAATCCATATTATCTGTATTAGGGACAACTTGCGCTATACCCGATGTATTTACATTTTGCCCCATATTCGTTCCTGTTACAGTACCAGCAGGGGTTCCTCGTGTATATGTTGTCGTCACAGAATCTCCCGGCTGTAAACAAAGCTTCGTCTCTGTCCCTATTACTGTAACAACATCAATCCAAGTGCCCCCCGTTGAACCACTATACGATTTCGAAGCAGTAAATGAAGTATCACTCAAATTATCACCCGTAAATATATTCCCAGTATTATTAACGATAATAAATTCTTTAATACGTGCAGGCATACTTACACTCTACCTTTCCTTTATGCACCTAATGTACGTGTACTCGTTGCTAATGGTGGTAAAAATACTGATGTTCTAATTGTAGGTTCAGGCTGCCGTTTCCCATTTAAAAAAATAGCCGCACTCGACCCTCCAGCACCCGCATATATTTTCGCTACGGCTAAAGGTGAGATATCATAACAGTCGCCAACATTAACAGCTCCTGTATTGTTAATAATTTTCACTTTACGCAAATTAATCCCCATTTACCCCTCCTCCTTTTTATACTGTATGCAAAAGAAAAAAACTTGAAACAGACTCGTTTCAAGTTTTTAGCTATTAACTATTTCGTTTCACCTTCATATTGAAGCATACCGCCAACCATGTTCACTGTTTTAAATCCTTGCTCATTTAAATAATGGCATACATTTTCACTGCGCATTCCTGAACGGCAAATAAAAATATACTCATTCTCTTTATCAAAGAAATCTACTTTATTTGGGATATCGCCCATTTTAATATGTACAGCTTCTGGAATTTTCCCTGTCGCTACTTCTTCATCTTCCCTTACATCTACTAAAAATAACGTTTCTCCATTTTCTAAACGCTCTTGCACTTCTTCTGTAGTAATTGTATTAACTTCTGTCATATGTATCTCCTCCTTATATATAATAAAACCTTTAGTTTCTTCTTTAAACAACCATTTCTAATTAATTTTAGCATGTGAAAGAAGGAACGCAAAGAATGGAAATTTTATTTCTCAATTTTCTCGCAAAACTTATTCTTTACAAACATAACTCGTGCATTGTATCCTCAATATACTTGTTTTATGAAAGGAGCCTGTTAAAATGACACTTTTTCTTTTCATTATGGGTATCATTTTCTTAATTTCTGCGGTCATTGCTCTTAGCATGAAAAATAATAAAAAGATAAAATCCCCTCAAGAAATGTCATTCTTATTTCTATTACTTAGTATAGCTTTCTTTGGTTTATCAATCGCTTCATATATTTTCCGTCTGCAAATTATGTAAAAAAGGTGCCTATTATAAACAATGCACCTTTTCCACATTAATTATTTTCTACACAAAACTAGATACTTTCCGATTTAAAAACTCATACACTTTCTTTTCAAATAAATGAACGTCTAACGCTCCTGCCATATGCCCATTTATACTTTCTATTTCATATACTTCTGCGTACTTCCCCTGCTTTTGCAAAACATCTACCATTCTATAATTGTAACGGGATGGTTGAAGTAAATCTTGTTTACATGGAATCATGAGTACATTCGCTTCAATCTTAGAAAGAGCCTCTTCTAAGGAAGAAAAACCATGTGCAATATCATGTAATAAGACTGCTTTCGCAGTATACATCCATGAATTTACATCTACTAAATCTATACTTTTACATGTCACTTTATTTATCTCTTTCTCAAATGATGTTAATGCAGTAAATTGTTGATAAGGTGCCATTTCTATACTGTTCCGCGGGAATGCTGTTTCATAAAAATGTTCATCAAATGCATTCATAAACATCATTTTATTCGCTAAATGAAGCCCTTTTATTGGTTGCTCCTCTCCGTACTTTCCGCCTTTCCAATTTGGATCAAGCTGAATTGCTTCGATCGCATTTTGCGCTACATTTCCCGACGTTATAATTGGATTTTGCGGATTCGTAATAACTCCAATCATTCGTTCTACCATATGAGGATAGTGAACAGCCCATTGCTGCGCAATCATCCCACCTGCCGATGGCCCCATTACCGCATGTAACTTAGCAATCCCCATATCTTTTATTAACTCATATTGCACCCGTGCTACATCTAAAAATGTGAAAACTGGAAAATCCATCGCATACTCAAAACCAGTCATCGGATTTATCGATTTTGGTCCCGTTGTAATCACATATGGGTTCTTCACTTGTACATTACAAAGGTTATCAGTACATATAATGAAATATTTATTTGTATCAATTGCTTTCCCAGGTCCAATTAATCCATCCCACCAACCAGCCCCCTCATCATGCACTGTATATTTTCCTGCCGCATGACTTGTTGCACTAAAATAGTGGCAAACCAAAATCGTATTTGATCTTTCTCTATTTAAAGTACCATACGTTTCATACCCCATTTGAACAGGAATCTCTCTACCATTTTCAAACACAAACTCTTTTAAAACAAACTTCTCCTTTTTTACAATTTGCACAGACTCGCCTTCTTCCCGTCATATTATGAACTGCTTACTAAAGGATTTTTTACTATGTAAACCAATCTCCTCCTTCTTTTCATAAATAAATGAATAATATACAAAATTAGCCACAAAATAGCACTATATTACACAATCAAAGAGGGCATACATATGATTTGGAATTGGTTACGTAAAAAGAAAAAATCAAATTCAACAGAAACAAAAGAAGCAGATAATAATCCGAAACAGCAATCTAGTAATCAAGAGGATGAAAACAAAGAACAGACTAGAAGTATGAAACACAATACAGGTAAAAATAGTGAACAAAAAAAATCTGAGCAAGATGATTCTTCTCAGGAGAAACAGCAAGGTTCTAAACAGGATGATTCTTCTCAACCAAAACAGCAAAACTCTGAACAAGATGATTCTTCTCAACCGAAACAGCAAAACTCTGAGCAAGATGATTCTTCTCAACCGAAACAACAAAAATCTGAGCAAGATGATTCTTCTCAAAAGAAACAAAAAAAATCTGAGCAAGACGATTCTTCTCAACCGAAACAGCAAGGTTCTAAACAGGATGATTCTTCTCAAAAGAAACAAAAAAAATCTGAGCAAGACGACTCTTCTCAACCGAAACAGCAAGGTTCTAAACAGGATGATTCTTCTCAAAAGAAACAACAAAAATCTGAGCAAGACGATTTTTCTCAACCGAAACAGCAAGGTTCTAAACAGGATGATTCTTCTCAAAAGAAACAACAAAAATCTGAGCAAGACGACTCTTCTCAAAATACACAACAAAGCTCTGGAAGTAATAGTATTTATGATTTTTCGAAGCCAGAAAAAGACCATATTCATTCTCTACAAGAGTTAATAGAGAAGCTAAAACAGTCTAGTGATTTTGTTAATTACCATACATCTGACGATGAAACGATGCCTTATTGGATTTCTTACTATCGTCCTTCACTTGATGGTGAGAAGTTACAAAAATATTTAATGCCAACACTTTTAGAACACCCTAACACTTCATTCGAAGTATTAAAAGAACATATTCCAATGAGCGGCATTACAATTACAAACGATTTACAAAAGATTGAGGACATGGTTTTAAAAGGGCATGCAATTATTCAATTAAATCAGCAAGATCAAAAGTGTATGCTCGCGAATATTGCAATTGATAATTATCGTGCACCAACTCCTCCTTTAAATGAATCGACTGTTATTGGTCCTCAAGAAGGTTTTGTAGAAGATATTGATACAAACATTAATTTAGTCCGAAAACGCCTTCCTGTTTTAGATCTCCAAACGAAAGAGATGATTATCGGAGAGTTTTCAAAAACGAAAGTCGTTATGATGTATTTAAATAATCTAGCTGAGAAAGATAATGTAGATTTTCTAGAGGAATCATTACGGGCTCTTGAATATGATCAAATTAATGATAGTGCTTATATACAAGAATTGATGGGGGAAAAATCAATTTTCCCTCTCTATATCAATACAGAACGCACTGATAGAGTTACAAAAGCACTTATTGATGGTAAAATCGCTATTTTTGTTGATGGTTCTCCAAGTGTCCTCTTAACTCCTGTATCATATTTTGATTTTTTCATTTCGCCAGAAGACTATAACGTTTCTTGGTTATACGCTACATTTTCAAGAATTTTACGGCTAATCGCTGTTTTATTCTCAATTTGCGCGACACCATTATATGTTGCCACTTTAAACTATCACTATGAATTAGTTCCTAGTGATTTATTGGAAACGTTAATTTTATCAAGGGCGCAAGTACCGTTTCCACCTTTAATTGAAGCACTCTTCTTAGAACTTGCCATCGATTTATTAAGAGAAGCTGGCGCGAGATTACCGATGAAGGTCGGTCAAACACTCGGTATTGTAGGAGGTATCGTAATCGGACAGGCATCTGTCCAAGCTGGTTTAACGAGTAATATTTTATTAATTATCGTTGCATTATCAGCACTGGCTTCCTTTATTACGCCTATTTATAAAATGGGTAATGCGGTTCGATTACTCCGTTTCCCATTTCTCATATTTGCCGAAATAGGAGGACTTTTCGGGATTTCTCTTGGATTTATCTTTTTATTTACCCATTTATTTAGACTTACATCCTTACGTAAACCGTACGCTTTGTTTTATCCGACAAGACAACAATCCGTTAAAGACTCTTGGATTCGCTTCCCATTAACAATGATCGATACAAGAGATGTACAAGCAAGGCCACAACATGTAAAAAAATCTACAAAAGGGATTTCAACAAAACATAGATCCGATTTTGATGATTAAGAAATGAGGTGCATTGATGAGTAAAGTTCAAGAAAAATATCAAATATCTCCTATCTTTGTTTTCTTCTTAATTCACAGTGCACAGTTTGGTGCTGGTGTTCTTGGATTCGCTCGAATTATTGCAAAAGCCGCCGGATACGACGGCTGGATAGGTGTTCTAATTATAGGAATTTGTATCCATATTCTTATATGGATGATGTATTTTTTATTAAAAGAAACAAACGGAAACTTAGTTGATTTACATCGACAAACATTTGGAAAATGGCTAGGAAACGGCGTTACTCTCATCTTTATGACTTATTTTTTAGCCATCAGTATTTCCGTCATTCGAACATATGTTGAGATTATTCAAGTATGGATGTTTCCTACCGCTTCAACTTGGATGTTAACAATCTTTTTATGCTTAGCTAGCTACTACATTATTTCTTCTGGATTCCGTGTCATTACTGGTATTTGCGTCATCTCAGTTGGCGGTACATTGGGATATTTATTTCTTAGTCTATTCGTTTTGAAATACTCACATTTGTCTAATTTACTACCTGTGTTCACACATTCTTTTTCAGATATTTTAAAAGCCGCCAATCTGTCAATCTACAGTATGACAGGGTTTGAAATTTATCTCATGGTTTATCCATTTGTGAAAAATCCGAAGCAATCTCATAAATTCGCTCAATCCGGAGCATTATTTTCAAATCTTCTATATTTATTTAGTACCCTTTTAGCCTTTGCATTTTTTAGTGAGAAACAATTGTTAAAAACGATATGGTCACAACTTTCTATGACCCAAGTAATCCAATTACCGTTCATAGAAAGGCTGGAATATATTGCGATTTCAGGCTATGCGCTTACTATTATTACAAGTTTTATCCTTCCGTTATGGGCGGCAACAAGAGGAACTCATGAAATATTTCGCGTAAAACAAAGAGGTGTCCTAATCGCTTTCATCCTTATTACTCTCATTGTTTCACAGCTTTTAACAAACAGACATGACATTAATACTTTTATTAGTAATTCCGGAAAAGCTAGTTTTTGGCTCATGTATGTATACATCCCTATCCTATTTATTATTGTGTGGGTGAAAAGAAAATGGAAAAAATCAAAAGCAAATTAATACTTATTTCTTGTATAACATTCTTCAGTCTAACTGGATGTTTACAAAAAAATATTATCGATGATGTACAACTTATTCAAGGAACGGTTTTTGATGTAGCAAAAGATAATAAAGTAAAAGTGACATTCGTTTGTCCCATTCAGAAAAAGGGAAATAAAGTTCAAGTTTTTGAAGGTAGCGCAAATGCGGTAAAACAAGTAAAAGCAGACACATCTTTAGAGTCTTCTCAACCCTTTGCTAGCGGACAAATGCGTGTCGCTCTATATACGATAAAACTTGCCAAAAAAGGAATGTCTACTTCATTCGATACATTACTTCGAGATGTGAATATAGGGAACGCTTTATATGTTGGCTTATTAGAGGGGAATGGTACTGAACTTTTAAAAGGGAAATATACGACTTCATACAACGTTGCAATTTATATAAAAAAATTGTTAGAACATAATATGGAGACCGGTCCTTTACCAAAGGATAACCTGCATATAGGAGCATTCCGTTATTATCAAGAAGGGCAAGACTACTATATTCCCATTCTAAAGAAGCATGGTGATAAAATAAAAATCAACGGAATTGGTCTTTTTAAAAAGGATAAATATATCGGTAAAATCGCTGAAAAAGATATGTTCATATTTAAAGGACTATTAGAGAAACACAAATTAGATTCACACGAATTTAAAACGGATTCTGCGTACGTAATGATTAATAATATTCGTTCTGTTCCAACTTACGATATAAAAATTAAAAACGGGAAGCCTTCTTTTTTCATTCACGTTCATCTTGATGCACGTATTCAAGAATTATCGAAGCAAATTAACTTAGAAAATAACAAGAACACAAAAAACATTGAAAAAAATGTCCAAAAACAATTGGATGTACAGGCTACCAAATTAATTAAGCAGTTTAAATCTTTAAACGTAGATCCTCTCGGGCTAGGTGCAAAGTATAAGCAACATTATCGCCCATTCAAGTTAGAAGCGTGGCGACGTATGTACAAAGATGTTCCGATTAATATAAAATACAGCGTAAATATTACAAATTCTGGTGTAATTGAATGATAATGATTGAACTCCTCTCTCCAGCATGATACAACGGAGAGAGGAGTTTTTTATTACCAAATATAGAGAGAAAAGATATTCACGGGGGAGCTTATGTCTAAAAAGTTAGTAAAACCTATTTTAAACGGTATTTTATTTCTCGGCGTCTTTTTATTTGCTCATACATACTTAAAAAATATTTCCTTCACACGTTATTTACTTGTCGTTATACCAATGCTACTTGTTGGTATGTTTGGCATCGACCTTATTTTATCCATTTTAATAAAAAAAGAAGAATAACGAGCGAACATCTTATTTCTATAAGATGTTCTTTTCATTTCATAATCACCTTATGTTACAATGAAATTCGGCAGAAAACGAGAAAGGATGAAACAACATGACAAACGAAAAAGGTTTAGATAAAGGATACGAACTTGTTGCAAAAATGCATGAAGAGTTCGGACATCCTGTGACAAATACTCCAACAAAATTAACAGAAGAGCGCGCAAAAATTCGTGCTAGCTTTATGCAAGAAGAGCTAGAAGAATTTCTAGAAGCAACGACTGTTGAAGATCAATACGATGCACTTATTGACCTTATTTACTTTGCATTCGGAACGTTTGCAGAAATGGGCGTACGTCCAGATAAAGGATTTGAAATTGTAAACAATGCCAACATGGCAAAACTATTCCCTGATGGAAAGCCTCGATTCCGCGAGGGCGACGGCAAAATTATGAAACCAGAAGGATGGCAAGCACCGGAACCACAACTTCGTGCGGAAATCGAACGCCAACGTCAAGAGGCAGAAAAAAACTGCTAGGATTACCTAGCAGTTTTTTATTATATCTTTTTTTCTGCAATTCATTAATGACCCACGTGTCCCGCATGTCCCGCTGCTCCTGCAGTACCAGCTGCTGCTCCTGCTGCCGCCCCTGCTCCAATTCCACCTGCCCAAGGCTGTTGTTGCTGCTGATACTGTTGGTATTGTTGTTGACCTTGCTGATGCTGTTGGCCTTGCTGATGCTGTTGACCTTGGTGATGCTGTTGACCTTGGTGATGATGTTGACCTTGATGATGGTGTTGACCTTGGTGATGATGTTGACCTTGGTGATGCTGTTGACCTTGGTGATGCTGTTGACCTTGGTGATGATGTTGACCTTGGTGATGCTGTTGACCTTGGTGAGTTTGATAAAGGACAGCCTGCGGGTGAATTTGGTGCTGGCCTTGGTGATGTACTTGTTGCTGATGATGGCCGTGGTGTTGGTGTTGATGATGACCATGATGACCGTGGTGTTGATGCTGGCCTTGGTGACCATGATGATGACTTTGATGAGTTTGATAAAGGACAGCCTGCGGATGACTTTGATGATGACCGTGGTGATGTATTTGTTGTTGATGATGACCGTGATGCTGGTGATGACCGTGATGCTCATGGTGCACATGATGACCGTGAACACCTTGAGGGAAGCCACCGACGCTAGGTACAGGAGATCCTGTTTGTACACCGCCAACGAAAGATGGGAATGTAGTTGGCATACCTACAGGTACTCCTCCTTGTGCTCCTCCTACGAAAGATGGAAATGTAGTTGGCATACCTACAGGCACTCCTCCTTGTGCTCCTCCTACGAAAGATGGAAATGTAGTTGGCATACCTACAGGCACTCCTCCTACCAATGTCGGAATTCCTGTCTGTGCTCCAGCCACTGACGTCGGAAATCCTCCAGCCGCTCCTCCCATCCAACTTGGGATTCCGCCATATCCGTGTTGACCATCTCCTCCCATGAACATCATTTGTCCATAACTATCCGATCCACCTCCGAAGAAGCCATGTGGTGCATTATTGTCCATCCCTTTCATTCCTTTCACCTCTTCTGCTCAATTTAACCTACCTTTTTTATCATATTTCCT
Source organism: Bacillus cereus group sp. N8 (assembly GCF_016483685.1). NCBI lineage: Bacteria > Bacillati > Bacillota > Bacilli > Caryophanales > Bacillaceae > Bacillus > Bacillus cereus group sp. N8. The sequence continues at coordinate 69,099 of NZ_JAEHBK010000006.1, read as the reverse complement.
ATAGAAAAATAGGTGTTTGTCTATATGGGAATTCCGCACCTTTTTCTTCGTTCTTCATTCATGATAGGATTAATGGACTGATTATTTTTCTTTCACTTGAAGGGGGCATTTTCTTTGGAGAACGTAACAAAGGCTTCAATCGACGATTTAGGTTCAATTGTTCATATAGATATGGATGTAATTGGAAACGATAGTAGACGAAATTATATTAAACACGCTATTGATGCTGGAAACTGCATAATTACAAAAGAGGACAATTCCATTTCTGGTTTTCTAACATACGATACAAATTTCTTTGATTGTACTTTCCTCTCATTAATAATTGTTTCGCCAGTCAAAAGAAGGAGAGGTCATGCAAGCTCATTAATCTCATATATGTTAAGGCATTCCCCTACTCAAAAAATCTTTTCTTCAACGAACGAGTCGAATGAAAGTATGCAAAAAGTGTTTAAAGCGAACGGTTTTATACGCAGTGGAATAATTGAAAACCTAGATGAAGGTGATCCAGAACTTATTTTTCACGCAAAAAAACTCAGAGCATAAATGCTCTGAGTTTTTCTTTAAAATGAATTAGTTTGCAACAACGTTAACAAGTTTTCCAGGAACAACAATTACTTTACGAACTGTTTTTCCTTCAATTTGTTCTTTGATTGCCTCAAGTGCAAGTTGTTCCATTTCTTCTTTTGATGCGTCTTTACTCATTGTTAGTTTTGCGCGAACCTTGCCCATAATTTGAACAACGATTTCAACTTCATCTTCTACAAGTTTAGACTCATCAAATGTTGGCCAGCTTGCATATGTGATTGTTTCACTGTATCCAAGTTTGCTCCATAGCTCTTCTCCGATGTGAGGTGCAACTGGTGCAATCATTTTTACGAAACCTTCTACATATTCTTTTGGAAGTGTTTCAGCTTTGTATGCATCGTTGATGAATACCATCATTTGAGAAATCGCTGTGTTGAAGCGAAGCTCTGCATAGTCTTCTGTTACTTTCTTCACTGTTTGGTGGTAAGCTTTTTCAAGATCTTTGTTTGGTGCATCAGTAATTTTCTCACTTAATTCACCGTTATCTTGAATGAATAGGCGCCATACGCGGTCTAGGAAGCGACGAGCTCCGTCAAGACCATTTTCAGACCAAGCAATTGAAGCATCTAATGGTCCCATGAACATTTCGTATAGACGAAGTGTATCTGCACCGTGGCTTGCTACGATATCATCTGGGTTTACAACGTTGCCTTTTGATTTACTCATTTTCTCGTTGTTTTCACCTAAGATCATACCTTGGTTGAATAATTGTTGGAACGGTTCTTTCGTTGGAACTACACCGATATCATATAATACTTTATGCCAGAAACGAGCATATAGTAAGTGAAGTACAGCGTGCTCTGCTCCGCCGATATAAATATCAACTGGAAGCCATTGTTTTACTTTTTCAGGGTCTACAAGTGCTTCGCTGTTGTTTGGATCGATGTAGCGTAGGTAGTACCAGCAGCTACCCGCCCATTGTGGCATTGTGTTCGTTTCACGACGACCTTTTTTACCCGTCTCAGGATCAACAACATTTACCCACTCTTCAATGTTAGCTAGTGGTGATTCACCTGTACCTGAAGGACGGATGTTTTCTGTTTTTGGAAGAACTAATGGTAATTCTTCTTCTTTCACAGCTGTCATTGTGCCATCTTCCCAATGGATTACTGGAATTGGCTCACCCCAGTAACGTTGACGGCTAAATAACCAGTCACGTAGACGGTACGTTACTTTTTGATTTCCTGCGCTCGTTACTTCAAGCCACTCAATCATTTTTGCGATTGCTTCTTCTTTATTTAAACCATCAAGGAATGCTGAGTTTACGTGTGCACCATCACCTGTGTACACTTCTTTCGTAATATCTCCGCCTTTTACAACTTCCTTCATTGGAAGATTGAATACTGATGCGAATTCATAGTCACGCTCATCGTGAGCTGGAACTGCCATTACAGCACCTGTTCCGTAAGTTGCAAGAACGTAGTCAGCGATCCAGATTGGTAATTTCTCACCATTTACTGGGTTAACTGCGTAAGCACCAGTGAATACACCAGTTTTCTCTTTCGCAAGTTCTGTACGCTCTAGATCACTCTTCATTTTTACAGAATTAATGTAAGCTTCTACAGCTTCTTTTTGTTCTGCTGTTGTAATTTCTGCAACAAGCGCATGTTCCGGAGCAAGTACACAGTATGTTGCACCAAATAGTGTATCAGGACGCGTTGTGAAAACTGTAAACTTCTCATCTGTACCATCGATGTTGAAGTGTACTTCTGCACCTTCAGAACGACCAATCCAGTTACGTTGCATGTCTTTTAAGCTTTCTGGCCAATCAAGCTCATCTAGATCTTCTAATAGACGATCTCCGTAAGCTGTAATTTTTAACATCCACTGTCTCATCGGACGACGCTCAACTGGATGTCCACCGCGCTCACTCTTACCGTCAATAATTTCTTCGTTTGCAAGTACTGTACCAAGTGCTGGGCACCAGTTTACAGGTACTTCATCAACGTAAGCTAAGCCTTTTTCAAATAGTTTTAGGAAGATCCATTGTGTCCACTTGTAGTAGTTTGGATCCGTTGTATTCACTTCACGATCCCAATCGTAAGAGAAGCCTAATGCTTTAATTTGATTACGGAACGTATTAATATTAAGCTCTGTAAATTCAGCCGGGCTGTTCCCAGTATCAAGTGCATATTGCTCTGCTGGAAGGCCGAATGCATCCCATCCCATTGGATGAAGAACGTTATATCCTTGCATACGCTTCATACGAGATAAAATATCTGTCGCTGTATAACCTTCTGGATGACCTACGTGTAAGCCTGCACCTGATGGATATGGGAACATATCTAGTGCATAAAATTTTGGTTTTTCTGTCTCATCTGGCGTACGGAATGTTTTATTCTCTTCCCAATACCCTTGCCACTTCTTCTCAATTTCTTGATGATTAAAGCTCATGAGATAACCTCCTTGAAATTCTATTTATTTTCACCGCCCAAAATACAAAAAACCTCTCATCCCTAGAAAGGGACGAGAGGTTATAGATTCCCGCGGTACCACCCTAAATTAATGTAATATATACATTCGCTTAGATCCGTAACGTGGATTAACGGCAATTGCTACTATTAGTTTCACAACTGCAACTCAAAGGCGAGTTCATAACGAAACGTGGATTGACTTGCACCGACCGTCAACTCTCTAAACCAGCTTCTATTACTACTACTCCTTCTCACTGTTATTACAAATATGAGTTAATTAAATATATTCTAAAACATGTTACATGTTCCGTCAAACTAAACTGCAATTTTTTCTTCAACTGTTTCTTCTACTTTTACTCGTTTATCATAAATGCTTGTTGCTATAATCGCTACTACAAGCATTACCATGATCGCTATAAACAATACTTCCATATTGTATATATCAACAATCGCTCCGCCAACGACCGGTCCGAACATTTTCCCTACAGTCGCTGCGCTATTTACAACACCTTGATAAAAGCCTAATTTATCTTTCGGCGCAAGTATATTTGCAATGGTCGGAACTGCTGGCCATACGAATAATTCACCAATTGTTAATGTCACCATCGCAACGAGGAACATCGTAAATTGCTGCGCTTGACTTAACACAATGAATGACGCAGCAAAAATGATGATTCCGATCATAATTTGTTGTTTTAAAGAACGCTTCATCCAGCGAATTAGCATACTAACTAATGGCTGCGCACAAACAATCATCGCTCCATTTATCGTCCATAATAAACTATAATGACGCAGACTAATATTTAATTCCTGCATATGTGTTGCAATTGCCCCTTGCCACTGTACGTATGTAACCCAGCATAAAGCATATGCTACACATACGATAAGAAGTGCTTTGAATCCAGGTGTAAGCGTCCACCCTTTTTTCGTTTCGATTTCTTTTTGCACTCCTTGCTCTTTTTTGTCTTCCATACCTCGGAATCCAATAAAAGCAATTAAGAAGAAAACAAAGTATAAAATAAAGTTCGCTAAGAAAATATAATCAAAACGATAAGACGCAACTAAACCACCGCACGCTGTTCCGATCGCAATCCCAACGTTTTGTCCAACATACATCGCATTAAATGCTCGTCTTCCGCCCTCTGGCCAAACCGTACCAACCATCGCATACATCGATGGAAAGACCATTCCAGAACCAAAGCCAATTAATGCTAGCCACACAACATATAACGGCCAACCATGGAAAAACACAAGACCTAAAATCGATACAAGTGTAATAACAATCCCTACTAAAATTGATTTATAACCGCCCCATTTATCAAATAAAACACCGCCGAGCAAGTTTCCGATTACACCAGTAAGCGAGTTAATCATTAATACCATTCCGGCCACTGATAAAGATTTTCCTAGGTGATCATGCAAATAAATTGTATTAAAAGGCCATAAAAAAGAAGCACCCGTGACATTAATAATCATCCCAGCTACTAATAGCCATACTTTCCTTGGCATAGTCTCCCCTCCTATTCTATTTTTTTCGTTCATATATATAACAGTAAAATTGTAGTCGTTTTTAAATAGGAAGGCAACTGATTAATAGTTGATGAAATTCAGATAACGGCATGTCAGTGAATGAAATTATATTGATTGCCGCTTGAAAATATATCAGCGATTCTTGAACTATATCGGCGATTATTAAAATTTATCGACTTACCTACAAAAAACGACATCAATAACACTATATAAATAAAGGGAGACTACATGAACTTCACATAGTCTCCCCTATACTATCCAACTTCTTTTTCTCGCTTCGCACGTTCTTTAGCGCTCCATTTAAATACCCTATCTAGCAAGGAGTATATTCTCCCAGACTCTTTCGTTAACAATGGGCCTAACGATGCCAATATTAAAACGTATAGAGCTGAGAATGGTTTAATCGTTGCCATTAAGCCACCCGCGATTCCGATATTCGCGACAATAATCGAGAATTCTCCGCGTGATACAAGTGTTAAACCGATATTCGTAGAAGCTTTATGGGATAAACCAGCTTTACGCCCTGCAAACATTCCAGCTATAAAATTACCAATGAGAGTAATGAAAACTGCTCCTAATGCCAACCACACTGCTCCTCCGAGCGTAAAAGGATCGATACTTAAACCGAAACTGAAGAAAAATATAGCTCCAAAAAAATCACGAAACGGGACGACGAGATGCTCAATTCGATCACTATGCTCTGTTTCAGAAAAGACAAGCCCTAATAATAATGCACCTATAGCCTCTGCAACATGAATCGTTTCTGAAAATCCTGCCACAAAGAATAAAATAGCGAATATTACGATAATAAAAATTTCATTGGACGAAATATCTAACACTTTATTTAGAATCGGCGTAGCTTTTCTAGCGATTACAAAGAATAGTAGCATATACCCTACTGCGATTAACACCGATGTAAGGGCACCTATAAATGATGTTGCACCTCCGAGTACTAACCCCGAAACGACTGATAAATATACAGCTAAAAAGATATCATCAAACATAATGATCCCTAAAATGAGTTCTGTCTCTTTATTACCAGATCTTCTTAAATCAACAATTACTTTTGCGACAATTGCACTCGATGAAATTGTTATGATCCCGGCAATAATTAATGTTTCTAATAAGGGGAAACCCATTATATATCCATAAAGTAAACCTAATATAAAATTAAGTGATATATGAACGGTTCCCCCAAGAGCAATTGACTTTCCTGATTTAATTAATTTTTTTATCGAGAATTCTAATCCTAAGTAGAATAAGAGGAATATGACGCCAATACGGCCGAGGAAGGAAATAACTTCTCCGCTTTCAATAAACCTTAAATCGATAAGCCCTAAATCTGGAGCATGAGGCCCCACTAGCATACCGAGTATAATGAGAAACGGAATAATCGAGAACTTTAACTTTGCAGCGAGGATTGCTGCAAAAGCTACTAATACTAACGCAGTTCCAACTTCAAAGACTAAAGTATCCATCGATTATGAGTCACCTCCTGCTGAAAGCAACTCCTTAATAATTCTTTTCACTTCATGCCTTTCACCTGATAATACGAGCATATCGCCAGCTTCAATAATAGAGTCTGGACCTGGATTGAAGAACTTTTTCATATTCTTTTTCAAAATAGCAATAATCGTTACGTTATATGTTTTTCGCACATGTAAGCTACCAATTGTTTTCTGTACCACTGGTGCGTTATTTTCTACTTTAAACCATTCAATGGATAATCCTTCAAAAGCCATTTCAATTGTATCTAAAGCTTGTGGTCTATATACCATTCCGCCTAATATAGCCGCAATTTGTCTTGCTTCAGAATCGCGAAGAGAAATACTTGAAATACTCTCATCATGATCCGCATCAAAATGATACATTTCCCTTCTTCCATCATCATGAATAACGATAACCATTTTTTCATTACCTTTTGTAATTACTTCAAACTTACAACCGATACCTGGAAGTTCACTTTCTCTAATATTCATATTCTCCGCCTCCTAAAGTTTTTAGTTACGGCTTTTACAAATCTACATCAATCTCCGTTTTAAACTTTTCATCTTTTGAAATGCCTAAATACTTGAGCGTTTCTGATGGAGTTGCGTGATGAAAATGTTTTTGCAATAGTGCAATCGCTATCCCTCTTTTGTACGCATGAAACCCAAATGTTTTTCTCATTGAATTCGTTCCAATCTTACCAACAATTCCAACCGCTTCCGCAGCACGATGAATTACACGATACGCTTGTTGGCGCGTAATTGAATTCGTCGTTTTATTAGATTGAAATACGTAATTTTCTCTTTTAACATCTATAGATTGTACGTAATCTAAAAGCGCTTCTTTTACTTTTGTATTTAAATAAATATCCTGTTTAAACTTTTCATCTTTCACAGGAAGAGAATAAAACTCTTTAACAGTTCCATCTTCATTTAATACATCTTCAAATTTCATACTCAGTAGTTCAGTAATTTTTAAACCTGTGTTAATTCCAATAACAAATAAAAGATAATCTCGCTGCGAGTGCTCTTGTAAATACTTTTTCATAGCCTCAATTTGGCTTATATCTTTTAATGCCTCTACAACTTCCATACATGTATTCTCCTCATCTTATGAACGGTAATTTTCTCATCATGTTGTCCATTTTACCTTATCATGCCATGGGATTTCCATGTCTTATCCATTATTTTTACAATATACTTCTGTCGTCTCGGCAATTTTTAATGTGGAAACTTACGATTGTACAAATACGGTGTGGTTAGAAAAAAGTGTGGGGATAAAAGGTTCAGCCTCTTTCTACAGATCGGATTCCTCCTTTTCTTATCCAGCTGCTTCTACTTTTATTTTATGTTACTTATTTATATAATATTATATATTTCAGTAACATTAAAGCGTTTTTTTCTGAAAATACAAAAAGCCGAGCGCATTCACTCGGCTTTTTACCTATTAATCTTCTCTCGGAAGAACAATTCCTTTATACAATTGAACAGTAATGAAGTAATAAATCGTGTAAATAACTACGAAAATTACAATTGGTACCCAAATACGGAAGTACGGATCGATTAAAATAAATCCGAAAATATTCATACCAACTAATACGTGAGCAATACCTACAATTGCAGGGAATAGGAATACTAAGAATAACTCTTTATAAATTGATTTCGTTAATAATTCACGGCGCACCCCGATTTTACGAAGCATTTGATAACGCGTAATATCTTTTGATGCACCTGAAAGAATTTTAAACATTAAACAACTTGCCATCATTGCTAAGAAAGCAATTCCAAGGAAGAATCCCATAAACACCGTTCCGCTCGCAACTCCGTAGAACATGTCGTAAGCTTGATATTTACTATCTAATCTTTCAGCTTGTATATTTTTATATTTATCTAGTTGCAACTCGTCAAGTTTTTTCCATTCTTTTGTGTGTGCTTCAAAATCATCTGTTTTTCCAGTAAATACGATTCCTTCTTTACCATTTACAGTATCGTACATTTTTTGATCTACAATTTTAATTGCATGATCTTCATGTACGTAGAATGGCTGGATTGTTCTGAAAGCCTCGTCCCATTCTTCTGGAAGTGCTTTAGCATTCGCATCTTTTTCATTCATTTCTCTAGAAACCGCACCTACTGGCAAGTCCGCTGAAACTTTCTTCGTGTTCACTAAATCCTTCATCGATTTCATATTTGCCATATCTCTTACTAAAGGACGATTTTTCTCTAAATCCTCTTTTACATAGTAAACGTATTTATCATCGACTTTGTAACGATATTCACTTTTCTCTTTAAATGTAATACCGTCTAAAACTTTCTTTTCTTCAGCAGTTGGATTATGAACTACTGAATCATATATTACGAAACCATCAACCATTTTTATAACGTTATTTTTAAACGCCATACCACCTGAAATTGCACCGGCTCCAAGAGCAACTAACATAGCTACTGTCGCAAGCACTTTCGTTAAACTATTAATACGGAAATTTAATTGTGCAAACGTAAATGCGTTAAGTCCTTTTTCACTACGTTTTTTATTACTTTTTAACTTTTTAATAATAACCGGGAGAAGTGATCCAAATAGCATGTAAGTACCAGCTGTTGTTGTAATTAATGCAATAATGATTCCCATTTCTCTTAGTTTTTCCATGTAAATCATTGATGCATAGCCAATACCTAATAAAATAACCGCAAGGAATGCAACTAAACCTGTCATTTTCCCTTTTACTGCAACACGTTCTGTTTGTGCGTCTGCATGTACAAGTTGCAATACAGAAATACGTGATAATTTAATACTGTTCATAATTGCTGATAATACAAATAGTGCAAAGAAGAAGATACAAGTAACAGTCATTGATGGTAAATAAAATGCTTTATAGCCTTTACCAGCAAATTCTAATTGTTTCATTAATAACTGTCCGATACCTTCTGCAAGTCCTACCCCAACTATAATACCAATCGCAAGAGACGCAGCACCTAATACGATTGTTTCAATAAACATAAGTAATGTAACTTTATGCTTTTTTGCTCCTAACATCATATACATACCAAACTCTTTTTGACGAAGAGATAGTAAGAAAGAGTTCGCATACAAAATATAGAAGAACGTTATAATAGCTAGTAAAAATGAACCTGCTTGGAATACAAATCCAATTTGACCAATAGTAGAATTTTCCTTAAGGAAGGCTTCGTTTAACGCTAATGTTTGGAACATATAAAAAATTGAAATGGACATGACAAGACCAACAAGTAAGACGATATAATCTTTCAGCTTACTTTTTAGCCCTGACATGGAAAGTTTAAATAACATGCCCTAGACCTCCTTTCTTATGCTTTTTGTGTACCTAAGTCTGCAAGCACATCTAAAATTTCTTTATAAAACTCTTCACGTGTACCGCCTCGATGAATTTCTTTATATAGCTCACCATCTTGAATAAATAAAATACGCTGACAGTAACTTGCACTATACGGATCATGTGTAACCATCATAATAGATACGCCTTGATCTTTATTTAAGTTTGTCATCGCATCAAGTAAACTCGCTGCATTTTTAGAATCAAGCGCTCCTGTTGGCTCGTCCCCTAAAATAATTGCAGGTTCATGTACTAAAGCGCGCGCTGCTGCTGAACGTTGTTTCTGTCCACCAGATACTTCAGATGGGTATTTTTGAAGAATAGCTGAAATGCCTAACATATCTGCTACTTTTTCTACTTTCGGTCCAATGTTACGTGATGAAACACCTTGGAGTGAAAGTGGAAGTGCAATGTTTTCATAAATAGATAAGTTTTCCAATAAATTAAAGTCTTGGAAGATGAATCCTAATTTTTGTGAACGGAAATCAGAAAGCTCACCTTGCTTCATTTTCGTAATATCCGTACCCGCAATCTCGACAACACCGCCCGTTGCTTTATCTAACGTTGAAATTACATTTAATAATGTCGTTTTACCAGAACCAGATGGTCCCATAATTCCAACAAACTCACCCTCTTGAATTGAGAATGAAACACCTTTTAATGCGTGTGATTGGTTCTCACCTTTTTTACCGTACACTTTTTGAACGTTTTTTACGTCTACAACTGGTTTCGTCATATATATCCTCCTACGCTTGTTTTTCCATTACCTATTTTGCGCCTTTTGGAGAGGAACTGCTATTTGTTAACATTACATTTACCTTACACTTTTGTAATATAAAAAGATGAGTGTGTAAGGTTCATTGGGAAACGAAATTTTATTAGTGATTCGACAAGTAATATCAACTGACCGAAAAAGATGACAATAAAAAATAGACTGTTCCACAAAAGGAACAGCCCACTTCTCTCTTTATTTCTTTAAAGGTGTTACCGTCCAATACGTAGCAATACGCCAAATCCATTCTAGTGGACCCATTTTAAAGATTTTCATCCAAATTACACTAAACACAATTTGAATTGCATAAATTGCGATACACACATATAACGTCTGCATGTACGTTAAATTTCCTGCAAAGTTAAATACACTTCCTGCAATTAAAATCATTGCAGTTTGTCCAATATAATTCGTTAAAGCCATACGACCATAGTACTTCAGTGGTGCTAGCAATGTTTGAACTGGTTTTAATTGAAGTAGTAAAATTAATGCTCCAACATAGAAAGCTGAAATAATTGTTCCAACTGTAATACCAATTTTTAAGAATTGGCTTGCAGCATCCATTGTCCCATCCTCATTCTCAAGTATCATATTTACAAATGGAGCAGCAGGGACGTGCCCATATTGATACCATAAAGCTGCAACACTTAAAACAAACATAATGCCTGTAAAAATAGCGACTTGCTTTATTTTCGCTGAAAGATTTTCAAATACTTTATACTGCCCTGCAGCAAGACCTAATAAAATTAAACTTAGCGGTAAAAATTCTTTCGCAGCAAGTACACTAAAGGTAATTGTCAAAATAAGACCGATTACTAAGTTCACTTCTTTTTTCGCTTTATAAAACGGTAAAACCATTAACCCGTAAATTGCATATAGCGTTAACGCTTCTCCAGGTTGAAACATTTGATGAATGTAGCCAAAAATAAATAGCGCAACTACACGGCGTAAAAATAAAACATATCCATTTTTCCCCTTCGCAATCGCTCTAGAGATAAAGATATGGAATCCCACTCCAAATAAGAATGAGAAGATTGAAAAGAAACGACCTTCTACAAATAAGTATAGAAACCTTTGATAACTTGCATCCACTGTATTAGGATCTGGAATTTTAATGTTAAGTAGTGCAAGAATATTTACTAAAATAATCCCCAGTAGTGCGAAACCACGAATGTAATCTAACTCATCAATTCGTTTGTTTGTAATATTGTTCCCCATAAAGCAACTCCTTGTATAAAATTTAATCCTTCCTTACTCTACTGGAGAAGTGGGCTTATAACTATCGACAAACCTTACAGGAATCTTGTGTTATTGTAATATAATAAAATAAAACTTTAATCAGCCCTCACCAATCGGGCGTCTACGGGCAGCCCGACTCCCATCTAACTTCTTTGCTCCAGCCGAATTTTGAGGTGGGAGTCTTACTGCCCACAAATAGCGGGATAAAATAAAACCAGGTCATATTGCGACCTGGTTTACTCTGATTGCTTTGATCTTTGAGGTTGTCCTTTTTTACTGTTACGCTGTTTCACTTGCACAACTGGATCAAGTTCATTTGAAAATTCAGCGTTATGTCCATTTTGCGTTTTTTGTTCTGGATTATTTTGATTTGAACGTTTTGCCATAACATTCACTCCTTATTAGTGCGGTGTAATAATCATTTGATGTTGCAATTGGCGAATTGCCATACGTGCTCTATTTAACTGCTCACGTTGCTCATCATTCGCATGTTGCTGCATAGTTTGTAAGTCATTATATGCTTGTTCTAATTGTAACTGCGCATCCGAATACTCCATCGTATTGTAATGCTCTTGTCTCATACCTTGGTCTAATTGTTCTTTCGCATATTCCACCGCTTGTTCAGCTTGTGTAATATACGATTCAAGTGATTGACGCTCTGCCATAATTGTCCCTCCTTGCTTCAATTCCTCTTTAGTGTGTCCCTTCCATCTGAACCTTATGAGTATGTTATAATGGATTTTATTTGTTTCATTTTGACTCGGCTTAGGAGGGAAAATAATGAAGGTTCAAAACCCTTTTCCATATACAAACGACAATAAACGTTATCATACATGGAATTACCATTTACGAAATGAATTTGGTGAAAAAATCTTTAAAGTTTCATTAGATGCTGGCTTCGATTGCCCGAACCGTGACGGTACAGTTGCTTATGGCGGCTGTACATTTTGCAGTGCTGCTGGATCTGGCGACTTCGCTGGCGATCGCCGCGATGATGTTATAACGCAATATCATGAAATGAAAGAAAAAATGCACTCAAAGTGGAAAGATGGAAAGTGTATCGCTTATTTCCAGGCGTACACAAATACACATGCACCACTTGAAGTGTTAAAAGAAAAATTCGAACCGCTTTTAGCAGAAAAAGACGTTGTCGGTCTTTCTATCGCAACTCGTCCAGATTGTTTACCGGACGATGTCATTGAATACTTAGCGGACTTAAATAAACGCACGTATCTTTGGGTTGAACTCGGATTACAAACTGTCCATGAACGTACTGCAAATCTGATTAACCGTGCTCACGATTATCCATCTTACGTTGAAGGTGTAAATAAATTACGCAAACACGGCATTAGAGTTTGCTCTCATATTATTAACGGTCTTCCACTTGAAGATTACGACATGATGATGGAAACAGCTCGTGAAGTAGCGAAGCTTGACGTACAAGGAATTAAAATTCATTTACTCCATTTATTAAAAGGAACGCCAATGGTGAAGCAATATGAAAAAGGACAACTAGAATTCCTTTCTCTTGAAGATTACGTAAGTCTCGTTGTTGACCAACTTGAAATTATTCCAGAAGATGTAATTGTGCACCGTATCACAGGTGACGGCCCACCTGATTTAATGATCGGTCCGATGTGGAGCTTAAATAAATGGGAAGTATTAAATTCCATCGATGCAGAATTTGTACGCCGCGGAAGCTGGCAAGGAAAATATGCAAATGAGGAGAAACAAAAATGAAATTAGAACGTGTATTACCGTTTGCTCGCTCGCTTCTGCAAACGGCAGTAAAAGAAGGCGATTACGCTGTAGATGCAACTTTAGGCAATGGGCATGACACTTGCTTCCTAGCTGAAATCGTTGGAGATAACGGAAAAGTATTTGGATTTGATATTCAAAAAGAGGCAATTGAAAGCTCAACAACTCATCTAAAAGAAAAAGAACTTTTCGAACGTACTGTTTTAGTTCATGATAGTCACGATACACTTCTATCCGTATTACCAGAAGATGCAAAAGGAAAAGTAACAGGCGCAATTTTTAACTTAGGTTACCTTCCAGGCGGAGACAAGCATATCGTTACAAAACCGAACTCAACAATCTCAGCGATCGAACAATTATTAGAAGTAATGGCGCCTGAAGGTATCATCGTCCTTGTTATTTACCACGGACATCCAGAAGGACAAGTAGAACGCGACGCTGTACTTAAATTTGCCGAAGAACTAGACCAAAAACAAGCACACGTACTGCGATACGGCTTCATTAACCAGCAAAATAACCCGCCATTTATTGTGGCGATCGAGAAACGATAATATATCGACAATTCGACAAAACATAACAAAAAAAGACGTGCACTCATTGCACGTCTTTTTGTTATTCTCCTATATAATGGATATATACACTATTTAAAGAAAGAAGGATAGAACTTTGCTAGTAGAACTACGGGGAATTCAAAAGAAGTATGGCAAATCACTTATACTAGACAACATTGATTTATCCATTCCAGAAGGAGAAGCGCTCGCCATTGTTGGCGGGAACGGGACTGGAAAAAGTACTCTACTCAAAATAATTGCAGGTTTTATTTCACCTACAGCAGGGACACTTCAAAGAAAAGAACATATACAAATCGGCTATGTACCTGAACATTTTCCTGAAGGAATTCGTTTTACATTAGAGGATTATTTATATCATCTCGGCCACATTCATGGTTTATCAACAAAATATTTAAAAGATAAAATTCCGATGCTTCTAGAATCTTTTCATTTACATCATGCAAGATATTCCGTTGTACGAAACTTTTCAAAAGGTATGAAACAAAAAACAGGCATTATGCAAGCATTACTTACGGACGTACATTTATTAATTTTAGACGAACCGCTTTCTGGGCTCGATCCTAACTCTCAGCAAGAATTAGAACATATTTTACTCTCATTAAAACAGCAAGGCATATCTGTACTCTTCACATGTCATGAAAAACAACTACTAGAAAACCTCGCCGATAAAATCGTGACGTTAGCAAATCATACAATCATAGCAGATACCTTTGTACAAAAAGGGGCAGAACAAGTCTATATTGAAGCAATCGTTCACGACACATTTTCAGCGATAGAACTACGGAAACAATTAGGTTTTATACACGTTACATACAATTCAAATCAAAACCTTATTCAATTACAAATCGAAAAGGAATATACAAACGAAATGCTTCAGTTTTTATTACATAAAAAAGCATCTATCACACTGCTACAACCTAACTTTTAAATCGAAAGAAGGTTTATTATGTTTGCGCTTATTCGTTACCATTTTCTCGACTATACAAAATCGTATAAGTACATCCCTCCTATTGCGATGTACTTTGTGAGCTTGCTTTTTGTATATACATATAAACCGACTCCTATTGTACCGACATATTTAGAAACAGCACTCGCACTTTATTTATTATCTGCCTGGATTGCAGTCACAATTTTTCATACCGAAGACCCTGTACAAGAGCAAATCACTATTTCACACACAAATAATATTTCCACATTATATGTTGGTAAATATATTACGGCTCTTCTCATTTGTACTGTGTTATCTTTTATATCCGTAATCTATCCCATTATTTTGCAAATGTTTAATGAAAAAATGACAGTTTCTTTATTTCTAGTCGGATTTCTCGCTCACATGTCTTTCTCTATACTAGGAATTTCAATCGCAACATTATTTACTAGAAATATGATTCAAAAAGCAGGCACTGCTTGGCTTAGCCTTACATTTATATTGCTTATAACGATTGTATCTATCCGGTTTAAAAAAGAGTTACTATGGTTTTTACCACCTGTCGAAAGCTTTCTAATGCTTGGACAATACAAATATAATTTACTGACTCACACTCTATGGCTTACAGCTTGGGCTATCGTATATTCATTTTTATTATTTACCTTATTTCTTTTTATCGTTCGCAAAAAACGTTTTTAATTACATATTAAAGGAGACGAAACAATGATCGGAATACTAGCAGGAATGGGGCCAAAATCAACTGGACCATTCGTCGATACAGTTGTAGCAAGGTGCCAAACAATATACGGAGCAAAGCATGATATGGACTTTCCTCATATGATGATTTATTCTTGTCCAACGCCCTTTTACATGGATCGCCCTATTGAACATGCGGCGATGAAAAAAGCAATTATTGAAGGGGCACAAAAACTTGAAAGTACTGGCGTAGAATTTATCGCTATGCCGTGTAATACGGCGCATCTTTATTTTGAAGAATTACAGCGTTCTCTTTCTATCCCAATTTTAAATATAGTCGATGAAACGTTAAAAGCAATTCCTGAAAATACAAAAAGAGTCGCTCTTCTCGCAACAGAAGCAACTGTTCAAGCTGTGATTTACCAAGACGGCATTGCAAAGCGTAATATAGAGTACATTCACCATGAAAAATGGCAAGAAATGATTAATCAAATTATTACTTGTATTAAATCTGGAGAAATTGAAGAAGCTCGTGAATTGTGGAATACACTCGTTTTACAATTGCGAGTTGAAGTTGATACCGCTATTATTGCATGTACTGATTTGAATGTAGTCGCGAGTGAGAATTTTGTCGATTCCGCTCAATGTCTTGCTGAAGCGGTTGTTAGAATGTATGTAGAAAATATAAGGAGGTCCAAATGAATATACCTTTTGAAATGGGATACACATTTGATGAAAATCTTAAAGAAAAACCTATATCCCTTGCTGAAATGAAGCAAGGGATTGTATTTTTGAACGAGCATTTACATAAAGGACCGTTATATGGAAAAAGCTGCGGATTAATCGGTGTTTATGAACGAATCGCTGGCAACCTTTCTGACAGTAAGTATTACTTACAGGAGGCGATTGAATATTACACACAAACAGACAACATCCAAGGGATTTTTATTAACAAACTTCGTCTCGCACATACATATCATTGGGAAAGAAAATTTCCTGCTGCAAATGTACTCTTTATCGAACTTCTACAAACACTACCCGACTTACCTAATTATGAGGACTTCTTCTACCAACATTACGGAAAAAGTAAATTGGATGAAGGCGACTTCCACACCGCCCTTACTTATTTTCAAAAGGCACTTCAAATCAGGATACAAAAAGGAAATGAAGAGCTGATTCACTCAACTAAGCTTTGTATTACGTATTGTATGTCTCGCCGATAAAAATCCCCAAAACTTTTAACTTTCTTCACAATTCTTTCAAAGTATCCACACTTAATCTCGCTATATTAAATAAGTAGTTTATTCATATAGGGAAGGTTAGGGGAACTGAAAGTATGAAACAAAATCGTTCGCTTCATTATATTTTTTGGCGTTGGCATTTTTATGCTGGACTTTTTATTACGCCGCTTCTTATTACTTTGTCACTGAGCGGAATTGGGTATTTATTTCGGGAAGAAGTTGAGGATTTCATCTATAAAGATTTATATTTCGGGAAGAGCACCCAAACAGAATCTATTTCGATGTCTGATTCGCTTTTCTTAACAGAGAAAAAATATCCACATTATAGCGTGGCGAAAATTAGTGAGTTTAATGGGGATTATAATACGAGACTTACGATTGCAAATGAATATACTGGGCAACAAAAATATGTGTATTTAGATAGTAATAATCAAATTGTTGGGGATCAAAACGCAAGTGAAACGTTTGCCAATATAATGAGGGAATTACATAGTTCTCTTTTAGTTGGTGGCACTGTCGTCAACTATACTGTAGAACTTGCGGCATGCTGGACAATCTTTTTAATCGTAACCGGATTGTACATGAGTATACGCCAATTCAAAAACACACCATCATCCAATAAGCGAGAAAAAGCAAAAAGACGTCATTCTATTATCGGTATTATATTTACAATTCCTCTCTTTTTGCTAGTCGCATCTGGATTGCCGTGGTCAGGATTTATGGGGAACCAAATTTATAAAATTGCATCTTCTAATGAATCACTCGGATATCCAAAATTGTACATGGCACCGCCTGAATCAAAGGTAAAAGAATTGCCGTGGGCAACAAGAAAAGAAGCTCCGCCTGAATCGAATTCAAATGAGCCGAAAGCAATTTCTGTCGATGAATTACAAAAAGGAATTGAAATAAAGAAGCCATATGTTATTTCACTACCAGCTGATCCGAAAGGTGTATTTACTATTTCGAAATCGAGCGGTTCTGGTATTACAGGTATGCATGTTGCACCAAATGAAGAAATAACAGCTTACTTTGATCAATATAGCGGGGAACTCATTTCAAAAACGGACTATCGTGATTATGGATTACTTGCACAATGGTTCACTTACGGTATCCCGCTTCACGAAGGACATTTATTCGGATGGCCAAATAAAATATTGTGCTTACTAACAACCTTATCTTTATTACTTCTCATTTATTACGGAGTAAAAATGTGGTTAGCAAGAAAGCCAAAAGGAAAATTAGCAGCACCTCCAAAGCAAAGAGATAAGAAAAGCACATTCATTTTCTTTATCATGATGGTTATATTAGGCGCTGTCATGCCTTTATTCGGACTATCTGTTTTAGTTATTTTTGTGATTGAACTTCTTATATATGTATTTTCAAAAATACGATCATAATAAAAAGAAAACCACTCTATATGAGTGGTTTTCTTCATCACTGCGCCATTTTCTTTCGGTACATCTTCCCGTTCCAATAGAAGAATCGTGAAGTGAGCCCTCCGTATTTTACAATGCGCCGTGCCATTTTGTGCATATTCTTTTGCGCTGATACTTTTTGATCTGATAAATAAATACCAAGTAACCCTCGGCTTATGAGACGATGAAACTTCGCATGTGGCAAATCACCAATGCTCTTCTCTGCTTCTTCTACAAAATGTTTCATACGATCTAATATAGCTTGCTCGTTTTCATAATAACTACAGAAATTCAAATCTCCGCCTATACGGTCTTCTTCTTGATCGATGAAATAATCAAGTAAAATGTGAAGTCCTTGTACGTAAGGGAAATATCCTTGTCTAATTTTCGCAATATCTTCATCATGTAATTCATCATGAAATGCATATGCTACAAGACAGAAAATCCCAAGCGTAGAACCAGCACATGCTGAAAATTCAAACCAGCTCATTTCAGGTAAGTTTTCTTTATGCGCTTCAAACCATGTTTGTAAGCGTGGTTCTCTTTCTTCTAACTTTACGTGTTTATGAATTTGCAAATCACAATAATAACAAGCAAGTTCATGAAGAACAGGAGCAATTTTATCATAGTGCTTCGTTTTCTTTAAAACATCTTGGCATGTTTCAACAAGTTCATCTAAATAACCACCATCATCTTGATCGTCACGGTAACGATAATAATTACCGCCCCCTTCCACCTCAGGGCTTAATGCTATTATCATCGACTCATGAAGAGCCGCAAAGTCTTTTGGATCAAGTGATGTACTACGGTCACATAAATTATCTAAGTAATCGCTAATCGTTTGATACGCTACGATAAAACGAATACATTCCTCTCGGTGTTCATTCGCTAATAGCGCTAAAATGCCACCGCCTTCGCAATGAAACGTTTTATTCTCAATACTTGCGATTGCCTGACTATGAAGCTCATCATTCGGAATATGGTAGGCACGCTCTTTCCACATCGCTAGCTCATGGTGTACAACCGGAAACACATCACGGTATACTTTCGCCATGAGCGTTATGGGATTACTCGGTACGTTCACTTCTTCCTTCATCTCCTCTATTAAATGTACAAATAATGATTTATTTGTTTGTTTTTACTATATTATTGACATGCATTTCAGTAAATGACTGAATATAATTCAAAATTTCATCACGCTCATACTCATTTAATAACTCGTGATAACAATTCGGCCATTCTTTATAAGCCTTATCACTTATTTTAACATTATCAAACCATGTACGGACACGTATTTTATCTACAAGTTTATCCTCACATGCCTGCATTAGCAAGAGCGGAACATCTGGAAACTTATCTATTTTCTCATGAGCAATCTCGATAGACTTAATCAACTCACTATACCAACGTACTGATACTTTGCGCAAGAACAATGAATCATTTTCCATCGCATCTCTCACTTCATGATTGCGTGTTGACATTTCTACAGTGAGATTTGTTACAAATTGTAACTTCGGGGCAACGACATTTAATATTTTCGAAGCAGCACGAAGCGGAGCGGAAGGTGCAGCTAATACTCCTAAACAAGGCGAACTTAGTACAATCCCATCTATGTCCTCTCTTTTCGTTTCTTGCATCATACGAATAACGACAAGTCCTCCCATACTATGACCAAATAAAAAAATGGGCAATCTATACTTTCTTGCTTCTTTCACCCATAACTTTATTTCCTCTATGTATTCATCAAATGAATCGATATGTCCTCTATTTCTTGAAGTTGTTCCGTGTGCTGGAAGATCGCCCATAACGACGTGATAACCGATATGATTCCACATTTCTGCAACCGCTTCATAACGCCCGTGATATTCCATAGCACCATGCACGATAATAATGACAGCTTTCGCTTCTTCCGCTTCATAGTTCCACATACGAAACTCCTCCATTTCACTCTTTTTCATAATTTGATACACTAAAACTAGTCTCTAGGAAAGGAAGGCTTTACATGATATATCCTTATAAAGAAAAAAATCCGAAAATTGCGAGTAGTGCCTTTATCGCTGACTATGTTACCATTACAGGTGATGTGACAATTGGCGAGGAATCAAGTATTTGGTTTAATACAGTCATCCGTGGTGATGTATCACCGACAATAATTGGTGACAGAGTAAATGTACAAGATCAATGTACACTCCACCAAAGCCCGCAGTATCCTCTTATTTTAGAAGACGACGTTACAGTTGGGCATCAAGTTATTTTACATAGCTGTCATATTAAAAAAGATGCTTTAATTGGAATGGGTTCTATTATATTAGATGGTGCTGAAATTGGTGAAGGAGCCTTTATCGGTGCTGGAAGCCTCGTTTTACAAGGAAAGAAAATTCCACCGAATACGTTAGCTTTCGGTCGTCCTGCGAAAGTCGTTCGTGAATTAACAGAGGAAGACCGCAAAGACATGGAACGAATTCGCACACAATATGTTGAAAAAGGTCAGTACTATAAATCATTACAAAAATAATTTTACCGCTGCCATAAGATTGGCAGCTTTTTTTATAAAGTGAAACTTTAATCAGTGGGGGTTTTGTTCATCCCCACTGATTATTAGCCTTCACCAATCAGGCGTTTACGGGCAGCCCGACTCCCACCTAACTTTTTTGCTCCAGCCGAACTTTGAGGTGGGAGTCTCACTGTCCGTTAATGCGAGATAAAAAACTAACTTTTTCTTTACAAAACCTTATTATTACCTCAATAAAATCTTATTAAAATAGAAGCTAATATCTCCATATATATGTAAACGAGGGAGGAGAATTTTCATGAAGGTCAGTGGATTATATAAAATAGAATGTTTCATTTTTAAAGGAATTAATCGCTACTTTGATCAAAAAACATTAAACATCTTTTTCAGCAATATTACCCATATCGGTGGTGCTACATTCTCCATTGCCCTCACACTTTTCTTTTTAATTTTTGCAAAAGGGACTTTGCACCAAGCTGCAATTGCAACTGCTATTTCTTTAACAATTAGCCATATTCCTGTGCAAATATTAAAAAGGTGGTATCCACGAAAGCGTCCTTATTTAACAATTCAGGATGCCAAATATCCAGTTCACCCATTAAAAGACCACTCTTTCCCGTCTGGTCATACAACGGCTGTTTTCTCTGTCTTCATTCCATTTATTTGCTATAATCCAAGCTTACTTGTTTTTCTATTACCATTAGCATTATGCGTCGGTATTTCTCGTATTTATTTAGGGCTTCACTATCCGTCAGATGTATTCGTCGGTATGTGCCTCGGCACTTGCTCTGGCATCATCTCTTTTTATCAATTCATCCCACTTTTCACATAAAGGAGTGATATGATGAGAGTCGCCATATTTACCGATACTTTTACACCACAAGTGAACGGGGTTGCGAAAACGTTAGAACGGTTAACACGTTATTTTCAGAAAGAAAATATCGCCTATTCTGTTTTCGCCCCTCAGCATACGACTGAAGATAATTTCGTAGCGAATGTGAACAAAATGAGAAGTATCCCGTTAACAATATTATATCCAGAATGTCGCTTTTCTTTTCCTACTCCGCGTATTAAACGGGAACTTCTTGCCTTTAAACCTGATATCATTCACATTGCCACACCTTTCAACATGGGACTTTGTGGATTGTATTATGCAAAAAAGTTAAACATCCCGGTTGTCGGTTCTTATCATACTGATTTCGATTCCTATTTACGCTATTACAAAATCGAATTTCTCTCCAATATGCTTTGGAACTATTTAAAATGGTTTCATAGTCATATGCAAAAAAATTTCGTTCCATCCTCTGAAACATTACATCAATTAAAAAACAAAGGATTTCAGGCCCTCTCTATATGGGGACGGGGTGTAGATTGCGCACTCTTTCATCCTTCTTACAATACAGACCTATTCCGAAAAAAATATAATATTACAGCGAAGTACATTCTTTCCTATGTTGGAAGAATTGCTCCTGAAAAAGATATAGATACATTGCAAGATCTTATTGTTAAAACTACACATGCTCGGAGCGATATTCATTGGCTCCTCGCTGGAGACGGCCCTCTTGCAAAAACTTTGCGTGAAAATGTGCCAAAAACAAATGTAACTTTTACTGGATATTTACAAGGTGAAGATTTAGCTGAAGCCTACGCTTCCTCTGATCTAATGGTATTTCCATCTGCTACTGAAACATTTGGGAACGTCGTACTGGAATCACTCGTATGTGGTACACCTGTTATTGGTGCAAATAGTGGTGGAGTTAAAAATATTATTACAGATGAAAAAACGGGAGTTCTATGCGAACCTAAAAATGAAGACTCATTTTTATCATCTATTTATGGTTTGTTAAATAATGAAGAAATGCGGATACAAATGAGCCTAGATGCTCACTCCTACGCTACTACACAAAACTGGGATGAAATTTTCAATAATTTACTCATGCACTATAATGATGTTATTCAAAGTCGAAATGCGGAAATGCTAGCTTAAATTCAACTTAAGTATTATCAATTTGCAAGTGAAACTTCTATATTGTACAAAATATAGGAAAAGAGGTCATCCTTCGTAGTATGACCTCTCTTTATCTTTCGCTTTTATTTCACGTCTAAATTGTTACATAGATATAATGGATAACATTTGAACTTATTTTTCTTTACCTTTTGTCTGAGCCGCATCGAATGTCCAATTCAATTTCAATGTATCTCCTTGGAATACGTTTTGATCTTCCCCATTATCTTCAAATATGAATTTCACATAGAAAGTGTCATCTTTGCCTGGAGCAAGTCCATTTCCTTCCCAATTTACGACACCTTTTTGGACAAGATCAGGAAAGTTGCCATCAGCAGTTGCTTGTTTCAACTCAGATAAAGTAGTTTCCCATACAGGAACTGTGTTTTTGTCTATGTTCCATAAAAACTCCACTTTGACATAATCACCGAAATCAGCATTTCCATTATCGCCTTTTGCATCTGTTACAGTGTAATCAGTAAGAAGATGAACGTCCTTAATTTTCAAAGTACCGCTGTTGATTAAGTGGAAATCGCGTTCTATTTGATCACCTGGTTTAATTTTGTCAACATCGATGATAACTTGTGGATCAATGCTCAAATCTAACGTACCAGCCGCAAATGTGTTTTCTGATATTTCTTTATCACTGAAGTATGCAAACGTTCCGCCTCCAATTAAAGATAAACCAAGAACTGCAGATGCAACACCCATACCAAGTTTTTTCTTAAGATTCATTTTAATAATCCCCCTATTTTTATAATATTTAAACCATCCCAAAGCTGATAAGTCTATATGAGGTAAAAACGAATTGTTTCCTTATTTGATGCCTTTTAGGTGGCCACTAAGTTCTTAATAAAGAACTTAGTGTTTTATTTAAGAGCGACTATCGATATTTGCAGAAGACGAAATTTCTCCCTCTTTTATCAACAGCCGCTCCTAAGACACCTTCTTTTTATCCCGCTATTTGCCGGGCAGTAAAACTCCCACCTCAAAATTCGGCTAGGGCAAAGAAGTTAGGTGGGAGTCAGGATTCCCGTAAACGCCCGATTGGTTCAACTAATAATCAGTGAGGGATGAACCCCCCCCACTGATTAAAGTTTCACTTTATTTCTTCGGCTCTAAACCAATGTGACGTAGGAAATCTACCAGTCCTTTTTTACCAATTGTTTCTTTTGGCTTAACTACTTCTGGAACACCGACTTCTTTTTGCAAGAAGTTTTTCTCAATGAAGCGGACATCTGTCTCGTTCACAACACCATCTTGATTGATGTCTTGCGGCACGATAGATGCATCCTCCTTGCCGTATACCTCAACTACGCTTTGCATATCGCGAATGTCAATCAATCTGTCACCATTTACGTCCCCTGCAAGATTTTTAGCACCTATTCTAACATTTTGCCCGCGCAGCTCATCTCCTACAAAATACCCCGGAATGAATTTTTTCATCGCTTTGAGATGTCCTGGAACATCAATAACAACTGTGTATGCTTCAGTAGAAGCTGGGATGCCTTTGATCTCGTAGGTTCCTTGTTTATCAATCGTTCCTTTATATTTTTTGCCGCTTGGAGACATCGCATATACTTGGGCACCGATTTTTGTATAATCTGCTTTTCTCAAATACTGATAGCCCTCCTTCCCATCCAAAAATCCTTCCGGCGCGATAGAACCATACGCTCTCGAATGCGTTGGAATCAAGTTAAAGCTTTCCGTACCGAAATAAGGAATGGCAGTAGCTACTGTTTGTCCCGCTTTCATATAAGACGCCTGTTTTACATTAACCTGGTAAGCACCCACAACAATATCGTAATGTTCATTTACTACTTTGAACGTGACATCAAGGAAAGGCAGATTTCCGTCCATACCACTAAATGCATTCCCTTTCATAGATGCGCCGACTTTCACCGTATTATTGGAAGTTCCTTCTGTCACCACAGGTTCTTGCATTGATACTTCCAAACCTCTTTCCTTCGCGTACTCGTTTGCCGCATTGTTCAGTTTCACATTCTCAAACTTGAGCAAATCTTTTCTGAAGTCGATCTGGAATTCCCCGGATACAAGCTGCTTCACATTATTGAGACTAAGTGTCTTCGTAACTGTATCGCCGACTTTTACGTCTTTCTTATCAAAACTAGAAGTCGTATATTCCGTACCTTCTTTTACGAAGACATAGTTTTGTTTACCAATTGCCGTTGCAATATCATACGTAGCCAAAGTCAAATTTAGAGGTTTCGTTGCAATATCACTTTCCTCAATTCCGAATTTTACGTCTCCATTTGCTTGGATTGGGAAGTACCCACCTATCATTCCAGAGTTTGCATAGTAAGCCATTTGATTGGACGATTGATCATAGTTTAAACCTTTTGATTTCAATAGATCCACTGTCGCATCCTTGGCTGTTCCATGCAGCCATACTGCTTTTTGTCCATCCTCTACTGTAAACATGGAGTCATTAACCTCGATTATACCCGGTTTTTTATCCATATTTACTTCCGGTGCTGTATTGTCCACGATAAGCGGATTGTCTATAACATATGATTTCCCTTCCTCATCGTGCGCAATCAATTCCAGTATATAATCGCCTGCTGGAAGCTTTACAGGAAGATCACCAATTGGCTTAGAAGGATCGTTTGTAAATGGATAGACAGTACCGCTAAATGCATTCATAAGAAATGTGTCTACGTCTATCAGTAATCTGCTAGCGTCCGCTGTTCCTACAAAACCTACAGCTTTTCCTGTTTTACTATCCTTAACAACTACATCAATTGTTTTCATCGGGCTATTCAACTTCATGCTGACATGAACAAACGGGTACAGATATTGCCAGAAAGGCGTCGTATTCGTCACGGATGGACTGCTTGTTTTCGCATATTCAAATCCCTTTTCCGTCACCATGACAGCGAATGGAATTTGATATGTTTCGGCCGGATTGTTCGCATTCGTTACATGAATATATCCTTCATATCTGCCTTTCGCTGCGCTAGCAGGAATCGTAATTTTTGGCTGCAGTTCCTGTGACTTTCCACTTGCCACTGTAAGAGATGCAGGCACGTCAACTTGTATACCGTTCTTTACTGCATCTTGAATACCTGTACGCTCACCGTGATACTCCACTTCTACTTTAAAGGATTTTTCTTCTTTACTGTTGTTCTGGACAGCCACTTTTTTGCTCGCCTCAATCGGTTTATCCCCTTGCTTAACATGTCTACCAAACACGATGGAACCTGTTTGTTCGTCAATTTCGACAACTTTTCCATTCTCGACATTTTGTGTTTTGTCTAATACTTTAATGGATGTGTCCGTATGAACAGCTTGATACGCATCAATGCGCCCCGCACCCACTTCGTATACGGAATTCTGGCCATTCAAATCATCGGATGTATTCATAAGAGCCGCTTTTACATCGAAAGGTGTGTATTCTGGATGCTGCTGCAGGATCAATGCTGCTGTACCTGCTACATGAGGAGACGCCATAGAAGTACCAGACAAGCGTACATATGCATTGCCGTAATTTATACCGTCCTGCGGATCATTGATATATTCTGGTGCAGTAGAGAAAACCGACACACCAGGAGCGACTACATCCGGCTTAATGTCATAATTTCCGTTTACCGGTCCGCGTGAGCTGAAATCAGCTAAGTGATCACCTTCCGTTTTTGTATTGCCCAGCGTTTCGAATTTGAAAGATACTTCTCCTAGCGCCTTTAACCGTTCGCCATCCGCTTTTGACAGGCGGAAAGATGGAATAAGACCTACCCCCTCACCTAAGTAGGCAGATATTTGGCCGTCAGCATTGTTATATACGATAACCGCTTTTGCTCCAGCATTTTTTGCATTTTTAATTTTTTCATCAAACGTAATTTCTCCGCGCTGAATTAACGCAATTTTTCCGTTAAGATCTTTCCCCGTAAAATCAGCTGGTTTACCAAGTCCCGCAAATACAATCGGTAACGATTGTCCTTGTAGATCTTCTAACTTATTAGGAAAATCTTTTCCTAATAGCTGCATATTTTCAAATTTTTCGTTAGATACACTTGCGCTGAATGTAGGAATAGACATGGCAGCATCACTTGCCCCTACTGAAATACCAAGAGCTGCCGTTCCAGGGGAACCGAGCGTCTTTTCGTTTGGTCCATTGTTTCCTGCGGCAACAACTGTCGCTACTCCTGAAAGCATGGCGTTATTTACTGCGACAGAAGTAGCATATAGCGGATCATTCGTCTGTGCGCCTAGCGACATGTTGATGACATCCATACCATCTGCAATTGCTTTATCCATTCCGGCAAGGATTCCCGCTGTATTTCCTCCGCCCCATGGTCCTAGTACTCTGTAAGCATATAAATCTACATCAGGTGCCACACCTTTTACAGCGTAATCTGCATTGTTTTTCTTTTGAGCTGCAATCGTTCCTGCTACATGTGTACCATGGTTTGTATAGTACACTAAGCCTGGATATTCTGGCTTACCAGCTTTTATCCAATCAGCGTACGTCGTTTCCATTGGATCTGCATCGTTATCTACAAAATCATATCCGCCTTTATAAGCATCTTTTAAATCTGGATGATTATAGTCAACACCTGTATCAAGAACGCCGACTTTAATCCCTTTACCTGTAATGTTTTCTGCATGAAGCTTGTCCACACCAATTTGCGGAATACTGTCCGCCATTTTCGGATCAATTGTTTCTTTCGTTTCTACCGGAGGTTCCACTTTTACCTCATAGTCTTTAAAGACACGGTTTACTACTCCAGATTGGATCAACTCCTGCACAGCCACACCAGGTAAAGTCATCGCTACACCGTTGATTGCATTTTTATATTCGCGTGTGATTTCCACTTTTTTCGTATCGTAAGTGCCAACATCCTTCTTCGACTTTAAAGATACGACATGTTGTTTGAACACTTTATGTTCTTCATCCACTTTTGCTTGCGCAGTAGTAGCAGCTATTTTCTTTCCTTTCGCCGCTTGTTTCATCACTTCAATTTTTGCTGGAGCTTGATTAAATTCCACGATAACGTTAACTAATTTAGGACTATTCGTATCAATATCAGGTGAAATCGTAAAGCCAGGCTTTACATCTAACTGTTCCAACGCTTTTCTTTGTTCTGCAGACAGATTCATCAACACCTGTTCCGCATTATCAACTGGCTTCAGTTCAGCCGGACTTTCTGCTAATACGTTATACGGAATACCTTGTGACAATAGCATACCAGCAACTAACGTTCCTGTAAGAATCCTCCCAAATTTCCCTCTCTTCATACAAGTTCCCCCATTTATATTTATTTGTATCTGTAGTCATTGCATAACTTTAAATTTACGACTCTATTAGACTACGACTCTACTTTCTTATCTTATAAAATTAAAACTTTTCTGAAAATTATCAAAAAGTAATATTTTTTTAGTTATTAGTTCTATACCGTATAGTACAAAAGAACTACCCCGCACTTTATTATTTTGAGTAAAATAATAAAGTGCGGGGTAGTTCTTTTAAATGATTTTCATTTAAGAAAATGGAACAAGCTGATTTCGCACGGCATATATGACTGCTTGTGAACGGCTTTTCACATTTAGTTTTCTGAAAATCTTATTAACATGGATTTTAACTGTCTTGTCACTGATATATAGAGCTTCAGCAATTTCCTTATTGCTAAGACCTTTAACCAATTCAAACAGTATTTCTTTTTCACGCTCTGTTAGTTCATTTTCATTTGATTCTGATTTCGTTTGCTGATGATATGTAATCAATTTTTTAGTCATACGCGGATGAATCACAGAATCTCCTTGTAATACCATTCGGATTGCCGCCACTACCTGCTCGGATGATGAATCCTTCAGTAAATAACCGTCTGCACCTGCCCGAAGAGCAGCCATCAAGTATTCATCATGTTCATACATAGTCAATACAAGAACACGGCAGTTCGGATACTGATCTTTCACAAGTGATGTAGCCTCAATACCATTTTTTCCTGGTAAATTAATATCCATTAAGATACAATCAGGCCTACACTCTTCCACTTTTTTTACTACTTCATCCCCGGAAACAGCTTCTCCAACTACTCGCATATCAGATTCGAGTTCCAATATACTTCGAATTCCATCACGCAAAACAGTATGATCATCCACTACTAATATTCGAATCATGATACTCCTCCCCCATTTCTGAATCTGGAATTAACAATGTGATTTCTGTACCTTTTCCTGCTGAACTATCAATCTGAAGGGCAGCCCCTAGCTGTTCAGCCTGTTCATTCATATGTAATATACCATAGTGCGGCTCATGCTTTGCTTTAATCATGGATTCAAAAAGAGAAAAACCAATTCCGTTATCCTTTACCTTTAAAAGTACATGTTCCCGTTGATAGCTTAATAAAATGTCAACTTTATCTGCCTTTGCATGCTTTATAATGTTCTGCAAGCTCTCCTGCAAAGTATCGAAAATAACTCGTTCTTTCGTAAAACTAAGTTTTCGAGAACGGCCTCTTTCATGATATGTAATGGCTAGACCATATTCTTGTTTTAAGGATTGAACCTTATTTATAATTGCTTGTTTTAGTCCTAATCTTTGTGTTGGATATGGCTTTAAAGCATAAATAGAATAACGAACTTCACTTAAACTCTTCCGTAATTTTTTTATGCTTGTATCTACCACTTGCTGCATGTCTTTTGGTCGATCTGCATATTTTTTCTGAGCCGACTCCATCTGAAATATCACTCCGGCCAATGCTTGTGCGATTCCATCGTGGATTTCACGAGCAATTCGATTTCGTTCTTCTAAAATTGTTCTTTTTTCCTGTTCAGAGACGAGTGTCCGCGTTTTAAGCAAGCTGCCTAATTGATTGGCAAACGTAGCTAAAGTCTGTACATCTTCAGTAATAAAACTCGCACTCCTGCTTTTCCCTGCCACAAACATTCCAACTAATTCATGATTTACCTTAAGAGGTAAATATACAAGAGAGCGCATAGTATTTTCAAACACTTCATCTCCCGGAGCCATACCTGTTTTCCAATCAGTAACAACAACAGTTTCGGATATCTCTTCAAACTCCTTATACAGGCCAGAATAATTAGAAATATCACGACGTACTTTTCCATCCTTTAATAAAAGTGTCCAGTTCTCTTCATCTTTCGCCCATAAAACATATGCCTGTATTCCTAGAAATCCTTTCAGTGATTGTTTCATCTGCTGTAAGTTTCCGGCAGATAGTCCACGACTTAATTCCGTCGTAATGGAAAAAAGCTTATATAATCGTTCTTTTTCCACCCGTATTTGTCTAACGAAAGAGCTAATGATACAGATTGCCACAAGCGGGAAAAAGAAGAACAGAACCATAATTTCATCCATCACTCCGCGATATCGGTAATCTAAAATATGTATAAGTGAAGAATAAAATAAACAAAAACTCAAACTCAAGAGTACTAACATATTCTTTTTACGCCACTCTTCTAGCGGATAGGGCTGAGGAAGAAGTATGATTAAAAGATCGTAAAATAAACCGTTAAAAAGGCAAAGGAATGCGCTGAATAAAAACAAAATTATGAATTTTTCATATAAAACTGAAAGATTCATTCCAGAAATAAAAAGAGAGAAACATTCACTGGAAAGCCATTCTGCTAATACGATACTAAGAGCAAGTTGCGCACAATTAAATACTGTCCTTTGCATAGATAAACGGCGAAACAATTGGATACATAACATCACACACACACACGAAACAACAGTTATATGTATTCCAAACTGCCAATTCATTGTATAAATAAGTGTAAGGCTGAGTGTGATCCCGCCTCTCCAAATGCGGATAGGAAAATACTCAGTAATTCCCATAAACATAATTAACAACAAAAGCAGTATAAGATGAGAAGGCATTTTACTTAAAAATAAAGAAACGATAAAAGCAATTAAACCAAGAAAAGAGATAGAATAAATATAAAAACTAGCTACTTGCTCTCTCATAGAAGTAAAATCTATCTTTTTCAAAACGATCCCTCCCTCAAAAAATTTATCCCGCTATTTGCGGGCAGCAGGGCTCCCACCTCAAAAGTCAGGTGGTAGCCCTGCTGCCCGTAAACGCCCGATTGGTGAAGGCTAATAATCAGTAGGGAATGAACAAAACCCCAACTGATTATAGTTTCACTTTATTATCATCATTATCTACTAAAAAACCGGCACTGGCAAAATGAGAATGTTCCCATTAGCCAATCACCGGCTGTGCACTGTCCCTTGGAAGGGGTGACACAATATTAGTATAAAACAGGCCTCTTCATTCCGCTACCCATCAAATGTTATATTTGTAAATATATTCTACGTCTATCGTATAGAACTAAAGATGTATATGAATCAATTTCATAATTGTTTGCGTGGAGCTGTTCCGCAACCAAACGTGACCTTTACTGGCTATTTAAAACGTGAAGAGAGTTTATTACACAATTATAAAATTTCGTTTACTAAATGATACATAAGGTGAAATATCGCTTTATTTCTATATTCATTATATCAAAAAAATACATAACTAAACAGACTTGTAATAAAAACCCATAAAAATTAAAATATGGTTATATAGTATTTTTACTGTATGATGATTTTAAGAAATTCCCCTTAAAATCAACTTACTCACATACCTTTATACAGTAATTGTTCCCCTATTTCTGTATATCAAAAAACCTTTCATTCATTTGAAAGGTCTTTTTGAGCCTGTACATATTCTTCTTTCGTGTTCACATTCATAAACCAATCCGCATTCGCTTGTACATCTTCTCCAGCAACATATTTCACATTACATTGTGATAAAAGCTGCCCCATGCTTCTTTTCTCTTCTTGAAGTAAAGTGTAAATCCTCTCTTTCACACAGTTATGATACGCCGCAAGTAACGGTTGTTTTCTTCCATTAATAATAGGTACAACCGCATCATACTCATCACTCGTTTGTTCTAATAAAATAGTAAACCACTCTTGTGAAACGTTTGGTGCATCGCAAGGCATAATAGCGTACCAATCTGCTTCTATATATTCCATTCCTGATACAATTCCAGCAAGTGGGCCGTTTCCTTTATAATGCGGAATATCTTCTATAACGGGAACTTGTACTAATTGCTCCACTCGCTCTTTTATATCAAAATGACTAATGACTACAACTTCTTGAATCGTACTTGTCATCACTTTCAAAATATGCTCAACAAAAGTACTCCCACCCCAGCCCGCTAGCGCTTTCGGTTCACCGAATCTACTCGACATACCACCTGCTAATACAATTCCAGCAAACTTACTCATTGGCGATGCAGCTCAAATGTAATATGACCTAACTCCGGTAAAATCAACTTATTCATCGCAAGACGAACTGCTTCGCTAGATCCCGGCATTGAGAAGACTACTTTGCGCCCAATCGTACCGCCGATTGCTCTACTTAACATCGCACTACTTCCGATATCTTCTAAATAACTAATCATACGAAATAACTCACCAAATCCGACAATTTCTTTATCTAATAACACTGACACCGCTTCAATCGTTACATCACGTTTCGTAATACCAGTTCCGCCATTGGTTAGTACGACATCAACATCTTCCCTATGATAACCAGCTAACACAGCTTGCTGAATACTTTCTTTATCATCTTTTACAATTTCATAAGAGGTCACTGTATGACCTGCTTCTTTTAACAATTCATGTAATAGTTGTCCGCTCTTATCCGTCTCTTCCATACGTGTATCGGAAATCGTAACAATTTTACAGCGTACTTCTTTTGGTGCTTGTTTTTTATGTTCAGTTACACTCATTTTCATCTTTCCTTTCTCGAAGACTTTTCTCCATTTTATCATACATATCTTTACACAATTATGTATGAAGCCCACAATGAAGCATGATACAATATAAGTATGTACACCCACAAAAAGGAAAATAAAAGAGTGTACTTTTTATACTCTTAGACTCCACATCATTAGCTACTCTTTAACTCACCTTATATTTTCTACATAATAGATTTAATTTTTAAATTTACACTACAAAATAAATCGGAGGTCTACATATTATGGAACTTTATAAAAAATTAACAACAACATTCATCCTCTTATTTATAGCTTCCATCACTGTCGGTTTTTCTCTAAAAGGAGCAATCCCATACGCTACATTAGTGAGCATTATATTCGCAACGCTCTTCTTACTGAGCAGTGCATTTTGTGCGGGCAAAGCACGTCAAATGAAAGGTTGATCCCACATGTTTCATAAAAAGCCAACAGTTTGTAAATCACGTGCGAAAGAAATACAAACGTATGAAAAATCGTGGATTCATATGCCCTTTCCGGCAAGCGGAATGACAAATACGAAAAAATATATTGAGGTAGAAGGAGAAGTGTATTGTAATTCATGCATTCAAATAATAAGTAAAATAAAATAAAAAAAGCTTTGCGCTCACCGCGCAAAGCTTTTTTTCATATATTATAGACCAGCTTGCTCTTTTAAAGCTACAGCTTTGTCTGTACGTTCCCATGAAAGATCTACATCAGTACGTCCAAAGTGGCCGTAAGCTGCTGTTTGTTTGTAAATCGGGCGACGTAAGTCTAGCATTTTAATAATACCAGCTGGGCGAAGATCGAAGTTGTTACGAACTAGTTCTACTAGTACGTCTTCAGATACTTTACCAGTGCCAAATGTATCAACTGAAATTGATACTGGTTGCGCTACGCCAATTGCGTATGCAAGTTGTACTTCTGCTTTGTCAGCAAGACCAGCTGCTACGATGTTTTTCGCAACATAACGAGCTGCATATGCTGCAGAACGGTCAACTTTTGTTGCATCTTTACCAGAGAATGCACCGCCACCGTGGCGAGCGTATCCACCGTAAGTATCAACGATGATTTTACGTCCTGTTAAACCAGCATCACCTTGAGGTCCACCAATTACGAAGCGACCAGTTGGGTTAATGAAGAATTTCGTTTCTCCATCCATTAATTCAGCTGGAACTACAGCTTTAATTACATGCTCTTTTAAATCGCGATCGATTTCTTCCCATGTAACATCTGGATGATGTTGTGTAGAAATTACAATTGTATCCACACGTACAGGTTTACCATTTTCATCATACTCAACTGTAACTTGCGTTTTTCCATCCGGACGTAAGTATGATAATGTGTCATCTTTACGTACTTCAGTTAAACGGCGAGCTAATTTGTGAGCAAGCGAGATTGGAAGTGGCATTAATTCTTGTGTTTCATTACATGCGAAGCCAAACATTAAACCTTGGTCTCCCGCACCAATTGCCTCAATCTCAGCGTCAGTCATTAGACCTTCGCGTGCTTCTAGCGCTTGGTCAACACCCATAGCGATGTCAGCAGATTGCTCATCGATAGATGTTAAAACTGCACAAGTTTCTGCATCGAATCCATATTTTGCGCGTGTGTAACCAATGCCTTGAATTGTTTCACGAACGATTTTCGGAATATCTACATAAGTAGAAGTCGTAATTTCCCCCGCTACCAATACTAAACCAGTTGTTACAGTTGTTTCACAAGCTACACGTGCATTTGCGTCCTTTGATAAGATCGCATCTAAAATTGAATCAGAAATTTGGTCACAAATTTTATCTGGATGTCCTTCAGTTACAGACTCAGATGTGAACAGATGACGTTTTTTTGTCATGTGGTAAACCTCCCTACAGTAATTGTATATATTGTACGGAACTCATCCTTAATTTGCCACAAACTGCGACATACATTTATTCTCCCACACAAGCATACAGAAAAACCTTTCCCACTTAACATAGAGGAAAGGTTTAATTTGCTACTTGCATACTGCTTTTTGCCCTTTGCTCTTATCGTTCGAGACCATTAGCCTCGCACAGGTTTTAGCACCTATTCACCTGTATTTACCACTACAAGTGAGGTTGCTGGGCTTCATCGGGCCTGTCCCTCCGCCAGCTCGGGATAAGAGAGTATCCGTCCCAACCTATACTAAAGAAATGATATTCATTTGTCAATTAATATTCACATTTTCCTGAAAGTTTTTCTCAATACGTATGGAATGAAATATAAATAAGGAAATAATACATTCACACAAACAAAAATAAATAAATAGTATACATTATTTATATAATTGTGTTATACTCTTGATGGGGATTACGAGAAATATTTCATTAAATGAAAAGGATGGTATATAAATATGAGTACTGTGAATGTCCAAATTGGTTTACATGAATTATTGAACGGAAGCAATGCACAGATTCAACTAAGTGTTCCGCAATTAGTGGAAAAAGTATTAATGCGAAATGAAGGGAAATTAACTTCTACTGGTGCCGTTTCTGCTTCAACAGGAAAATACACAGGACGTTCTCCTAAAGATAAATTTATTGTGAAGGAAGCATCGGTTGCTGACAAAATTGCTTGGGGAGCTGTGAACCAACCGATTTCTGAAGAACATTTTAATAAATTATATACGAAAGTTTTAGAATACTTAAAAGAAAAAGAAGAGTTATTCGTCTTCAAAGGATTTGCTGGCGCTGACCGCAACTATCGCCTACCAATTCAAGTTGTTAACGAATACGCATGGCATAATTTGTTCGTACATCAATTATTTATTCGTCCAACTGAAGAAGAATTAGCAACTCATGAATCAGAGTTCACAATTGTTTCTGCACCAAACTTTAAAGCAGATCCAGCAGTTGACGGTACAAATTCTGAAGCATTCATTATGGTTTCATTTGAACAACGTATCGTACTAATCGGTGGTACAGAATATGCTGGAGAAATGAAAAAATCAATCTTCTCTATTATGAACTTCTTACTACCTGAACAAGACATTCTTTCTATGCATTGCTCTGCAAACGTAGGTGAAGAAGGCGACGTAGCATTATTCTTCGGTTTATCTGGAACAGGTAAAACAACATTATCCGCTGATCCAAACCGTAAATTAATCGGTGATGATGAGCACGGTTGGTCTGATAATGGCGTATTCAATATTGAAGGCGGTTGCTACGCGAAATGTGTAAACCTTTCTCATGAGAAAGAACCACAAATCTTCGATGCAATCAAATTCGGTTCAGTTTTAGAAAACGTTGTCATTGATGGTCAAACACGCATCGCTGACTATAACGATACTACTTTAACAGAAAATACACGTGCTGCATACCCTATGCATGCGATTGACAATATCGTACTACCAAGTGTTGCAGGACATCCAAATACAATTATTTTCTTAACTGCTGATGCATCTGGCGTATTGCCTCCAATCAGTAAGTTATCAAAAGAGCAAGCTATGTACCATTTCTTAAGCGGTTACACTAGTAAACTAGCAGGAACAGAGCGCGGCGTTACATCTCCGCAAGCTACATTCTCAACTTGCTTCGGTTCACCGTTCTTACCACTTGATGCATCTCGCTATGCTGAAATGCTTGGTGAAAAAATCGAGAAACATGATGCGAAAGTATTCTTAGTAAACACTGGCTGGACTGGTGGCGAATACGGCGTTGGTAAACGTATGAACTTAGGTTATACTCGCGCAATGATTCAAGCAGCATTAAGCGGCGAACTTGCAAAAGCTGAAACTGCGAAACACGACATCTTCGGTCTTGAAGTTCCACTTCACGTACCAGGTGTACCTGACGAAGTATTAATGCCTGAACAAACTTGGGCTGATAAAGATGCTTACAAAGTGAAAGCAATTGAGCTTGCAAACGAATTCAAAGCAAACTTCAAAAAGTTTGATAGCGTTTCTGAAGATATTATTAACTTAGGCGGCCCAATCGCTTAAGTATAAACTTTCTGTTGGAATAACCCTTTACTCATATGAATAAGTGTCGTGTAACCGTAAAGTTTCGCGTACTCACCGACAAAACCCAATGCGGCTTAACGGTTACACACACTTACATAAAAAAGAAGCTTACGTTTTTTACGTAAGCTTCTTTCTATATCTTATATAAAGTGAAACATTAATCCCTTCATCTGTGACTTAGCTCATAAAATTACAGAAAATTCACTTTATAACCATTCGTTTTTTAGTTTTCATGGTAAAATTTACATATACAGGAAAGGAGCAGTCCTATGAAAAATTTTTCTCGTACAGGAAAAATTTTATTCAGTTATGGAGCGATTCAAATATTTTGGGGACTTGTGATGCTTAACGTTAATTTATTTGAGCATACAAGTGAAATGATAAAATACATTATTCTAATTACTGGACTAGTTTGTTGTATTATATCCAATTTTTTTAAAGAACCTAAGAGTCATACTAATACGTAATTTCATATTAACTTATTGGAAGCAGAAACCTGTATTTTATGCAAAGTTTCGCTTCCTGTTGTACTACCCTTCGCTGAATCCTCTATTCCATCTAAAAAGAGGCTTTTTATCTTTTTATCTCTTTTAGCTCTTTGTTAATTCTTTCTCATCTTTCATACTATAGTATCCTAAATTAACAACAATTAAGAAATAACCGCCCATAATCCCTACTGCAAATGCCCACATAACCATATGGTGCTCAATCTCGTACATAATAATAGCACCTAAAATGGCAGCTGCAAAGCGATTAAACATACCAAGCGTCGGCGCCTTCGTCTTCTTTACGAGACTATCTCCAAGCTTTTCAATCCGTCTCCCTAAAAGCCAAACACAGTACATACTTACAATAAGTCCAATTCCAGCACCGAGAAAATGTGCTGAAAACGGTGTTAACATCCAGCCTAATAACAGAATACCTAGTAGATAATACGATTGAATTTTAAACGATCTTAATGACATACTAATCATGCTGTACTCCCCTTCAATGTTTTTTCTATTTATCCAACAAAAGCTGTATAACTCATTTCTTTCGAGTCCATACTACTTAAAATCCATTTCACTCAAATAAAAAAACATAAACAGTATGTTTATGTTGTTAAAATGTTTTTAGAAAATAATATTATACAAGATTATTAATATAGAATCCCTCACAAATGTGACGTTTTTCAAAACATTTTCCGTCCAATTATGAAAAAAGTGATATCAATCTATGAACATACGGATATGATGTAATAAGCACATAAATAAAGGGGGCGTCTAATGATTTATTTTTTAATGGCTCTCATTCACCTCATTGTCCCTGCACTTATTGGACTTTCCTTATATTGGTACACGAAAAAACATAGTATTTTCTATGCTGTCCTCGGTGTTCTTCTTCCAGGTATTATTCTTATTACACTCTTCCGTATTCCATTTTTAAACTTAATTCCACTTATTACTGCGATTTTATTTCTCATCTTCTTACCAAAAATAAAAAAATAGGAAAGCAGATCATAGGTGATCTGTTTTCCTATTTTGATATAAGTTTTTCTACAGTAGCATGCACCTTTACTTTCTCTGATTTCACAAACCATAGACCGAAGAAAATGATGATTCCACCGATTATTTGTTGTAATGAAACATATTCATTTGCCCATACAGCTGCAAATAAAACAGCTACAAGCGGTGTAATATACATATATACCATCGTATGTGATGCTCCAATTTTTTGGACACCAACATACCACATAACTAAGCCGAATACCGTTACAAAGAAAATAGAATATAGTAAGGCAAATAGTGTCATTCCGTGTGTAATACGAAATGGCATGGCAAATACATGTGGACCACTTAACAATAAAAGCGGGATTGCGCCAACTAATGCCGACCATGCCGTAACACGTAGTGCCGAGTACTTTTTAATTAACGGTCCTGCTAAAACAGGATAAAGCCCCCAGCATATCGATGTAATTAGTCCAATTCCATTTCCGTAAAAAGAACTAGCGAGTGAATGACCAGCTACTAAAACTAATGCAGCACCGGCAAAGGCAATCATAGAACCAATGAACTTTCGAGAAGAAAATTTTTCTTGTTTCAAGAAAATCGCAAATACAGTTGTAAAAATTGGTGAAATAGAAATGAGTAAGGAGGCATTTGTAGCGGATGTATATTTGACAGTTTCCATAAATAGCGTTTGATACAGTACAATACCTACCGTGCTAACGATGATTAATCTTGGTATATCTTTTCGCTCCATATAAAGCGATTTTTCAATAAAGAATGTAAGTAATAACAGTAGTGGTGCCGCAGCCATCATTCGAAGCGCGGTAAATTCAATTGCGGTAAATTCTAAAAATCCATATTTTGCAATCGTATAGTTAATACCCCAAATAATAACAACACTTAAAATTAATAATTCAATTCCCCATTTTCTCATGCGTATCCCCTCCGCAAAGAAAATTATACAGAAAATTCAATCATATGTACATTTCATTATGTGAAAAAATCTTTTTATTAAGCCTTCTTTTGGTAAATAAAATTATATCGGCGATTTTCTGAATATATCGACCGTAACTCAAAATATATCAGCGATTTTTCGAATATATCGACCGTAACTCAAAATATATCAGCGATTTTTCAAATATATCGACTTATCAACAAAAAACGACAATAATAGCACCTCATACAATAAAAAGGTGGTTCCAAAATACATTTTGGAACCACCTTCCTTTTACTACACTCGAACATGTAACTTCATAGTTGGATTATAAAATTGGCTTGGGCTCTTCAGCTGAAAAGTTCCTCCACCTTCATGCCAATCAACGGTTAACTTATCATCCATAAATACAAGCTTTGTGCGATCTGCAATAAAATTCATTGCGCTGGATTCGATATCCACATCGCGCTCATCTTTTTCCGCTACAGCTACTAAATCGATGATTCCGCTCATTACACAACCGCAACCTTCATTATCGTAAAATAACTTTATATATTTCGCTTCATTTGGAATCGTATCCATAATCTTTTTATATGCTGCTTCTGTTACAGTAACGTACATACGTTAATCTTCATCCTCTCTTCTCGTATCCTTCATATATTGTACCACCATTTTTCTCAAAAAATATATACAGAAAATTAAGACTAATATACACTATATGTAATAAAGGAGGTTGTATCACGTATGTTCAAATTACTGCGATACCCCATCTTCTTAGGTCTACTCGGTAGCTTTTTTATTTCTAGCGGAATGGTATTACAACATATACTTCCCTATTCTCCTTCTCTCGGTTGGATTCTAGGTTTTTTGTGCTTCCTATCCGCTTCTTATTTTGCCATGAAAAACAAAAACAACTAACAGGGTAAGGATTATTTTAAGGAGGATAACACAACATGCCAGCCTTAAAAGAAATAGAACAATCACTTAATCATTTATTCCAAATTGAAAAATACGGAAAAGACAGTTCCTTTAGTCGTTTCCTTCCAGCTACATATGATCAAATCCAGTTTCCATGGCAACAATTTTTCGAAGCAACTTTTGTTGAGCTATTTAACGGTCTTATGATAAGAGGCGCTGAAAATGTAAATACAATCTTTTTAGCTGTGTTCCCAACTGATGATGTTCTCGAAAAATTCATTTCACAATCCCGGCCAGGTGATTTACTCTTCATGCACCATCCAATTGTGATGGAGTGCAGTGATCCACTCGGAAAGTCAGGGCGAGGATTTACTCCAATTTCATCAAAATATTTGCAGGCAATTAAAGAAAAACAACTTTCTATATATACATGTCACGTTCCAATGGATTTTCATCAAACGCATGGAACTAGCATTTCAATCGCAAAAGCACTACAAGCCAATGTAATTGACGGGTTTGCTTACGGTGGTCCAGAAACAGAACCAGTCGGTCTCATTTGTGAAATAGATGAAACAACAACAGAAAAACTCCAAAAACATCTAAAAAAACTCTTTAACATTCCTTATACAGACTTCGAAGGTAAACAACATGATTTCATCAAGAAAATTGCAATTATCGCTGGCTGCGGCGATGTCGTATCTTTAATGAAAGAAGCAGAAGAAAAAGGTGCTGAAGCATATATTACAGGAGAAATCCATTGCCATATCGACAATGATTACGGCAGGCATAAATACTCGCTCATTATGGATTACGTAAAAGAAACAAATATGTCACTCATCGGTGTGTCACACTCTGCCTCTGAATATTTAGTGAAAGAGACATTGATGTATGATTGGTTTAAAGAGAATTTTGGTGCGAATGTTACTTTGCTTCCACAGGAAAAATGGTGGTTATAAGACCTCCCCTATTTTTGAAATCTATATACACAATACAATCGGCCACACAAAAATATAGAATCTATAATATATATATAGTGGTTCTACTTTTATAATAGATTTTCAAAAATATAGAAAGGAGAAAGTACATGTATCAACGCAATTGTTTTAGTTGTGACGGTAGACGTAACAGTGGTTCTATCGGAAGCACTGGACCTACTGGCATCACTGGGACTACCGGGAGCACTGGACCTACTGGGAACACCGGACCCGCTGGAAGCAGTTCAGCAAAAAGCATCCTTTTCCAAGGAACTAACACTGGGTTTCAACGTATAGCAGGTGCTCCAGCAGTTGATTCCAATATTATT
This sequence comes from Bacillus cereus group sp. N8, assembly GCF_016483685.1. Classification (NCBI taxonomy): domain Bacteria; kingdom Bacillati; phylum Bacillota; class Bacilli; order Caryophanales; family Bacillaceae; genus Bacillus; species Bacillus cereus group sp. N8. Next base: position 28,200 of record NZ_JAEHBK010000006.1, on the reverse strand, counting down.
CCTTATGTAGTTGCTGGATCTGGAAATATAGCTGGTTTTTCTGCATCTATAAATGTAAATAATTTGCCTATAGAAGTTTATACAATTCAAATCTGCACTAATGTCCCAACAAACCTTTCCGCCCCTACCTCTAATCACGTTATATCTACTATTACTTTTACCACTACGGCTAAAATCACTGGAACAATCACATTTGCTATTACTCCTTCAGACGTTGGATCACAGCTGGTTCAAGTGTATGATCCTACCCCTTTACCGGGACCTGCCACTGTTATTTGGACTAGTACAACAACTGGAAATCCAGTTTCCAGAGGAGATGCATTATGCCTTTATATTAGCCCTGGGATTACTGACAGTGCTATATACTCCATTTTTCTGATTACCTCTATTTAAACTGTACTCTATAGAAAAAACTTTACTCAGTAGGGGGATCCCTTCCCTACTGATTATTGGTTGAACCAATTGGATCTTAACGCAAGATAAATCAAAAAAACATCACTTTTGATTAAGTGATGTTTTCCATTTATCTCTTACACTATCATTAAATCGGCAACATAATCTCAACAGTCGTTCCAACTCCAACTTCACTTTCAAAGTTCAATTTACCGTGGTGATCTTTAATAATATTTTCCGTAACTACTAATCCTAAGCCTGTTCCAGTTTCTTTCGTTGTGTAAAAAGCTTCATTCAGCTTCGGAATTTTATCTTTTGGAATGCCGCATCCCTCATCTATAATTTGCACAATGATTACATCTTTCACTATAACTTTCACAGTAATAGTTCCACCAACTGACATTGCTTCAATCGCATTTTTTATTAAATTAAAAAATACTTGTTTCAATCGTTTTTCATCGCATGTAATTGAAGGGATATCTTTACTATAAATAGCATGCATCTTTATCCCTTGTTCTAAAGCTGGCTTTTCCATAACCCTGATAACATAAGAGATAATTTCTTTAATATTATGAGTTTCTGACTCTAGCGATTTAGGCTTCTCAAACCCACTGAGTTCTGTAGCTATTGTATGAATTCGCTCTATTTCCTGTCTCATAATTTCACTATAAATCTTATCTTCTGGATGTTTTTTTGCTTGCTTGTTCACAAGTTTTTTCAATTTTTCTAACGGTCTTCTAATCTTATCGCCAATTACAGCTGCCATTTGTCCAACCATCGCTAATTTTTCTACCTTTTGTATTTCTTTGTCCATCATTTCAAGTGTACGAACGTAAGATTGGAATCTTAAGAATATAATCCAACATATAATAACAAACGCGCTGTATAATGCCATTGGGATAAGAACGATAAAAGATTGTACAACGAATCCCATAAGTACATATTTTCCAACAATAGTTCCGGCAACTAACCAAAAGTACCTCTTATTCACAAATATCGGTGCACATAAAATAAAGAATCCTTCTACTATATTCCCACCATCAAATTCCGCATCACTTCCGTAATAAATAATGAAGTTATTAATAAAATCCAATATGTTATAGCCAATTAAAATAATATACTTCACAATATACGGCTTTTCCCATTTTATTATATAAAATCCGACAAGGAATAATCCAATCATCAAACTATGTAGCCATAGACCTAATCCTTCTCCAAAAACATCTGCTAGTTTTTGATTTTCATCTGATAAAAGGACCATAGCCTTTTCAGCAAAATCATACGCAAAAAATATAAAGAAGAATAAGCTTGAAAATATTTTTAACGCCTTTATCTCTTCTTTTTCAAATATATTGCCTTTTTCCATATGATAACTCCTTTAACAACCCCTCTTAATCTTGTGTCACATTGCTCTTACGTTTTTTCGGAAGCAGTATTTCTACTCTCGTTCCCTTTTTTACTTCACTAGAAATATGTAATTCTCCAAGATGCTCTGTAATAATTCGCTCTGCTACCGTAAGACCTAATCCAATTCTATCTTGCTTTGTTGTATAAAAAGCATTCTTAACTCTTCCTAAATTATCCTTTTTTATCCCAAAGCCACTATCTACTATACTTACTATTACGTAATCTCTTTTTTTATTTTCAACTTGTATTTTTAATGTTCCACCATGTTCCATTGCCTCTAAAGCATTTTTAATAACATACAAAAATACTCCTTTTAATTTGCGTTTATCACATTCAATTTCACTTCTATTTTCCTCTTCATTAAAGGTGCAATTTATATTTAACTCGTCCATTTTTCCGCGCATATTTTCTACTGCCTGTACTAAAACATCACTTACAATATGTTTTTCATAAACAGAAGGTTTACATGTAGCAATCTCCATTAATTCACTAATCATATTATTCATATTTTCTATTTCAAGAATCATTTGTCCATATGTTGCATCTTTTTCGTGTTTCTCTTTTTGTAATTGCGTAAACCCTTTTAATGAAGCAAGTGGATTTTTAATTTCATGCCCAACTGTCGCTGCCATTTTTCCGATAACCGCCAATTTTTGTGACTGACTTGCTTCTGCAATACGTCCCTTTACTGCTGAAAGATATTGTAAAAATCGATTTAAAATAATAAATGACACGAAAAGCAACAACATATTGATAACAAGAGACATAAACAAGTTAAGTTCTCCAAATACAAATAGGTATATCATATATTTTCCTATGAGAAATGGCGCTAAGATAAATAAATATCTTTTACTCAAAAATATCGGTACGAAGAAAATGAAAATAAATTCAATTACATTCCCTTCATCAAATGCTATTGTATTATGAAAAACATACCATCCAATATTAAAAATCTCTGCGATCATGTATGCAAATAAATATGTATATTTAACTAAATACGCTTTTCCTCTCTCCAATAAGTAAACACTAATACCTAATATAACCATAATATATGCAAGCTTCCATATCACTTTATGCCAATTTCCTAAAGGCATTGTATCTTCTATCATAATCGTGTATGTAACCTCATATACAATTAAAATAATATGCATTACCCATAAGAAAATCTTAGCGTTTGTTTTTTCTTCTTTAGCTGATAGAAAACTCTCTTCCACTTCAACACCCCTTCAAAAGAATACCATTTATTATAATAAATGATTTTCATAGACAAACAAAGATAAATTGAACAAATGAGGAAAATCAATCCATAGATAATATACTTCTCCAGACCATATGTAAGCATAAAAACCATGAACAATAATACGTATAGTATGGGAGGTGCTTTATATGGATAGTCGGGAAAATAAGAAGATAGAACAGTTACAATCCTTTACGAAAAACAATGAAGGAAAAGAGATGACAACGAATACGGGTGTCAAAATTTCAAATGATGAAAACTCTTTAACCGCCGGCGATCGTGGCCCTACACTTTTAGAAGATTTCCTTATGCGAGAGAAACTCGCTCATTTTGACCGTGAACGAATTCCTGAAAGAGTCGTTCATGCCCGTGGTTACGGAGCACATGGTGTTTTTGAGCTATATGAATCTTTAGAAGACTTAACAATGGCTCATTTTTTACAAGACCCATCTAAAAAGACACCTATTTTTATTCGTTTTTCCGAAGTTGCTGGATCAAAAGGTGCAAATGAAACGAACCGAGATGTACGAGGGTTCGCTGTTAAGTTTTATACAGAAGAAGGAAATTTCGATTTAGTAGGAAACAACATTCCAATTTTCTTCATTCAAGATGGTATTAAATTTCCGGATCTTATTCATGCTCTTAAGCCCGAGCCACATAATGAGATTCCTCAGGGGCAAACAGCACATGATACTTTTTGGGACTTTATCGCCAATAATCAAGAATCAGCTGCGATGATGATGTGGATTATGTCGGATCGCTCAATTCCGAGAAGTTTTCGAATGATGCAAGGATTCGGCGTTCATACATTTCGCTTAGTTAATACACACGGAAAGTCCCGATTCGTAAAATTCCACTGGAAGCCTAAGCTTGGCGTTCACTCGTTAATTTGGGATGAAGCTCAAAAACTAGGCGGTGCTGATCCAGATTATCATCGCCGTGATTTATGGGAAAATATTAATGCTGGAAACTACCCTGAGTATGAACTTGGCATTCAAATTTTAGAAGAAGAGGATGAATTTAAATACGATTTCGATATATTAGATGCAACAAAAATTTGGCCGGAAGAAGACTTCCCTGTTAAAATCATCGGAAAAATGACGTTAAATCGGAACGTTGATAACGTATTTGCTGAAACAGAACAAGTCGCGCTGCATCCTGGAAGCATTGTCCGTGGTATTGATTTTACAAATGATCCTCTCTTACAAGGTAGGCTCTTTTCTTATACAGATACACAATTGGCGCGCGTCGGTACAAACTATCAAGAATTACCGATTAATCGTCCGGTATGCCCGTTTCATAACAACCAAAGAGATGGTGCTTCTAAATATATAATTGATAAAGGGAAAGTCGCTTATCATAATAACTCCTTAGCTAATAACTCTCCTTACACTGTCCCCGGAACAAAGGGTGGATTTGTTACATACCCTTCTACTGTATCTGGGCATAAAACGAGAGAAACAGCTGCAAGTTTTAAAGACCACTTCTCACAAGCACGCTTATTTTGGAATAGTATGAGTCACGTCGAAAAAATCCATATTATGCAAGCCTTCTCCTTTGAATTAGGAAAAGTAAAAAGTAAATCCGTTCGCCAACAAGTCGTAAGTATGATTGGTCATATTAGTACAGAATTGGCTACTTTAGTCGCAGAAGCGGTTGGGGCAACAGTACCAGATGTTCAAGAATCCAATGTCACAAAATCATCTCCAGCACTCAGTATGGCAAATACAACATTTAGTCCAAGTACATTACGGGTAGGTGTCATTGTTGCAAACGGGTATGACGGACAAAACGCACAATCTATGCTTCAGCACTTCAAACGAGTCGGTCTGCAGCCAGTAATTATTTCTGAACGATTAGGTATAGTGCAAGGAACACAAAATGTACAGTGGGAAGTGAATGATACTTTCTTAACAGGATCACCACTTCTTTATGACGGGCTATTTCTTATCGGTGGAAACCTTGATGATCATTTTCTTAACAAAGCAAGTTCATTTGTCGTAGAATCATATAATCACTTTAAGCCCATTGGCGCTTTTCAAAATGGAACTACTATTATTCAATCTTTAAATATCGAAAAAAAGCCTGGCGTTATAACAGAACAAAACCCTACTCTATTTGCGAATGAATTTATTCAGGCAATGACAAAACAGCGCTTTTGGGAGAGAGCCTATTAAAATGCATGAGGAGGATATACCATGTTCGTTACAGTGGAAAAAGATGTACATATTTTTGTGCAAGATATGAACCCAGGTCCTGACAGTAAAACTGTTTTCTTCGTACACGGATGGCCTTTAAATCACCAAATGTTTCAATATCAATTCAATGTTTTACCACAGCACGGGTTTCGCTGTGTCGCCATGGACATTCGCGGAAACGGGCAATCTGATAAACCATGGACCGGTTACACATATGATCGTTTAGCTGATGATATCGCAGTTGTATTAGAAGCACTTCAAATAGAAAATGCTACGTTAGTTGGTTTCTCAGTCGGCGGTGCTCTTTCTATTCGATACATGTCACGATATAACGGTCGCCATATTTCTAAACTTGCATTAATCGATGCCGTCTCCCCCTCTTTCGTAAAAAACCAACAATCCCCTTACGGCGTACCGAAAGAACAAGCAGATACCCTTATTAATCAAATGTATGTAAATTTGCCTAAATTTCTAAATGATGTATCTTTATCATTTTTTAATAGAAACTTAGGAGCTGCTACGTTAGAATGGTTTTCTTATCTTGGTATGCAGTCCGCTTCATATGCTCTCATCAAAATTTTGCAAGCCGCTGCAAACGAAGACGTAACGAAGGACTTAAGTAAAATTAACGTTCCAACAAAAATATTCCACGGTGTTCACGATCAACTCATTCCTTATAAAAGCGCTGAGCTAACAAAAGAGCGAATTAAAAACTCTGAAATATACCCTCTTACAAATAGCGGGCACGGCTCTCCTATCGATCAAGCGGATGAGTTAAATAAAGAACTTATTAAATTTTTAAATTCATAGTTACTTTACAAAAAAAGAATTTGCCCTTATTGCAAATTCTTTTTCTTAACTACCTTTTTCTATCGATTTAGAAGACACCAGAATGAACAATGATTTATCTATTTCCTTCTTTTCCTGTCTTTGTTCATATGGCTCTTTCTTTATTTCTTTATCCCTTTAATCATCATATGTAAAACGAATATAGAAACAGTAAAGAATAGTAGTGGTGCAATGACAATCCATGGTGCTACTAAAAATTCATTTTTGTATAGAACAATTAAACCCGCCCATTCATTCGTAAGTGAGTATGGTTTCCCCGTATCATAATCTACACCTCATCCTCCAATTAAAATCCCAAAGAACGACAAGAATTTCTTTTAGATACAATCATATATGCTTTCTAATAACCCGACACTTTGAAGCTCCTCCTGTAATACGATTCACTCGGTAATATATAATAGCAAATAGAATATAGAATGGTACAAATAAGAAATTCTATTATTTTCCTGCCCCAAAAACTATTCAATATCCCACCTCTTTTTTTAAAATTACCACACACCTTAATTATAACTGATCCTTCATACGCATATCTGAATAAAAAAATATCCGATTATAAACTAAACGAAAAATTCACACACTTCTCACAAATCAATCAATAAAACGATTCTATTTTAATTTATACTAAATGTACAGGTAATACTCCCTAAACCCAGATTGTCTGTTTACCCCGTTAAATACTATGAAAAAAGAACTTGTATCGTATACAAGTTCTTTTTTTCGCTTATTTAAATAATATATCCTTACTATATTGCTTTCCGGCGAGTAAGTCATATTGAATAAACTCATATTGCTTTAACATTTCTTTTTGTTTCGCTGTTAAATTTTTTATTACTTCTCCGTCTTTTCCTATCATCAATTCGTCACGAAGTACGGGAACCTCTTCATATAACTTCGATAAAAATTGATAGAACGGTACCTTATTTAATCCAGCATAATCAAGGACAAGATTTGAAAAATAAATTGGACTTACTGAACCTAGATTGTCATTTGGTATATCAAAATTGGCATACATTAATAATGGCGTTTGTGCCATTGCTAATCGTTCACTTGGCGTTTTTTCATTTGTTATATAGCCAGTCTCTTTATAAAGAGATTTATTTGTTCCTAGTGATGGGAGATGATCTCCAAAAAACACCAATAATGTAGGTCTATCTAGACTATCTAGTTGCTCTATTAAATATTGAAGAGCTTCATCTGAACGTCTTAAACCTTCTGTATAAGTCTCTAATTCAGCCCTCGATTCTTCATTTTCTAATCCACTAATCCCGATTTGATTTTCGCCAAATCTTCCTTCTGTAAATGGAAAATGATTTTGCATCGTAACTGCATGAACAAACGTAGGTTTCTTTTGCTTCTCTAATTCAGCTATTATCTCTTTACTTATAGATAAATCGCTAATATAATCTCCATCAACCTCTACATTTTCCATCGTATCTTGTGCATTAAAATTATCAAAACCTAACACTTTATATACATCATCCCGTTTAAAAAATGAGCGACCGAACGAATGAATAGCGCTTGTGTAATACCCTTCTTTTTTCAACGTTCGAGGAATGGATGGAATTTCTATTTTATTTGTAACGACTTGCTGATATGGTATAGATCCTGGTTTTAACAAACTCATTGAATAACTCGTTAACGCCTCAAATTCAACGTTCGCAGTATTCCCTCCAAATGTTGGCGAAATAGTTTGTCCACCTGGAAAATTTTCTATATAATGATGCAAATTCGGTAAAGGATCTTCACTAAAGGAAAGATTCGTTAATTTCGTTGGATCCCAAAACGATTCACTCATTACAAAAATAATATTTGGTTTCTCTTCTTGCTTCTGTGCCTCTATATTGCTACCATATTGTTTCTTTATGTCGTTTGCTATTTGAAGCATATTTTCTTTTGAATAATCTTTCGGCTTTTCAATGACTGTCGTATCTAGATTACTTATAAAGCCTAACACAAAACCATTCAAAGCATAATTTTCATTTTGATTCCACAAAACGAACTCTATACCCGACTTTTGGAACCATTTATTCATAAACGTATTCGTAAAATTACCATACGCATATAAAACAAAAACGGATCCTACTACTAAGAAGGCTCTTACTCCTGGATGAATCTTTACACTTTGAATATATTTTCTAATATATATCCCCGCTATAATACAAGCTACAATACTTACGATAACGACAAAAATATAACTCCAACTAAAATATTCCATCACCATCGGTATAACAGATTGCATATGGCCAATCTGTGTAAAATCAGAAGGATATAGCGGATCTCCCCTAAAAACAATTTTAAAGTGATTTACAATAGCCAAAATAATTAATACACTGCTTGTCAAAATAGTACTCAAAAAAACTTTTCCAAGTACGTTGTACACCAAGACATATATCGCATAAATTACAATTAAGCTAAATATAAACTGTGCATTATAGCTGTAAATCCAATTCATTGTATTTACGAGATCCATATTATTTTGCATAAAAATAAAAAGTAGAGTAACCGCATGAGCTACTAAAAAAGTTCTAATATAAATCCGAATAATCGGTTTAAATTTATTAACTATACCTTTATTTAAATATGCAACATACAGTAGTACACCCCACATCAAAATTGTCATTATGCTTAAAACAATTTTTTGATTTAACATATCTTTCATCGCATCTAAACTAAAATATTTTAAAATCAAGAAAAGTGTGGGTACAACATATAAGGTTACTAAACCACTTAAAAGCGCTGAAATTAATATACTTCTTCTTGGCTGATGAAATGAATAATTATCCCTCAATTCATTCCCTCTTTTCTGTTTATTAATTTCACCCCGCACCGTAATAAAATATTACTTATATAAACATAACATATTATGTACACAACGTCTTCTCATGTACACCCTCCGTATAGTATCATCTGTTACCTTTTGTACATACCGAATAGAAAAAAGAGATTTCCTAAGAAAGGAAATCTCTTTTTCATTACCCAACACTTTGAACACGGCCAATTTGTCCATCTTGTAATCGAACTTTAATTCCGTACGTATGTGTTTCCGTGTTTGTTAAAATGTCTTTCACAACACCGCTCACAGTTTTACTATAATCTTTATCTAATTGGATGACTACATGGGAACCGACCGAAATTTGTGATCTTGTCGGCTTCCCACCCGTTGCTTTTGTTGTTTTTTCTTGTTTCTGTGTTCTCTCTTGTTGTGCAGACTGTTGTTGCTGAATCTTCTGCTGTTCTTGCTTACGTTTTTCTTCTTCTACTCTTTGTTGCTCTTCTTGCTTACGCTTTTCTTCTACTCTTTGCTGCTCTTCCTGCTTACGCTTTTCTTCTTCTACTCTTTGTTGTTCTTCTTGCTTACGCTTTTCTTCTACTCTTTGTTGTTCTTCTTGCTTATGCTTTTCTTCTACTCTTTGTTGTTCTTCTTGCTTATGCTTTTCTTCCGCTGCCTTTTGTTGTTGTTCTTGTTTACTTTCCTCTTCTACCTTCTTATCTTCTTCAACTTTCTTTTCATCTATTTTCTGTTCTTCCGTTGCCTTCAGCTTGTCCTCTTCATCTTTACAAGCTGTTAAAATAACTACACATAAGCCCGTAAGTACAAATAATAATAATTTCTTTAACATTAAAAAATCCTCCTATATATACATTACAAATAATGACCTTTAATAGAATAACAAATATGTATGAACCCATTTGTCGTAATTTGTCGTATACATTGGATTTCCCATGTAACACTACATGCTACAATCGAAAAAAAGGGGGGCAATATGAATACACATATAATCTCGTTTCCAAAAATCATGTTCCTCATTATTTATTTCATACTATATGTTCCATTCTTCATTCAAATTATTTCTCACAAGCCGTTAGAACTTGGATTGTTTTCTCATACCCTTATCCTCTTTTCTTTTTTAGCAATTACCATTTTAAATTATAAAAAGAAACAAATAATCTTTACTATAATTTTTGCAAGCGCGGTTTTACTTGTCAGCACGAGTTTCGGAAAACTATTATTATAGAAAAGAACCTGTCATATGACAGGTTCTTTTCATAATTTATTAGGATACGATGATTAGCATGTTTACTATACAAGAGGAAGCATCCATAATTTCCATATGATACTTACGATTGCTATAAATACAAAATCAAAAAAATCTAATCTCGGACCCTTTTTCATAGTCATATCTAACCACATATGAACCAATTTCAATCTTTTGTATTTATGAATATTTTTCTTTGCAAATCGGTAAGTGAGCACTTGCATGATGTAAAATCCAGTTACGCAAATAAACAATAAGATGAGAAATTCAACCACGAAATTCCTCCCTATTTTTGAAGCGTTCTTTCTACGATATGGTTCTTCAAGACCCATTCCTCAAACTGTGCACTTCCAAATTCCCAGCTCAAATCACGAGCATGTACAGAAAAAACATAATAACCAGCATATTCGTCCATAAACCGGCCTGTCTCTATCTCCTCTTTCTGAAGACCGTATACTCCAAAATTAAAATACACATCCCACACGTCTTCATGCTTCCTCTTATAAGCAATCGATTCCATATCACATTCAGTTCCGAAATAATCAAGATGTAAATGAACGCTATCGTCGTATTCATACTCCATTTTATCACCCCTTATATTTGTACTTCTTTATTACCCAAAAAATTCCTGCTATCTATACTCACATATGGGCACTTACCTACATATTATGCTTGTAGATTGACTTCTAGGAGGTGTCATATAGTGAAAAAATTAATTACCGTTTTTTGCATCATGTTACTAGCTGTTTTCACATTCGTTGCTTGTAGTAGCACAAAGGAAAGTACGAAAGAACAAGATCAAAAAATTCGCGTTGGCGAAGTTACCCACTCTCTTTTCTACGCACCATTATATGTTGGAATTGAAAAAGGATTTTTTAAAGAGGAAGGTTTAAATATTGACTTACAAACAACAGCTGGCGGAGATAAAACGATGACCGCTCTTTTATCTGGCGGAATCGATATTGCGCTTGTTGGTTCAGAAACGTCTATTTATGTTCATCAACAAGGAGCAAAAGATCCTGTCATTAATTTTGCTCAACTTACACAAACAGATGGCACATTTTTAGTTTCTCGTAAAAAATTAGATTCTTTTAATTGGAATGACGTAAAAGGCGTTACGTTTTTAGGACAGCGTAAAGGCGGCATGCCGCAAATGGTTGGGGAATATGTTTTAAAGAAAAATGGCATTGATCCTCACAAAGATACGAACTTAATTCAAAATATCGAGTTTGCTAATATTGCAAATGCCTTTTCATCTGGTACAGGAGAATTTGTACAGCTCTTTGAACCGACTGCAAGTATACTTGAAAAAGAAGGAAAAGGTTATATCGTCGCGTCTTTCGGAGCTGAATCTGGCACTGTTCCTTATACAACATTTATGGCAAAAGAAAGTTTCTTAAAGAAAGATAAAGCTGCTGCTGAAAAATTCACGCGCGCACTATATAAAGCGCAGCAATGGGTTGATACACATAGTCCAGAAGAGATTGCCAATGCTGTTTCACCACTATTTAAAGACACTTCAAAAGACATTTCAGTGAAAGTAATTGAGCGCTACAAAAAACAACATTCTTATGCGACAAATCCATTATTAGATGCTTCTGAATGGAAACAGCTCCAAACGATTATGAAAGAATCTGGTGAATTGCAAAAAGAAGTTCCACATGAAACGCTCGTCAATACAAAAATTGCCGAAAGCGTTATTAAGAAATAGAGGCGAAGTGTATGAGCTTTTTACAAATACGGAACGTTTCTCACTGCTTTTTTGCAAAAGAAAATGCCAAACTTATTCTTGAAGATATGAGTTTACAAGTAGAAGAAGGAGAATTTATTTCTATTCTTGGTCCGAGTGGTTGCGGAAAAACAACGCTCCTCTCCATCATCGCAGGGCTACTTGATCCAATTGAAGGTATCGTATTTTTAGATGGTGAACCGATTACAACTAAGACCCCATCTATGGGCTATATGCTTCAGCAAGATTACTTGTTTCCGTGGAAAACAATTGAAGAAAATATTATGCTCGGACTTCATATTCGGAAGATTTATGACGAATATACGAAAGAACATACATTAAAGCTTTTACAACAAGTCGGTTTGCATGATATAGAACAGCAATATCCTCGCGAACTATCCGGCGGTATGCGCCAACGTGCAGCACTCGTTCGAACGTTAGCGACCAATCCAAAAATTTTATTGCTGGATGAACCATTTTCCGCACTCGATTATCAAACAAAGTTAAAACTAGAAGATCTCGTCTTCACATTATTACGTAACTATAAAAAAACATCTCTACTCGTGACACACGATATTGAAGAAGCAATCGCGATGAGTGATCGCATTTATTTACTGCAGGCGAACCCTGGAAAAATTGCAAAAACGTTCATCGTCCCAGAAAGTATTCGTTCCTTATCACCGTTAGAAGCACGCCACCACCATGACTTCCCATCCCTCTTCCAAGAAATATGGAAGGAGTTGGAACGACTTGGATAATATAAACCAACTACATGAACAGTTTCGAAAAAAAGAACGTAGGCACGCATGGTTAGCACGTTCTTTACAGCTTTTACTGCTCATCCTCTTTTTTGCACTATGGGAAATAGCTAGTAAAAAGGAGTGGATTGATCCTTTACTCTTTAGCTCTCCTTCGAGCATTTGGGATCTCTTCTTAGCGAAATGGATTGACGGTTCACTTTGGATTCACATATGGACGACATTACTGGAAACCGGAGTAGGTTTTATTCTCGGAACTGTACTCGGAGCTATTATTGCTACTTTCCTTTGGTGGATGCCACTTTTGGCCCGTGTACTTGATCCTTATCTCGTCGTCCTAAATGCAATGCCAAAAGTTGCACTCGGTCCAATTATCATTGTTATTTTTGGTCCAAACATTTCATCTTCTATCGCAATGGGAGTAATCATCTCCATCATCATTACCATTCTCGTTATTTACAGCGCATTTCAAGAAGTCGATTCCAACTATATAAAGGTCATGGACACATTTGGCGCAAATAAATGGCAATGCTATACGCATGTTATTCTCCCTTCATCTTTCCCTGCAATTATTTCAACGTTAAAAGTGAATGTTGGCTTATCGTGGGTCGGTGTTATTTTTGGAGAACTCCTCGTTTCTAAACAAGGACTTGGCTATTTAATTAGCTATGGATTCCAAGTCTTTAACTTCACACTCGTCTTGCTCAGTGTATTGCTCACTTGCGTCCTCGCAACTCTTATGTATGTATTTGTCGAGGCGTTTGAAAAACTCCTTATCGGAAAACGAAAAAAAAGCTGACTTAGAACGATACGCCAGAGTCAGCTTCTTTCTTTTATCTTTTGTCGCACATTTTTGATTCATTTGTAACGTTCCCATTCGCAACCGTAACTGTATGGAAACAATCTTTCACACGCACTGTAACGACATTATCTTTTCGATCAATAATATGATAATCATTAAACTCTTTATTTAATGCACTACGAATTTGCTCTCCTTCAAAAATCGGAAAACCGTGAGACATTACCCAAATGAGACCAGCAACCGCAAGAATCGTTTTCATACGCTTCATTACCTCCTCGAGAGTAAACTTATAGCCCCTATAATATGCGCATTATAATTGTGTCTAATTTGTGACATTTTTATACTAATTCTATTTTAAAGCTTCAGTTCCTTCTTCTTTTTTTAAAAAAAGACAGAATTTTCAATTTTATCAATAAAAAAAACGCAAAGAAGTAAAATTCTTCACATTTTCCCTTGGCTAAAATATATCGAACACATCAATCGCCTTAGTGTCCACTTCGTTATTCTATCGTTTTTGAAACATCATATAATCCTGATAACACTTCTGCACGCATTTTTACAAGCTCTGGGAATTGATAGAAGAAGGCAATTTTTTTATATTTTAACTCTGTTCCTTCTTTCACCTCTTTTGAATCTTGTAATATAAATGCTGTAAATGTATCTGCGATATCTTCCGCTACATTTGTTGTACCGTATTCAGACACAAACTCATCCTGTCTCTCCTTAAAAAATTGAATTTGAGCTTCTTCACTCTCTTCCACTTTCTTTTCTGTCCACTCCTGCTCAATTGGTCTCCAGAACGAATTGTAGAATTGATTTATATAAGAATTCTCCTTCGCACACCCTTCTTGTAAGAAAAGAGATTTACATTTATTTTGGTATGATGAAATATCTTTATCTTCTTCAAAAGCCTTTAAGTACTTTTCATTTACTGGTATTTGTTTATGCCCCAGCGTCAATACGTGAGCTGTCTCATGAATTAATGTTTTCATCACTTCATCGATATTTACTGCAGAATCAAGCGTATCTAAACTAAGAACCCATTCTTTCGGATATTCCACACTCGGCATAACATGAGCGACAATTCCATCATAGCCATCTGTTACCATGTCAAATTCTTTTATGTCAGTGCGATACTTAGCTGGAATAAGAGTACTGTACATCTCCCATAACGACCCATGATACCCTCTATCTTGACGTTGTTCCAGCACCTCTTCTTTCGCTTCTTTATCTTCAGCGAAAGCCTTATTCAATCGTTTCCGATCTAGTTTATCGAAATAAGGATCTACAATTGCGTCTCCATCAATATAATAAGAAGCTAAAAAGAAATAATTTTCATCATCCTCTTTTTTCATTTCTACTTCTTTCATATCCTTACTTGTATGATGTTCTGTTACATCCTCCTCTGGTACTTCAAGTTCCGAAAGTCCATCTATCTTTTTATATACTTTTTGGAGCGTTTTATCGCCTATTTGTGTACATTCTTCTGTCGTTTCACACACATCTTTCTTCTCTCTTTTCAAAGTTTGCTCCGCCATATCACATCCGGCGACTAAACCAATTGAAATTATAAAACATGTTATCTTTCCATACAATTTTTTCATTTAAACCTCCGTCGTTACAGCCTACAAAAATATGATAATCATTTTCTGACGAATATGCGATAATTATTTATAAAAGCTTTGAGGAGGTTACATATGATTCATGCTGTGCTATTTGATTTAGATGGGACACTATTAGATCGACGACAATCTTTAGAGCGATTTATCCATGACCAATACAATCGCTTTTCCCTTCATTTTATGAACATTGAACAATCCGAGTATTGTTCTCGTTTTCTTGAACTCGACAACAATGGCTACACGTGGAAGGATAAAGTATATGCTACTCTCATTGGCGAATATAATATTACCACTTTAACACCAGAGCAACTGCTGCACGACTACATTACAAATTTTCAATATCATTGTATCCCTTTCCCAAACATGCATGAATTACTTCAGCGTTTAATACAACAAAATATTAAAATTGGCATTATTACAAACGGCTTTACTGATTTTCAAATGAACAACCTTCGTGCCTTAAACATACATACGTATACAAATACAATTCTCATTTCAGAAGCAGAAGGAATTAAGAAACCACATCCTGAAATTTTCGAACGAGCTTTGCAAAAGCTAAATGTAAAAGCCGAAGAATGTCTTTACGTTGGAGATCATCCAGAAAACGATGCGCTCGGTTCTGAACAAGTAGGAATTCTTGGCGTTTGGAAGAGAGATTTATTTTGGGGTGACTTTGAGCATTCACGTGTGATAGATGATTTATTAGATGTTCTTTCGTTTTTAGAGGGAGAGCTAAAAACAAGATGATAGTAAATAAATTATATGAGCGATTTACCGCCAAAAAGAGGAGGCCATTATTCAAAAACGCCTCCTCTTCCTTTATTATTCATAAACTGTAAACTGCGGTTTACTCGGATGATCTTTTACTAGTGCATCATCTGGAAACTTTGAAACTTTTTGATATAGAGCAATGTCACCAATACAACTTGCTGTTAGTAGAACCCCTAAAAATGAGAACGCTTGAACATTCATAGCTAATCCAATTGCAATCGGTAAAATTCCAGTCGGTAAAAATGGCAACATTAAAACTTTCTTCATTTGCTTTACTGTAATTTCCTTTTTAGAATGAGCGTATGCTACACCTAATTTCCAATTGACACCCCATTTCAGCTCACTCCACGGAACACCTCCGATATAGCGAAATCCTATTAAATGTATCGCTTCATGTATACAAACGAGAACAATCATTCCAATAATTAAAAGAAACATAATCGGCAATGTAATTTCAAATTGAAACTTACCTGAAAAAAGCGCATGTAAATAACTAATTCCAATCGCCAGAGCGATTATTATAAAAAATGAATAGATATTTAATTTAACCATCGAAACAGTAACAGTCGTTTCTTTTCTTTTATCCATCTTTCCCCTCCTAAAATGTAAATATATCTTTACAAAATTTTATAATATACCCAAAAATATGTAAAGATATATTTACATTCTTGAACAAAAAAAGAAACCAGCCATTTTACTTCGTAAAACAGCCGATTTCTTCTATATGTTTCATCGTACGCGCTAATACATCGTCGCGCATAATAAAGCTAAATTTTCTATCAGTTTTAATGTTGTCAGGAATGTCTGTTAATAAAACAGAGCCTTTCGTTTCTTCGTAATGCGTATGTTCTTCTACCGCACTAATTGTTGCAAAATAAATGTTTTTAATGATTATTTTGTCTTTTCCAGATACTTTATATTGTCCTAAGTAAGTTAAATCAGAAACTATGCCGCCGGTTTCTTCATGAACCTCTCGAACTGCCGCTTCTTCCGGTGTTTCCCCTAGTTCTACTTTACCACCTGGAAATTCAAGACCGCGACGTAAATGATGCGTTAATAACCATTGATCCCCGTACCGGCATACAACCCAAACATGCTTTGGCTCAGGAGAAAATGGATAACGTTCAAACGATAATTGTACAGTGTTGTGGTAATAATCTTTAAATTTGTACATGCCATTACTCCCCTATTGATGGTTACAAGTTTTTCCTACCACAAATTGTAGCATATTCTCGCTTTTCTGCATAATATTATCCAATTACAATCCATTGATTATTCCCATTTGCGCGACTAATTCTTTCGTCTCATGATTTCCTAAATCATAAATCATTTTATATGCTTTTTGTAATTGTTCATCATATCGGTCATTATTTGAATCGTGATGATACTCAACAAATGGAACGTGAGAACGTACAAATGAACCTAAATCCTCTACATATGCTTGATCAAAGTACTCTCTTAACTCCGTAATTTCCTCATCACTTGCGGAAATCTCAAAATTATACGTATCCGCCGTCTTCACTTGTGAAATTTGACCATTTGCTATTGATATATAATATGTTTTTTTCTGCTCCATGTAACACCCTTCTTTCATCCTTTTAATTTCTATTGTTTTCATCAATTACAAAATTATGTAAAATAAAGAAAAGGAGGGATTTCCATGTTCAAAATATTAATTATCGGTATTATAATCGTCCTAGTCATCCTCGTACTCTCCGTCATGACGATTAATAAAGGCTATGCATATAAACATTCTGTTGATAAGCCCGAAGATAACCCTTACTCGAAAAATAATAAGGGGGACTCATAGTATGCTTCGAATACTTCGCATCGCAATCGCACTCACTGTGATAATTATGTCGGCAATTGGGCTCTATACAGGTCAAAATAACTTTCTACCACTTTCACAATTTTTATTAGGCACTTTAATGTTTCTCATCGCAATTGAACAAATAAAGAAAAAAGATTCAGGAACAGGATTTATTTGTATTGCTGCTGGAGCTTTCAGTTGGATTGTTCTCATCATTAGCTATATAAAATAGAAGGAGGTACATGCATGCTAAAGGACTGCTGATTACTTTTTCACTTATTGCTTTATCTATAGCAGCCTATAGTTTTATCAGTGGCAACAGAGACATTATGCCTTACCTGTTCATTTTCTTAGGATTGATGGTTTTCACTATAGGGATAGCAGAATTAAAAAAAGATAGAAAATCTAGTGGTATATTTGCTTTCATAGCTGGAGCTGGTGCTTTATTTCTTAGCTTCTCAGAACTATTCCGATAAATAGTCTATTTAAAGGAGATTATATAATGCTAACTGGATTACGGATTGTTTTAGGATCTCTTACTCTTCTCGGACTCTCTCTTTGCACTTATTCCCTTATTACCGATAATTTCACACTTCTCCCATACGTACATTTTATCCTTAGTTGTTCCTTTATTATTCTAGGACTGAATGAATTGAAATCTGGACGAAAATCAATGAGCATTCCGTTTTTTTTCGTTGCTAGTTTTATATTCTTCTTTTTAATATCGAACTACTTTCGCTACGCATAGAATGAAATTTTGATCAATTTAGCATTTACAAGTATTCAATAAAACAGATGCTAATTTTGAAAAAAAGGGGAGATTTGTATGCTAAAAACATTTCGAATTATATCCGCTCTTATCGTCATCGCACTTGCTCTATCTGGAATGTTTACAAATCCGCTTGCTACAATGCCTTATATGCTCATCGCCTTATCCATTATGACCTTCATCATGAGCGCAGAAGAAAAACAGAAACAAAAGGAAGTAAACAGTACACTCTCCTTCTTTTCTGGCGTATTCACTTTAATCGTTGCTATTATCATTATTTTCTCTCGGTAACTATCTCTTTCTACTTAAGAAGCGCTAAAATGCACATAAGACACTTACAACTAATCATCGTTTTTATTACTTTAATTCTATGTTTATACAGCTTATTTACAATGAACTTTCAAATCTTTTCACCTATCATTTTTTTCTCTTTAGCTTATATGGCATTTTAGTAGGAATAAAGACCATTCAAAAACAGCAAAAGCAAATTGGAGCTATTAGCATTGGTTTAAGTCTTTTTACGATTGTTTTTGTTAGTCCATTTATACTGTTCTTCTAAAGGAGGATTATATGTTAAAGAACATTCGAATTATACTAGCAACGATTGCCCTCATCCTCGCTATATTTAGCCTCTT
Source organism: Bacillus cereus group sp. N8 (assembly GCF_016483685.1). Classification (NCBI taxonomy): domain Bacteria; kingdom Bacillati; phylum Bacillota; class Bacilli; order Caryophanales; family Bacillaceae; genus Bacillus; species Bacillus cereus group sp. N8. The sequence continues at coordinate 9,183 of NZ_JAEHBK010000006.1, read as the reverse complement.
TGCAAACTTCTCTGTGCTTTTACCATTCGTATTTATCCTTTTAAGTATTATGTTTATCCTTTTTGGAATTGATGAAATGAAGAAAAAGGAAAAAGCAAAAGCATTTGTTTATTTTCTCGGTTCTGCCTCTGTTTTATATGTTGGGGTGTCTAGTATGCTTTCATAAAAAAGAAGAGCATGGTCGCTCTTAACACAATAAAAAAACTGCCCTTTCACAGGCAGTTTTTCCTTCTTATCCAAACACTTTCTCAAGTTCGTCTTTATCTTGGCTTAACCAGAAGTTCATTAAGCGCTGTGCTCCTTCTAAGTCGTGAAGCTTCGCTTGGCCACATTGTGTTTCATTTGCAGCTGGAATTTCTGTAATTTGAACCGCATCTTTTAATGTTAGTTCTAATAAATCAATGATTTCACGAACTGTCGGTGTCCCGCTTACTACAAGATAATACCCTGTTTGACAACCCATCGGTGAAATATCGATAATATCAAAATGCGGATAACGATCAATATATTTACGTAAATTAAATGCTAATAAATGCTCTAACGTATGAATAACATCTGGTTTCATTGCTTGTTTATTTGGTTGGCAAAAACGAATATCAAATTTATTTACAATACCGTCACTACCTACATTATGGACTCCGCAATGTCTTACATAAGGCGCTTTTACAATCGTATGATCTAATTCAAAGCTTTCTACTGATGGCATATAACATCTCTCCCGCTTTTAATTTAATTCCGTTATATCCAATATGATATAACGGAAATCGACATTAGTAAAGAATTATGTACGGTCGTGCTATAATACTTTAAGACTATGCTGAAAAGGAGACCATTATGAAACAGATTTTTATCGGTATTATACGCTTTTATCAAAAATTCATTTCTCCGATGACACCACCAACATGTCGCTTTCATCCGACTTGTTCTCATTATGGATTAGAAGCGTTTCAAAAACATGGTGCATTCAAAGGATTTTGGCTTACATGTAAGCGTATATTAAAATGCCACCCTTTCCATCCAGGAGGATTTGATCCTGTCCCAGATAAAAAGGATGACAAAGTAAATTCTTAATTGTCGTAACCATTCACAACTAAATCCAATTTTCCTGTGTCAGGATCTATAACAAGACCATGAACAGGTACTTCTCCCGGAAGTAATGGATGGTTGCGAAGTATTGACACACTATGTTCTACACTTTCTTCTACACTAGAGAACCCTTGTAGGAATCTTTCTAAATCGATTCCAGAATAACGAAGTGTATCTAATTTCTCTTCTGTTACGCCGCGCTCTTTCATTTTTTCAATTGTACTGCTTGCTTGAATTTTTGCCATACCACAATCGTGATGACCAACTACACATACTTCATCAGCACCAAGTTCGTATACAGCAACTAAAATACTACGCATAATACTTCCGAATGGATGTGAAATAACAGCGCCTGCTACTTTAATAATTTTCACGTCACCGTTACGCATATTCATTGCTTTCGGTAATAGTTCAACAAGACGAGTATCCATACAAGAGATAATTACCATTTTTTTATTTGGAAATTTTCCTGTTTCATACTCTTCGTATTTTTTCTCTTCAACGAATTTTTCATTGTATTGTAAAATCTCTTCTAATGACTTCATAGTAAAGAACCCTCTTTTCTCTCATTTACATTACATATATAGTGTACCAAAATATGAAAAACTCAAAAAGGATATTGTTTTATTATAAAAGCAATATATTTTCAGATAACCGACATAATTCTTTCAAAATATACACACAGCTTTGTAACAAGTCACACATACTTTACCCCTATTCTCACTATAAACTAACTGTAGATAATGTAAAAAGGAGTGAATATTTATTATGTCCGACGTTCTGTTACTGAGTCGTTTTCAATTTGCAATTACTATTTTTTATCACTTTTTATTTGTACCTTTGACAATCGGACTTGTTATTTTAGTGGCATGTATGGAAACTCAATACGCCCGCACATTGAATCCAACATACCGCAAAATGGCAAATTTCTGGGGTAAATTATTTACAATTAACTTCGTAATGGGGATTATAACCGGGATTACGATGGAGTTCCAATTTGGCACAAACTGGTCTGAGTACTCCAAATATATGGGAGATATTTTCGGATCACCTCTCGCAATCGAAGCACTCGTTGCCTTCTTCTTAGAATCTACTTTCATGGGAATATGGTTATTCGGGAAAGACAAAATCTCACCAAAGTTCCGTGCTTTCTGTATGTGGATGGTTGCACTTGGAACAAATATTTCCGCACTTTGGATTATTACAGCAAACGGTTTTATGCAAAATCCTGTTGGCTACGTAGTACGTAACGGCCGCGCTGAATTAAATGATTTCTGGGCTCTTGTTACAAATCCATATGCATGGAATATGTTCTTCCATACTGTAATTGGTTGTTATATTGTCGGTGCTTTCTTCGTTATGGCAATTAGTGCCTATCACTTATTACGTAAAAATGAAGTCGCTTTCTTCAAAAAATCATTTAAGTTTGGTTTAATGTTAGGCTTATTCGCCGCAACTGTTACACCTTTTATGGGACATCAATCCGGTGTATCAGCAGCTAAGTATCAACCAGCTAAAGGAGCTGCGATGGAAGCAGTTTGGGAAACTGGAAAAGGGCAAGGTTTCTCAATCATTCAAATTCCTGATGTGAAAAATGAAAAGAACTTTGAATTACTTACAATTCCAAAACTCGGAAGTTTCTTCTATACAAACTCATTTGATGGAGAAATTGTTGGTCTAAAAGATATTCCGAAAGAAGATCGTCCAAACGTTAACCTCGTGTACTATAGCTTCCGCTTAATGGTTGCACTTGGCATGTTCTTTATGGCATTAACTTGGTACGGTTTCTATTTAAACCGTAAAGGAAAACTAGAAAACTCAAAACGTTATTTAAAAATTACAATGTGGTCTGTCTTACTCCCATACATTGCAATTAACGCTGGTTGGATTGTCGCTGAAGTAGGTCGTCAACCGTGGACAGTTTATAAACTAATGCGTACAGCAGAATCTGTATCACCTATATCAGTTCCACAAATTTGGTTCTCATTAATTAGTTTAATATTGTTCTACACTTTACTTTTAATTGCAGACGTATACTTAATGCTGAAGTTCGCAAAAAAAGGACCAGCTGCATTAGAAGAGCCTACTACTGAAGGAGGTACAGCTCATGTCTCATGATATGCTTGCAATCATCTGGTTCGGTTTATGGGGCGTAATTTGGACAGTTTACTTCATTCTTGATGGCTACGCACTCGGTAACGGAATGATCTTCCCATTCGTTGCGAAAGACCGACAAGAACGAAATCAATTACAAGAAGCTATCGGCCCATTCTGGGGTGGTAATGAAGTATGGTTAATTACAGCTGGTGGTGCAACATTTGCTGCCTTCCCAATCACATATGCAAATATGTTTAGTTACCTATATACACCACTATTTTTAGTATTACTTGCACTATTTGCTCGTGCTGCTGGACTTGAATTTATGCACAAAGACGATTCACCAATTTGGCAAAAAACTTGTAAATGGGCATTTACAATTGGTAGTTTCTTAATCGCCTTCTTATTCGGTGTTACATTCGCTAATCTATATTACGGACTAGAAATCGGAAAAAACGGTTATGAAGGAAACTTACTTAGCTTACTAAACCATTACGGTATTTTAGGTGGTCTTTTCTTCACCGCTATATTCGTCGTATCTGGTGCTCTTTGGGTTATGATTAAAACGACTGGTGAAGTATCTGATCGTGCTTATAAAATCGCAAGACCGTTTTCAATGGCAGCTGCTATCATTTTAGCTATCTTCTATGTAGCAACTGCAAATCGCACAAACTTATTCCAAAACTTTACGGAATATCCTGTACTATTTATTCTTCCAGTACTTGCAATGTTAATGAGTGTACTCGCACTTATTATGGTGTACAAACATAAAATCGGCCTTGCATTCACATTCGTTTGCTTAACAATCGCAATGTTTATGACAACTGGCTTTGCAGGTATGTTCCCAAGAATGTTACCATCACGTATTAACGACGCATACAGCACAACGTTATACAACGCAGCAGGTAGTGAATTAAACTTGAAAATTATGTTCTTCGTTGCAATGGTCATGGTACCAATCGTTATTGGATATCAACTTTGGAGCTACAGCATATTTAAAGATAAAATTCATAAAGACTCTGCTAAAGGGTATCACTAAAATAAAAAAATACACTTCGTTTGAAGTGTATTTTTTATTTTACGTATGATTTTTGATACGATGCTACATTTCTAATCTAACAACTATGATAAAGAAGTATCACTAACAACTCCATTGTATCACAAGGCAAATACATCACTTTATGCAATTTTACATATAAAAATTATAACGTAGATTGAATTACTTGGTCATACACATCGTTATCCCTTACATCCGCCGTACTAATACCACTGAATGTTCTCACATTTAATCCGGTATTTGAAGATCCCGATCCGTTATAAGCTTTCGTTTTTTCAATCGGATGTACGTTATATTTATCACCTAAGTTAATTGTCCCGTTACAGTTCTCAATAATAACACCTTCAACAATAGCTGGCATTTTGTCACCTACTTTCATTCCGTTACTCCCATTCTATGAGAATCGCCTAAAAAAATAGCATGTGTAAATAAGAAAAAGCACTCCAGCTGAGTGCTTTTTCTTATTTACCGCTCTTATTTCTCTCACAAGCAATTCCATCACCATCACGATCTAAATGCTTACCGTAATACGGACTGTCTCTTGTAATATCGTAAACCCCAGCATCATTTGCTTCTTTACAATTAGCAAAGCGCTTTGGTTCTTGATTTGCTCCTGGTCTTTCTTCAAGCGGTAATGTCGCGTTATATAAGAACTGAACGTATTGCTCACGACTTACACGCATTCTAGGTGCGAATTTACCATCACCAGTTCCAGCTGTAATATAATTTGATTTAACTGCAGTAATCGCAGGATTCGCCCATCCATTTCTATCTACATCCGGGAAATTATGATCCCCTCTTATTTGCAATTGGAACCCTTTTGTTAAAATTTGTGCCATTTCATCGCGAGTTAACGAATCTTTCGGTCTAAAGTTCCCTGTGCCATCTCCGGCAAATACACCCATCTCTGTTAAAGCAAGAATCTCTTTTTTAAACTGAGTAGAACGATCAGTAACATCTTTATACGGATTATTATACTGTTCTTTTACTGCTGGCTTTAATTGACGGAACATAAGGGCTGCAACTTGCTCACGAGTTACATCATCACCAAATCCAAAAATCCCATTTCCATATCCAGCAACAATGTTTTTATTTGCTAAGTCCATAATTGCCTTATAAGCCCAATGATTGTTTGGAACATCTTTAAACTCTATACTTGCCTGCGCCGTCCCAATTGAAGTAAATGCTGTAGTTGCAACAATTGCACCTGTTAAAAGTAATTTTTTAAATCCCATACTTAAGTCCCCTTCTCTTTTCCATAATAACTATTTAACAATATAACAAATTAAAAAAATGTAATTTGTCATATTATGTCGAACAAAAAAAGAATCCAGCAGGATTCTTTTTTGCTAAGCACGAATGACAAGTTTAGAGACAGTTGACTTTTCCAAAAATTTATTAGGGGTAATATTTTGAAAAAGAAAGCCTTTCATATTTAACTTAACACCACTGGAATATATAGTAAATTGATAATCTTTATACGGAAGATTGCTAATGTTTAGTATAGATACTTCCCACTATGTCAACAGTAAAAACTCATCTCCACTAAAAAACAAAAAGTGCCCTCAAAGAAGACACTTTTCATAAACAGACACTATAAAACAGAATTATTTATTGTTATACGATTGTTAGATACAAAAAAGTAGAGGGAAATGCTTGTACAAAATTCTGCTTTATAAAGTCTGTCTACAACTTATATTTTAATCCTCTTCATTTGAAAATAAATATAATATGCACAATTACATACAAAAAAGAAAAGACACTCTATCGAGTGCCTCTTCAACCATTTTACTTTTAATATATCGCCTTAAATACATTTTATCATATGCATCCATGTATTTTATTAAGAAAATTCAAAATCCTTTTTCTTTAATTTCCAATTATAAAATCATGTAATATAGAATATATGTCAAATTATTATACAAATTGAGGTGTACTATATTTATGTATTTCGGAATTATTCCTCTTATATTGTTTATTATTTTTCTTATCTCGTATTTAAAAGATCCGCGAAAAATAATAAACGGCTTTTTATTTAATGCCTTTATCTGTTTTTTCCTTCTTTTTTGCGTGATCGTATCTTTGAACTCAGATAGTGCTGTCTTGCGTTACATTATATTTTTACCCTTTTTAGCACTTATCATTATGATTCCTTTCGGTATTGTTGCTTTAATGTTTGGATTATTTCTTAATGCTAGAATTTTAATGAAACGCGAAGGGCGACGTTTCACTAACTGTTTAACACTCATTGCTGCTTTAGGGATTTTATTCTTGATGTTACTCCCTATTATAGATCCAGCAAGTTTATTCTCATCACATTTAAGGCCTATTTTCGCTGGTATTTCTCTTATGACCGTATATTTCTTTATACACGTATCTAACTTCTTAACAGCATATTTTCTATACCAATTTAATAGACCGAGACGTAATCAAGATTTTATCATCGTTCTTGGCAGTGGCTTAATTAATGATAAAGTACCACCGTTACTTGCAAGCCGCATTAATAAAGCTATCGACTTTTATTGGAAACAAGCAGCTGTGAATACACCACCAACAATTATTTTCTCTGGTGGACAAGGTCCAGATGAAGGGCTTCCTGAAGCAGAAGCGATGCAAAATTATGCGGTTGAAAAAGGAATTCCTCTTGAACATACAGTGCAAGAAAATCGCTCTGTAAACACATATCAAAATATGTCGTTCTCTAAAGAAATTATGGACTCTTTAAAACCTGAAGGTAAGTATAGAAGTATTTTTACAACAAATAATTTCCACCTTTTCCGCGCTGGTATATATGCAAGACAAGCTGGCCTGAATAGCCAAGGAATTGGATCCAAAACTGCGTTTTATTACTGGCCTAATGCAATGATTCGTGAATATGTTGCAATTGTTGTAATGGGACGTAAACGTCATATGAAAGTTTGCGGGTCCATTTTAGGATTCTTTTTACTCCTATCCGTACTTAGTTTTATAATTTCTTAATAGCCTCCCATCCTTTGAAAGGATGGGATTTCTTATACTCATTTCAAAAATATTTTAAAGATAATATGGTGATAATATTCCCTGCATACATCCATTAAAGGAGAATTTTTTCAAATTAAATGTTAAAATGAAATTTGGTGTGAATTACGTAACAAATAAGAAACTAGTTTGAAACGAGGAAATTACATGGAGAAAATTATCAAAAACAAGCCCAATAAGCTAAAAATTGCTTCAAAAGCTTTGATGATTATTATTGGGGCATTTATCACAGCATACGGATTAGAAGCGGTATTAATTCCAAATAACGTATCAGACGGTGGTGTGACTGGTTTAAGTATCGTTAGTTCAAGATTATTTGGATTGCCATTAGGGGCTCTAATCGCAGTTATTAACATTCCTTTCGTTTGGTTAGGATATAAGCAAATCGGTAAAAGCTTTGCAATTTATTCCATCATCGGGATTGCTTCATTAGCAATAGGTACCGTTGTCATGCACGGAATACCAACTATTATTGAAGGCGATACACTACTTGTTACAGTTGTTGGTGGTATTATTATCGGTTTCGGTATGGGACTAGCATTACGTAACGGCGGAGCATTAGATGGAATCGATATGCTAGCTGTATTACTTTCTCGCAAGTTACCTTTTGGAACGAGTGACCTTATTTTATTCTTAAACATGTTCGTGTTTATTTTCGTATCAACAGTATTCGGTCTTCAAGGAGCTATTCTTTCGGCAATTGCTTACTTTATTGCTTCGAAAGTGATTCATATCGTTGAAGTTGGTTTAAGTGGTTCGAAAACATTTAAAATTATCACAAAAGAGCCTGAATTAATGGTAGAAACAATTCGCGATCGTTTAGGCCGAAGCGCAACATACAATGAAGTTTATGGTGGTTATTCAAGAGAGCAATTTAAAGAAATTTCTTGTGTAATTAACCGTTTAGAAGAAAGTAAAATGAAAGACCTTATTAATGAAATTGATCCCAATGCCTTTATTACAGTTTATGACGTAGCAGAAGTAAAAGGTGGTAATTTCAAGAAACGTGATATTCATTAATCGTTATACAAAAAAGAGGCAGTCCCCAAATTTCGGGACTGCCTCTTTTTATTATTAAGTTGCTATCGTTGTCAGTTTTTGTCAGTAAGTCGATATATTTCAATAATCGCTGATATATTTTCAGTTGTGGTCGATATATTCTAATAATCGCTGATATATTTTGGGTTGCGGTCGATATATTCTAATAATCGCTGATATATTTTGGGTTGCGGTCGATATATTCTAATAATCGCTGATATACTTTTACTCCCCCCATCTTCCCCCACTTTTAATCCATGCTACGTATTTTTGAAAGACAGGTACTTCCTGTTGAAAACGAAGCGGAATATATAGAAAGAGAGTACATGTACATAATATCCATAGAATACCTACTACAAAGTGAAATTTCATCGTTGTACTAATAAACAAACTGAGGGATAATACGAGGAACATAATCAAACTAAACCTTTTATATATAGTCATAATAATCTCCTCCTTATAACTTAATTGTACCAGCTACAAGGAATTAATTTCCATAATAAAAAAAGACCGAAAATGGTATTATCCCTGTCAAGTAGACAGTATTAAAAAGACTAAGCAGCCATCGAGACTCGATATTCTATCGGAGCTCGATGGTTGAGTCGTTTTTGGAACCGTTTATAGTTATAAAAGTAAATATATTCTTCAATTGCTTGTATTAAATCCGCTTCTGTTTTAAAATGATTCAAATACAACATCTCCGATTTAAAATGGGAGAAAAATGATTCGATACAGGCATTATCATGGCAGTTTCCTTTGCGAGAGTGGCTGCCAATGATACCTAACTCAAAAAGTCGTTTGTTGTAGGCATGAGATGTGTACTGGAATCCCTGATCTGAATGGAGAATGGTTCCACGCACATCTCTTTTTTGTGCCAACATTTCAAT
>NZ_JAEHBK010000059.1:0-15337 GCF_016483685.1 Bacillus cereus group sp. N8 | reverse complement strand
CCCTCCAAGTAATAGTGTAACATCCATGTATGTACATGGTCTTTTTACACTGTCTACTTAAAGGGGATAATATCAATACTAGTTCTTTTTGTTTATTTAGAATAAATAAAATTTTAAAAAACATAAATATTCATGTTACCATATATTATGACACTCGATTTTTTTATACCATACAACAAAATTAAACCAATCCCTTATCTATAATAGATAAGGGATTAGTTTGTATAAGTAATTTTTATTTAACAATTTTAATCATGTCCGAGGATTAAAAACCATATTAAAAATTTACATAACCCCACTTATCGGTATTCAATGTATCTAGAAAAAACCCCTTCAGTTTACTTGCTGAAGGGGTTTCGTATTTACATAATTTTCGAAAGCGGAAGTTAAAAAGTTTTAGTTTCTTACTCAATTAAAGCACTCCGTTAGTTTAATAAGAACAGAGACGCTTATTCAACAAACGCGCCCTATTCTTGAACAGGTATATGCCCACTCACTAATAAAAAACAAATAGGGCTACCTCACTTTGTTAAGTTAAATAAACGACCTCGTTAGTTAAGTTAAGTAGTTGCCTTATAATAGAGAAGTCCGGGCTATTATAAGGGCATTCTTATTTCCTTCCGCTCAAAATCATTGCATTTCCTAATACTTTTTTGTTTAATAAGAGTTTTGGTAACTCCATTTCTTCAGTAAGCTCGTAGCTATTCAATTCAGATACACCATGTTTCTTTAAGACATTTAAGAGCTCTTTTTCATCCCCAAATATTTTTTCATCCATAAACAAATCTAAGAAAATAAATTCACCACCAGGTTTTAACACTCTTAAAGCCTCTTTAATTACTTCAGTTTTATTTTCTCTATCTTTTACTTCATGAAATGTTAGACAGCTTACAATTATATCAAATTCATCATCAGTAAAAGGGAGTTCTGCAGCACTTGCTTTCAGAAAATCAATTCTATCAGAGACCCCTTCTATTTCAGCATTCTGTTGGCATTGGGATTTGGAATATTCCCAATTTCCGCCCCAATAATCAATTCCAGTTAGAAAGGACTTAGGAAAAGTCTTTGCCAGTTTAATAATCAGTGAACCACTACCGGTTCCTATATCTAGTATTTTTCCTTTTCCATCCCAATTCACCTTGGCAACAATTAAATCATGTATCTTTGACTGATAATTCCCCCCAAATGCTGCAAATTGGTAAACTGAATAAGAAAGTATAAATGCTATATAAATAAAAGGCAACGCAAAAATACCTGACAGAACTCGCAGGTATAAACTAACAGGTAATAATGTTACCAAGAGAAGAATGAGTGAAATAACCAAAAAAATAATTAGTTTGTAAATTCGTATCCAAGTTCGATATTTAGTTTTTGTTTTCAACATATCAGCCATCCTTAAATAACCTATATTTTGTTTGCTATAATTATATAGGAAATCAATAATCCTGTCCTATAGTTTAAGTACATGACTTCATAATCCCCATCTATTTTAATATTAATATCCAATTATTTCAGAAGAGAACCTCAACAATCTGGCCAGATTGTTGAATACAAGTTAAACAACACTATTCAACTAAACTGCCCGTTAGTTGAACAAGAAATAATGCATACCCTATACATTTTAAGTTTACATAACGTCTCATTATTGGTAGCAAGGACAAAGGCATCCCCTTACTCTCACAAGGGATTCACCTTTTTCTATGATTCTATGCATCTTTTTATACATTCCTATCCTGGCGCGTCTTCCGGCTTCCCCATAGTTCCCTATGTCCCCCGATTTTTTGCATAAAATCTTGCATGTATCTTTAAGTTGATGGGCATGTATGGTGACCCCTATTAAGAAAATTTGCACCAGTCCCTTTTTGAGCTATTTTTAAATCTTTTACTTCACGAATTTCTTTACCGATAATTTCTAATGCATGCCCTATTATTTTTTTATAAATCACTCTAGATTCTTATAGTATAATACCTATTTAATGACGTATGACCTTACTCTTGGATTATTGAAAGTTATATTAAATACTTTACTATATTAAAGTTGTTTTTAATAACTATCATTACATCGAGAAAGTAATAGTCAATATTTAAGAACGAACATTTATACTGATGACAACCTGCTGCATAAAGCTTAAGAATTCTTAAGAACTTTTGCCCCTATTTCTTAAGGTTTGGACTCTAGAGTATGATTATGAATGCAAACATACGGTGTGATTAATTATGAATACGATTCGCTTACTTATTTCTGTATACAATGAACAAAAAATTAGTCGTTCCAGTCCTTCCAAGTTCTAGATTTCTTGGAGACAAATTAATTGAAGGAACTGAATTGAAGAAAATAAACATTGTCAAAATCGGGTCAAGAACAGGTGTATTCAAAGGAAAGTTAATTAAAAGTAGATGAAATCTAATGAATTGGATAATGTTTAGCCTTAACATAATGAACATTATATTAAGGTGAACAGTATCACTATATTCAGTATGTTGTTTCTTGTTTTTCGCCGTTAGATTTACAATAAAGAGACGATAGACATGTCTCACCTGCAATTGTCTTTAAATGTTCAATATGAGAAAACATGTGGAGGAAGAAAATGGAGTCAAACATTCTTATTGTTGATGATGATAAAGAGATTAGAAATCTTATCTCTGTATACCTGGAAAATGAAGGCCTAAAAACTCAAAAAACAGAAGATGCTTTGGAAGCTTTACAATTGTTAGAAGTAAAGGAATTTGATCTTATTATTTTAGATATTATGATGCCGAATATGGATGGTATTGAAGCTTGTATGAAGATTAGGGAAGATCGCAATATGCCTATCATTATGCTATCTGCAAAATCTGAGGATATAGACAAAATTCAGGGACTGGCCTCTGGTGCTGATGATTATTTATCAAAGCCGTTTAACCCATTGGAATTAATCGCTAGGGTAAAATCCCAATTAAGAAGGTTTAAAAAATACAATACGTCAATAGAACATAATAAAAGCATTCTAGAAATTGGTGACTTAACCGTGAATACAGATACTCGTCAAGTATGGGTAAGGGGAAAAGAAACAAGGCTAACTCCAAAAGAGTTTGATATTCTCGAACTACTTGTCCGTAACAAAGGGATTGTCCTGAGTGTTTCAAAAATATATGAATCAGTTTGGAAAGAGGTTTTTTATAAATCAGATAATACCGTCATGGTGCATATTACAAAAATAAGAGACAAAATTGAAGAAGATTCTAAACATCCCATTTATATTAAAACTGTTTGGGGAATTGGGTATAAAATATGAAGAATGTTAGTTTCAGAAATAAGATCATTATAAAACTTCTTGGTGCTGTTGCAGTTAGTTTTTTTATTTCATTTGGTTTAACAATCCTCATTTTGGTATACGTCATAGATCCAACATTTAAAAAACACGAAGAATTTGGTATGTATGAATTCTATTTGTCATTGTTGTTCCTATTCACGTTCGCAATCTTTAACTTTATTATAATTTTTTTGATATTGGTTCGAAAGAAAATAGTATATTTGAAGCTCATTTCTGATAATGTGAATGATATTGCCAATGGAAAACTAGGTCTGACAATTGGGATTAAGGGGAAGGACGAATTGACCCAACTTGCTCAAAATATCAACTATATGTCCAAGGAATTGGAAAATACATTTGAACAAGAAAGACGATTAGAACGTACAAAAAATGAACTTATCACCAATGTATCTCATGACTTACGCACACCATTAACATCTATTATTGGCTATATAGATTTATTAAAAAGAGGGCAATACAACAGTAAAACACAATTACAGGAATACCTTGAAACCACTTATTTAAAATCACAGAGACTGAAATATTTAATTGATGAACTGTTTGAATATACTCGTTTATCAGGCATAGATGCTAAGTTAAACTTTAATGAAGTTGATCTATCAGGTTTGTTGGAGCAAATAGTTGGAGAATACATTCCTATATTTGAAAAAGAAAGTTTAAACGTTCAAAAATCAATAACGGAAGAAACAATACCTATTTTCATGGATGTAGAAAAAATGGTACGTGTATATGAAAATCTGTTTATGAATGCGATAAAGTACAGCATGAAACCTTCCGAATTATCCGTATGTCTTGAATTAATAGATAACAAAGCGATTTTGAAAGTATCAAATAAAGTCGAGAAGCCGCCTGTTAGCGATCCTAATAAATTGTTTGAAAGATTTTTCAGGGGTGATAAGGCAAGAAAAAATGATCAAGGAAATGGACTGGGACTTGCTATCTCCAAAAGGATCGTTGAACTTCATAATGGTAATATACATGCAGAATATAAAGACGGCTGGATGTCCTTTATTGTTGAACATCCAATTAAATAGAATGGCTTATGGAATTACAGGTTCCATAAGCTTTTTTTTATAAAAACTTAAGAAATCTTAAGGATTTTACGGGGTGTTTCCTAATTTTCATAGTTTATCATGGATGTATTCAAAGTGATGAGGAGTGAGGAGAAATTAAAAAGAAAATTTTATTTACAGCTTTCAAGTGGATACATCGTGACACCCTCATGAAAAAGGTAGATGCAACACGACTATTTTGTTAGTAGCAAATATGAATAACCCTTATTTTATAGAAATAAAAAAACAAACGTAGGAGGATATATATGATAAAACCAGTTGTAGATGTAAAAAACATTCAAAAATTGTACGGTAAAAAAGGTGAGAATCAATCACACGCGTTAAAAGGTGTATCATTCTCAATTCAAGAGGGAGAATTTGTTGGTATTATGGGGCCTTCTGGTTCTGGTAAAACAACATTATTAAATGTAATTTCAACGTTAGACACAGCAACGGGCGGCATTGTTCAAATTGCAGGTACGGATATAACGAAAATGAAACAAGGTGAGCTTTCTGATTTCCGTTCGCAAAAATTAGGATTCATTTTCCAAGACTTTAACTTATTAGAGAATTTATCTATATATGAAAATATTGCACTCCCACTTTCACTTCAAGGTCTTTCATCTCGTAATATTGGAAAGAAAGTAGAAAAAGTGGCTGATATGTTAGGCATTACAGCAATACTTCAAAAGTATCCTTCTGAAGTATCTGGTGGACAAAAGCAACGTTCCGCAGCAGCACGTGCGTTAGTTCATGAACCTGCAATTATTTTAGGGGACGAGCCAACTGGATCTCTAGATTCTAAAAATGCAACGAGTTTACTTGATGCCATGACAAGCTTAAATAAAGAGCAAGGTGTATCCATTATGATGGTTACGCATGATCCTTACAGCGCAAGTTACTGTCAGCGTATTTTATTCATTCAAGATGGTGAGTTATATAAAGAAATTCATCGCGGTGGTACCCGTGAAGAATTCTATAAAGAAATTTTAGACGTGCTTGCAAACTTAGGCACACAAAAAGCGTAAGGAAGGAAGTTCAATCATGTTATTTAAGCTTTCTATGTCAGGCCTAAAAAGTAAGTTGCAAGATTACATTGTTTTACTTGTTGGTCTTATCGTATCTATTTCTACTTTTTATATGTTTCAAACGCTATCATTAAATAAAACGTTTCTTGAATCTAGCTCTTCTATTCGGGATATTGTATCTATATTCCACATTGGTTCCTTTCTGTTAGCGATTATAACATTTTTCTACATTTTATATGCAAACTCTTTCTTAGTATCTCTTCGCCAAAAAGAGTTTGGTATGTATATGATGTTAGGAGCAAAAAAGCATAAAGTTACACTACTTATGTTTATTGAAACAATCGTATTAGGCGCAGCGTCTCTTGCGATTGGAATTACAGTTGGAGTAGGACTTGCAGAAGGTATCGGACAGTTACTAATGAAGCAATTGGAATTTCCTGGTGAGGGTTATCAAGCATTTTATATTCCATCTATAACTGTTACGTGCATCTTCTTCTTTGCACTATTTGTACTATCAGCAATTATGAGTAGTATTAAATTAGTACGTTTTTCCGTATTACAACTTGTACATGCAGATGCACAAACAGAACGTGTCGCGGTAAAAGGAAAAATGACAGTTGTAGTTGCATTCCTTGGTTTAATTTTGTTAGGTATTGGTTATGCATCACTGACCTATATTCCACAAGCGGGAATGGCTGCTCTTGGATTAATGGCCCTTGGATTGACCACAGCAACCTTTGGTACTTACCTTTTATTTGGATCACTTCTCCCAGTTATGATTAACAAGTTAAAGAGTAATAAAAAACGTTGTGAGAAAGGCCTCAATGCTTTTACTTTTGCACAATTAAATTTTCGTATGAATAGCCTAGCAAATGTGCTTGCCACGGTAGCAATGTTAGTGGCCCTTGGAGCTGGTGGGATTTCTGGTGGTATGGCATTTAAAAACAACGTAATAAAAATGGTTAATGGTAGTGAAATTTACGATTCAGTCGTTCATAATCCAACAACTGAAGAAAAGAAAATTTTGAATACTATCTTATTTACAGAGAAGCTTGAATATCATTACAAAATAGATGGTCAGTCTATTTACTATTTAAAAGAGGATTTAGAGAAAAATCGTCCTTTAGTATTGAAAAATAGTAATGAGAGAGCAGAGTTTGGGAAAACAAAGAGAGTTTCAGAAGAGTTGCCAATTGGTGCAAACGTGAAGAAGTCACCGCAACAATGGAGTGAAGCTTTCGAAATAATCCAGCCATATTATATGTATCCTGATCATGAAATAAAAATTGTAGACAAAGACATGTACCATAGTATAGAGGGTCGAGAAAGTACTGTGTTTATTGGGAAAACAGATAATTTTAAATCATACTTAAAGGAATGGAAACAACTTGACGAATTACAGTTAGCTAAATATACAAGTATGAAACCTGAAGAACTAAAGAGTAAATATCGAATGTATGATTCTTATCATGGCATGTTCAGTGGATTGATGTTCATGGGCTTCTTCGTCGGAATTGCGTACTTAGCAATGATGGCAAGTTGCCTTATGTTTAAAGTTTTGTCTGGTGCATCCAAAGATTGTACGCGTTATCAAATGCTTCGTAAAATCGGTGTTCGCCGAGAGTTATTAACACAATCGATTTATAAGGAGTTATTCTTCGTGTTCTTAGTCCCAGCAATTGTTGGCATTGTTCATGTATTAGTTGGTATGAACATGTTCGGAGCCATTTTGATTGATCCATATTTTCGTATTTGGTTACCAATTGTTATTTTCGTAGTGATTTACTCGATTTATTACTTCATTACAGTTCAATTGTATAAAAGAATTGTGCTTCCGAAAGAAAATTAATGTAATGATGTTATTTATAAAAAGTATCAACATAATCGGACCCTGTTTTACTGTAGGAGTTTAAACAGGCGAAGTAACACCCTCGAACAATCGCGGGTGTTTTTTTACATTGTTTGAAATGGATAAAGAGCATAGTCTTTAATTAAATATACCAATATATTCAATGTCTAAATAATACAAACGGTATGAAGAGAATTTCTACTCTTTTCATACCGTTTTACATTTGTTTATAAGTTTCATATGAAATTCGTGGGAAGATGGCAGCATTTCTTTTATAAATAAGACTCAAAAGTTACCATACCTGATAAAGGAAATATTAATGTAACTCTAGTTCCTTTATTCACTTCAGATTCAATGCCAATTTTCAATCCTAATTTTGAACATAGTTTTTCGCATAGATACAAGCCCATTCCTGTACTTTTGCTAAATCTTCTTCCATTAAATGGCCCTTTTCTGGAATATCATTATGTTATTTTTACCATAAAAAGTCCTTTAGACAAATTACATCCAAAGGAGCAAAGCTTCGTAACTTTTTTATAAACGTCGTGACTTTATTTTAAACATCGCATCTTTTTTACAAACATCGCGACTTTGTTTTAAATCCACATCTTGTTCAACTAAAGCACCCGTTAGTTCAATAAGAAAAAATTATCTATGATTATTAAAGTGGCCCCCCTTCAAAACCAATAGGCCATATTACTCTCATATTTTTGTGTATATTTTGACAGCATTCGAGGCTTGCACCAGAACCCTTTATCACTTATTAAAGGATCTTTTTTGTTTGCATAATATAATTACCACCAACTTATATGAGAGGTAGTCTTCAGTGGGACTGGATTCCAACTTTGTTGTATTGTTTGCCATGATTTGACCGTTCCATCTTTACTTTTAATAAATGCTTTAAATTCTATATTTCTTTCAGCTGGCAACACAACATTTCCTCTCCAATCATTACTATGAGAATCATAATATAGTTGAATTGGATACTGTTTCGTGTCCCAACTTCCTAATTCCGCACGATTGCCAGTAATATAAACAGTATCTCCTATTGTTGTAGGAGCATTTTTTACTACAATCGTTTGCATAACAGGAGTCACACCTAATAAATCCTTAAATTTCTCCATTAATGAATTGTTATACATTACATCTTGATACCGAAGTAACGTAAATCCAGCAAAATTATAATTAAAAGCCATTTCTGCAACTCTGTTATACTCTGCCTCATTTCCTAAACTTAAAGCATTTTCACCATTTAATACAATTCCCTTTTGATTAGCTAATGTTGCAATTTCTTGTACTAATGTTCTAGGCATTGAATATTCGGGATAACTACCTTTATCTATCATTTCTAGACAAGTAAATGTTACATCTAACTTTGCGCTTTTGAAAGCATCAAGTAAATGGCTATAATTATTATACCCTGCTGGCTTTTCTGCCCCGTGAGGTATAACCGGATTATTATATTGCCAATGTACTCCTGCAATCTTTGCACCGATTGGTACTTGAAGAGTTGAATCAAAAGCATCGTGTGCCAATTCACCAATTAATTTTGTATGACTTTCTAAAACACCTTGATACCATTCTAAATAATCTTTTCCATATGAAGAGTTATATCCATTCTTTAGAAACAGTTCCTCATCGCTTGGTGGTAAAATTTCTGAAACAGAAGTAAGTTTTGTACTCCACTCTTTGTTCACTTCATTTAAGGAATCATATTTATTTAATACCCAGGAACGGAATTTTGATTTTGCAAATTCTGTATAGGTTTGAAACTTTCCACGTGATGGATAACCGCTTCCATCAGCAGATGTGTAGGAAGGATATCTCAGCTCTCCAGCTGGTCCCCCAGATAAGTATATCTTTGCGATTACATCTTTATACGGTTTCATAGCTACTGCGAATGCCGTATATAGTTCACCATATTCCTTTTGAATTACATCTGAAGCAAGTGGATTCAATGTTTCTTTATTAACGGTTCCGGTTTCAGATTTAAAGTAAAGACTATCATCATTTTTTTGATTCCAAACCCATGAAGGAATTGGTGTATTACAATCATCGCCAACATTTCCACCACACTGATGTGTAGAAATAATAGGTATCATTTTCATACCTGCATTTCTTACTGATTGAGCAAAACGCTGTACGTATGAAAAATCAAATTGCTGATCCCCGTTCTTTTCCATATCTCCCCACCAAAAATCAACAGTAATAGCATAAAAACCATTTTGTTTTGCCCACCTTAAATCATTTTCAAATGTCTCCCAATTTGTTACTTCCGGAATCTTTTTTAATGGTGCCATTAAGTAAGCTTTGTAATCCGGATTCATTCCTTTTCCATTTACAGCTGCAAAACTTGCTTGTGGAATTAATAGAGATACAAATAACATCAAGACAGATAAAATGACAATACCATAATATTGAAACTGTTTTTTCATCCCTTTTCTCCTTTTCCTTTTTTAAATTTATAAAACACTTATGTATCCGTTTTCATTATATACGAAAAACGCAATCGTTTGCATGGGAATATTGCATAATATTAAGCTAAAATAAACAAGCTAGATTAATTAAATTGTTTATTTTAAAATTCGACTACAGATTATTCAGTTCTGGTGCAAAAAATCTCTTAAACTTGGACATACTGATATTACTACTCTACAAAAGGTGTGTGATCAGTATGGAAAAGGAGAATTTGTTCAAATGGAAGCATTATCAGCCTGAACTAATCTTATTAACAGTAAGGTGGTACCTACGGTACAACTTGAGCTTTCGTAATCTGGTGGAAATGATGGAGGAAAGAGGATTATCAATTGCTCACACAACGATTATGCGCTGGGTTCATCAATATGGACCTCAATTAGAAGAGAAAGTACGACATCATCTTAAGTCAACAAATGACTCTTGGAGAGTCGATGAAACATATATCAAAGTAAAAGGGCAATGGATGTATTTATATCATGCAGTCGATTCAGAAGGGTATACAATTGATTTTTATCTAAATCAATCAAGAGATAAACAAGCAGCCAATCGCTTTTTCAAGAAAGCCTTGGCTTTTTCGTACGTTTCTAAACCTCGCGTGATAACAGTAGATAAGAATCCTGCCTATCCTGTAGCGATTCAAGAGTTGAAAGAAGAGAAACATATGCCTGAAGGTATACAACTAAGGCAAGTTAGATATCTCAATAATATAGTGGAACAGGATCATCGTTTTATTAAGAAACGCGTGCGTTCTATGTTGGGATTCAAGTCATTTAAAACAGCAACCTCTATATTGAGTGGTGTTGAAGCCATGCATATGATGAAAAAAGGGAAACTTCACTCACAGGTGAAGTCTGCCCAAAATGAAGTTAGGTTCATACATAAATTGTTTGGAATTGCATCATAATCTGCCATTGAACAGTCTATGTAGGTTTCTATGTCCCTATCAAATGATTTTTGCACCAGAACCGAATTCCTCATATTCTATGATTAAAAGTTAAAAACAGCTTGTTTATTAGTCTACTTTCTGCATTTTAAAGTAATAATATTATTATCTAATCTTCAAATTGCAAGTCTATTTCACCCCTTATCATCTCTTAACAACAAACAAGACGCCAACCAGATCACGGCAGCGCCTACGATAATTGCTATAAACTTAATCAAACTCATTTATCCTTACATTATTTATTTCTTTGCTTCCATACCCCATGCTCTTTACGATAAGTATCCTTTCCATTCATGAAGTCAGCTGTATTACCAGGCATGCTATATCTTTTATTCTTTTTCTTAGCCTTCTTCTTCAGCCTTTTCTCTTCTTGAACAGCTTGCAAATCCGCCTTCCACTGTTTCAACAAATCCTTTTCACGTCGCATCGAATTTGTACCCCTCGGATTAAAATGTGAACCAAACAACTAGATTCTACCAATTTATATAGATATCCTTTAATCCAATTGTTAATTTTATACAAAATAAAAGAGCACCCATAATCGATAGGTGCTCAAATATATGAAGTGGGGCAACCCCATACTCCAATATATGCTTGTCCTTATTAAAAGGTGCAAAATAAAAAGAGTACCCGTCATTAGGTACCCTTCAACAAATAAGTATGGCGCCCCAAGTTTCACCTCATATGATAACTCGTCCCACGAATTCATCATATGCTTGTCTTATTAGAATGTTCACTGATTTAATGTGTAATTTATATATAACAAAGAAAAAAGCACCCATTTTGGATGCTTAATGTATACTAATATTAATATTGAATAGCTCTATTGATAGACTTTCTAGAACAATGAATATACTAGCTGAAGCTGATCTATATCCAATATTATTTCCTGTAACATTAATAGTAATCTCCGCTAAATGGGTTTGCACATCATCTTTTTCAAAAATTTTATCTTCAACCTTTTCAATTATTGCTACATTATCTACTTCTTTAAAAGTTTTCAGCAATTTTGTTTCTATTAAAGTAAAATCAAAATTTTCATTTTTAACTACATCAAATTTAATCTTCATTTTTCTTTCCCCATTTTTAACCAGTTAATATATTGACATTAGTATAATTATATATACTTTTATTACATAATTCAAAAGTTATGTTTTATAAAACTCCCCATAGTTCACATATTTAATAGAGAGAAATAAAAAAACAAATGGCAAAAGTTCCTCTTCAAAGGTCAAGATAACTCTCAACCTTCTCCAAGTCACCGCAACACTATATATTAGCTACACGCTTCACATTTGGTTAGTTCGGTGACTGGGAGAAGACTAAGAATCTTCTCGTTTATACTCCGTAGAGTCGGCTCAATACTTCGGCTACTTAATGTCATTTTCACCTTTGCAAACCAATATCGAATTATAAAGGATTAATATCAAGACGTATATATTTCTTCCGACGCCTTGTCTGAACCAATACACTATAGGGACGGAAGGGGAATGTTTCCGCTGTATTGGCTCAAACAAAGAGCGAAAGCTCTCTGCTCTCATTTTGGTCATTAATAAGAATCGTGAGTAATTACTAATGAACGAGATTAAGCATACATTTTTAGAATTTTAGAACGCAAGTGTCACTCAATCATGAGCAACCACCCCCATTCCATTTTCAAGAAACGACATATCAGAGAAATAGACTTATATTTATTATCAACCCAGAGGACGCATTCCGAGCTGAATGATAAATATAAATAATTTCGGGAAGCTCTTATTCCCTCTAGCCTCCGCGTCACCGAGTAACGTTATTATAATGGGAACGCTATCCCCAAAACGTATTCTCTTTTCAAAGAACTGTTTATGGAAATAGCTTATAATTTTCACGTTTTTATTTAGTCCCCCAAAAAGTTCGCATTTTGTTCGCGGTTTTTAGATTATCCCTAATGCTGTAGCAATCAATTTAACCGCACTCTGCTTCTTCTCATAGAAATATGTCTTCTTGAGTAGTAGATCATGATAAACGTCTGAATCCTTTACTCTCTCGTTTGTCAGAAACTCACGCTCAACGATTTTACGCTCGTCTTCATCTAATAGGTTGTTAAGCGCCTTCTCTACCTGCTGCACCTTCCATTTACTTGTATTCCTTGAATCACGTAACCCAGGGAATAAACTGATTCCTTCCTGCTCCACTTCATTACTGAATCGCATCTTGAGTGCTCTGTATTCCTTTAATACGCTCACTACTTCCTTTTGTACTTTCTTATCATCGATAGCTGGTAATAAAGTTAATTGTCTCTCCATGAAGGAATCCCCCTATTTCTGAATTTGTAATTTTAACATCACATAAGGTACGTGAAATTTTAATATTTCATTGTTGAATAAGGGAACGACGGTTAGTAAGTAGCCCCACCATCTACTCGCCATCGTTCCGCTATCCATTAAGCCTTTAATAATTTACGTTTCTTGTTGTTCATTTTCTCTTTCGCTGCTTCAATGTCATTCGCTACCTTTTTATGGTCCTGATCAAATTGAATCATGCTATCTATTACCGGTGTGAATCCTTGCTCATCAATGTATTGTAAGTAATCAACTGGCGCTCTTTCTGTCTGATCTACCAGGTACCCGTAAATATCAAAGTCTGCTCTTGGTATAGACTTCGTAGCCTTCGGTTGATGAGACATCCTTACATAAAATTGAATGACTGTTAGTGGTACCAAGAAGACTGACTTATCCTTGCTGAATTCAATAAGGAAGAAGCAAACCGCTCCCATCCTCTCTGCTTTTTCCAAGTAATCTAATTGGTGCTGCGCGATGTTTTTTAGATCAAATCGTGTAGGATTCTCAGTAGACTTCGCTTCAAATGCAATAGCTCGTCCTTTGTACACGCCATCATAGTCTACTGTACTTTTAGCTTCATAGAATCCATTTAGTACTCGTCCACCCTTACTCTTTAACACCTTCACAGGAGCCGGACGTTTATTTATAAGCGCCACTCCCGCTCTTTGATACATTTCATTCACTAGATTGATAAGCATTTCAAATGCCATCCCACGGTTTCCTAGTCCCATTGTTATTCCTCGCTTTCTATTCAAAGGATTATTTTATTAAGTTTCTACAAAATGGTAATTAATATATAATTAAACTATTCAAATCTTAGGTGGTGATACACATGACTGATACAATCCGAATTATTCTTTTCACTCTTGTAGGAATCAGTGCCGTATTCTCTGTAATTAAAGAATTTCAAAAACCAGAAAAAAGAAAATTTTGGATTACATTTGAAACTTTAATTCTAATCGGGGCAGCCTGGATGTTAATAGGGCTTCTCACGCAACCTACATAATTAGTAAATCCCCTGAATAAAACTCAATATTCCGTCAATAATATAGATGACATTAGATTTTTCTCCTTGTTCCCCCTTGGAGAACCGAGCAGTTAGCTTTTGCTAGCTGCTCTTATTTTCTGTAATTGGTTACATTTACCTGATGTTTTTAACGTAATATTACGTTACGATATAAAAGAATAAAATATATTGAGCTGTTATACCATTACCCTAGGAAACTAGGGGGTTTTTTTCTACAAAATGAAATTTTTGTTTAGTTTTCTAATTCGACCACAACAGATGGAGTATCATTCGACCAAACTGTTTCTTTCTCCATGTAAATTTCCTCTAACGTTTTATAAAAAGGGAATCCAATACATTCCGCTCCTTATAAATAACTCTTCAATAGTTGTTTACGATTCTTCAATTCTTCCAAAGTTTGTTTTGTCTTCCTCTTCTCGCTATCTAATCCGACCAAATGGTACTGTAGTTTATGAATCTCACTCTCTACCGTTTTAATTTCGCTTTGCACCTGTACCGCGGTTTCTTTTCTCATTACTTACCTCCTTTAGTTCCTGCTAATAATTGCGTTACTTCATAAACACTGTTCTCCATTGCTCGCATTACTCCTCATCTCCTTTTAGTAATTCGAATAACTCCTGCTCACTCATTTCATAAAGCTGACGTCCTGTATCTTCTTCCTTGTAAATCCCTTTGTGTAATAAGACGTCGATGAAAATTTGCTTCCTGTCCATGTTTCCTCCTAGCTTGTCTGTTTCGCTCTTTTTCTTTGGTGACTTGAATACGTGTTTTCTAATATTTTTATAAAGAATAGCCTCAGCGTTTATGAAGTCTTTAAACAAACTAATCACTGAACCACTTCTTTCATTCTCGAATCGAGACACGAAAACAACTTAGTTTGTAGGAAAAAACTGTTATTTTTCATTTCCGGTCATGCCCCGATTCCAAAATAAAGAGCCGCTCAAACGAGCGACTCTAAGCTTTTATTCTTATCTAACATCAAAATGTTCTTCTTTCACCCATGCGTTTGGTCCAATATCAATCCAACCATCTTTGCGAGAGTAAATGTCATACGGAAGAGAACCATCCATTCTGCCTAAGTAGCTTCCAGCTGGAACACCTGGCGCTGAGTATCTATTAATACCGAAACCAGGTGCATATTTTGAATAAGCAACGGAACACTATTTAACTAATTTTTCTATTCTTATAAAACATAAAAAATAGCTTCTATTGGGATTGTTTTTTTATCGAATATCTAAAATATCAAAGTGTTTTTCAGGTGCCCAACTATTTCTACCAACATCGATCCATCCTTCTTTACGAGCATAAATCATGACAGGCGCTTT
>NZ_JAEHBK010000058.1:0-15409 GCF_016483685.1 Bacillus cereus group sp. N8 | reverse complement strand
GTCTCGTGGGCTCGGAGATGTGTATAAGAGACAGATATTATATATATTCATTTGAAGTTCAGCTCTGTCTTAGGTAGCACCTGATACCTTTTCTTCATATATAATGCCCATTCCAATTTCCTTCATTTGTTGTAATTGTCTCTTTGGGTTCTGATCAACAAAACTTACTCGAGCATAACCTATTTTTCTCATATTCTACTCTCCTATTCTGAAACAAGTTATATGGGACACCTTGAAGTACCGTTATACCAGGTTCAATAAACCATCCCAATAGGGTTTACCCAATTGGGATTCTTCTTTTTAAAGTGTTATTAAATTCTGTATGCAAAGCTGTATTTATATGATTAATTACCATTTTACTGATATTTTATGGCGGATAAGAACAGCTACCCTGTCACTAGGCTGTTTATTAGGAAGAAATCTTTTTGCTATAATCTGTACTCATGAAAAACTTATCAAAAACGAAATGGTTATTAGGGAAATTATTAATAACGAGTGCTATCTATGCATCTCATTTCGTTTTCAAAGAATATTTGGCCATAAAAAACTGCACCTCCAATTGTTAGTTATGTCTAACAATTGAAGGTGCAGTTCCCCAATGAGGTGCTATCTTTCTATATATTTATACACGTACAGCTGTACCGCTTATCGCAACCATTAACATTCCGTCACGAACCACTTCGTAGTCTACATCGATACCAACGATTGCATTTGCTCCTTTTTGCGTCGCAAGTTGTTTCATTTCGTCCATCGCAATGTCACGAGCTTCTTTTAATTTACTTTCATATGCACCAGAACGGCCACCGACAACGTCACGAACAGAAGCGAAGATATCGCGTACGATATTTGCACCCATAATTGCTTCACCGTTTACGATGTCTACATACTCAATAATTTCTTTACCCTGAATAGTATTCGTTGTTGTTACGATCATTATTAACACACTCCTATAATTTCTAAAAATTTATTCTCGTTTCTTATAATTTTATTATTACATTTAAAAGTTAAACAAACTATCTTCTAACCTTACATTAAGATGACAGTTCTGTAAGGTTAGAAGCAAACAAGCAATATACAAAAACCTTTATTGTATATTGGGGAGTTACTTGACGTTTCGCCGTTTTCGAATCTGAATAACATTAAAAAACACAACCGATAATTGTTTTAATTAAATAAATAAGTTATTTTAGGAGGCTTTATTTTAAAAAGACATTAACTATCGAGGCTTTATGTTAATCATTAGTGAGTGTTTCTTTTTTAATACTCATATGGAAAGATAGACATTAAATCCACCTCTTCAGTTTCTTCGTTAGAATTCGTTACGACCTCGTTATGTTCAAAAGACATATTCGTTAGTATTGCAAATGCTACTAAATTTGCTAAAAAAATTTAGTAGCATCTTCTTCTCTCCTCACATTTCTTCCTATTAAATATTGCCAGGGGGAATATTTAATAGGAAGAGGAATACTTATTTTATCATTTGAAGTAAACAAATAATTGTAACAAGGGAAACCCCCTCATTTTTTGAGGGGGCTCCATCACTTCGCTTTGCTTGTCCACTTACTGTTGACATATATCGAAATATATTTCCTAATTAGCTATTGTTCTTGCTATTGTTTGCTTACTGTCTCTTACAATCGAAGGATCTGTAACAACTGAACCGTCTGTTCTCTTTACTGTATATTTTGTTACCAGTTGATATGCTGTAAATCCTGTGTTTTTACCAGGTATACTTGGAATACTCTTTTCCTCTGTTTCTTCCGTTGCATTCGTAGAAGTTTTAGTAACTTCTGTTTGTATTGTTCTTGAAACACTCGATTTAATTGATAGAGATGATTCTCCAAATTTCAATCCTAGGTCTGATCCGAAGCTCATTGCAAGCGTATCAGACATCTTTTTTTGATCTATCTCACTTACACCTGATTTAACTGTATATTTACTAGTGGCACCAGCAGGAATAATTTCTGAGCGTACTTTCTCCCAATATTCTTCTTTTACTAAGACATAATATGGTGAATTGTGTATTTTTGTATAATCACTCGCACCATTATCCTTTACCATGATAGATGGTATTAAAGATGCCCCAACAACAACAGAATTTGACGTTTGAGGTAATTGTTGATCAATAGCCCCACTTGTATTATAATCTGGAGCATTTGGTCTAGTTCCTACAGTTGGTAAGGTTGGTAATGAAAAAGTACTGCGAGCAGCTGGAATGTGAAATAACCTGTCATTATCAGAAGGATTTGATTCATCCAAATCTACATAATCTTTATATCCATACAATTCCATCCCCGCCCAAGATGCAACTTTCCCAGATCCTTGGTTTACAATTTCAAAATTATTATTTCCCTTGTCTCGTAAATACCATTGTTCATTAGCGGCACCAGTCCAACTCGTTTGTCGCAAACCCTCATTATTCATAGAGGGAAAGTGACGAACACCGTCACTACCAATGAAAGCATTACCAATCCCTACAGGTTTTCCACTATTTTTATTTACAATTGCATATGCTCCTCCATCAAGTGGGAAAAATACAAATTGTTCATTGTCACCACGGGCTCCATCCCATAGAACAATACCTGCATCATCAGATTGCCATCCTTTATATACATCCCAAGCTATGTTTGTATTAGCTGCCAAATGAATAGTATGATATTCATTATTTGCTGGAGCTGCTGCTTGACTTGAAGGAGCCCAGATAGATAGACTCATTGCTCCTACACCTAACCCTGCCATGACTTTTTTTGATATTGATTTCATAATATTTCCCCCTAGTTTTGCCGGTAAAATCCCTACAAGATTACAAAAGATGAAATTATACTGTACATTGCTTATACTTTTATTGCGAAATAAAATCACTTTTGCTATGTAGAAACTTAAAACCAATTTTGTACAGATATGATACTTTTGTGATTCGAGACCCTTAAAAATAACTGAATATTAAGAAAGTTTAAATCGACATAATGTTACTTGCAACTTTACTAAACTCCTATTTAGTGTAATTTGCCCCTTTCTTAGTGGTCGTACCAGTTATGTTATTTATTAAAACATTAAATTTCCGATGCGTATATAGTAAGATTTTGTCGTAAATAGTAGAATTTTATCTTATGTATTTGATGATTTTATTGTTACATACTTAATATGAGTGAGGGGATATTATACTAATAAAATTAATGATGAATTCTATTATAGTAATTATAATAATTATAACTTAATATATCCAATTAAAAAATAACTATATTAATTTAGATGGGGTTAGTTTTTATTTTAGAAAAATACTTATAGAATAATTTAATGGTATTACTTATACATTTAACCCTTTATTTGGATATGCATAATTGCATATTTTTCTATCAATAGAGTGTACCCTATTGATAGAAATTCTTCCCTTGATATTATTAGTCTCAGAGACTCTCAATAACACTTATCAAAAATATATGCAAAAAGAGAGGTAAAAATGGTCTATGGATACGCTCGTGTAAGTGCACAAGATCAAAATCTAGATACACAGATTGAACAGCTCATGAAATATGGAGTAGATAAAATTATTAAAGAGAAAATAAGTGGAGTTAAAAAACAAAAGCCAGAGTTAGACGCTATACTGTCAAAACTAAATACTGGTGATACTTGGGTCGTAACTAGAATGGATCGTTTAGGTCGAAATACCATTCAGCTATTACAGTTAGTAGAACAACTTCGGGAAAAGGATGTTCACTTTGCGATTTTAAATTTAGGGATAGACGCTAGAACTCCAACAGGAAAATTCTTTTTAACTGTCATGGCTGCCTTTAGTGAACTAGATCGAGAAATGATTAGAGAAAAACAACGTGCGGGAATAAAGCTAGCGAAACAAAAAGGAGTGTATAGAGGAAGATTGAAGAAATACACGGATAAGCACCCAGGTATGAATCATGCGATTGAATTAAGGAAGCATGCCAATAAAACTGTTAAGGAAATATGCCAAATTACAGGTGTGAGTCAGGCCGCCCTGTATCGTAAGTTAAAAGAACTTGAATAAAGTTCTTTTTTATTTGTGATTAAATCCCAAAGTGGCCCCTCATACCAAGAATCGTTTCCGTACCCCTATATGACACCTTACGAATAAAAAAGAACACCTCATATAAGATGGATTCCACTTTCTTGCTATTCAAAGAAATCATCATACCCCGCATTATAAATACCGATAACGGTTAGTTTGTACTCTTGATCTCCATATTTTTTTCTCTTCTCACGAACAACAGAGCTGTTTCAAAAGCTCCCTCTTAGCAGAAGTTTACTTTTGTGACAGCTCCAGTTACTCTATATATTATTTATTGCTTGTTTCTACTTGCTTGGCCTCTGTTGTTTCAGCAGCTTTTGTCAGCTTTCCTTCTTTTTCAAGCTGAGCAATCAGTTCATCTAACGTGACCCCTTTTTCTTTAGCCATTTCTTCTAAGTTGACAGTTTCACTGGATTTTGAATCTGCCGCTATTTCGGTAGCCACAGTTGTTTCAGCAGCTTTTGTCAGCTTTCCTTCTTTTTCAAGCTGAGCAGTTAGTTCATCTAACGTGATCCCTTTTTCTTTAGCCATTTCTTCTAAGTTGACAGTTTCACTGGATTTAGTATTTTCCCACATGTCGTTGTTGCTCGCAGCATATGCAGATCCTCCAACAACAGATACCCCTAGCACAAGTGTAGCAATTATTAATTTTTTCTTCATATTAAATTCCTCCTAGAATGTTTTTAACCTCTA
The DNA here is from genome assembly GCF_016483685.1 of Bacillus cereus group sp. N8. Classification (NCBI taxonomy): domain Bacteria; kingdom Bacillati; phylum Bacillota; class Bacilli; order Caryophanales; family Bacillaceae; genus Bacillus; species Bacillus cereus group sp. N8. The sequence goes on along the minus strand of NZ_JAEHBK010000058.1, from coordinate 10,674 downwards.
CCATACGATAGATAGATTCTATAATATTACAATTGAGCCTGCTTGCCTGCATCCTTTCTATTTGATGTTACCAGTATATAAAAATCCATGTTAAATCCTTGTTAAGAGAAACACTTCTTAAAAATTCACAAAAAAAGGCTTTAAATAAACAGGTTCAACAACCATTCAAAGCCTTTTTCATTTTCTTATTTTATTTTACCAAGTGTAATTTCGAAACAAGTACCGCCGTTCTCATTATCGGTAACTACGATGTTTCCATTGTGCTTGGTTATGATATTTTGCACAATGGAAAGTCCCAAGCCTGAGCCACCCCATTCACGAGAGCGTGATTTATCCACTCGGTAAAACGGCTCAAATATATTCCTTTTTTCCTCATCGGGGATACCAATTCCCGTGTCTTTAATTTCAACCATTACCTGCTTTTTATCCGATTTAACTTTAATAATTACCTTACCACCGTCGATATTGTATTTAATACCATTTTCAACAAGGTTATAAAACGCTCGATAAAGTAAATCTGTATTTCCGTAAACAACACTATCAGCGCAATCCAAATATAGTTTAACCTCTTGTTCATCAGCAATATGAGAAAGTTCGGAAACAATATCTTCAAAAACATCCTTCAAGCAGATGGTTCCATCCTCAAATCCATCATTCATATTTGTCATATCCAAAAGGGTAAATACAAGCTCAGATAATCGTTGTGTTTGCTTTTCAAAAACGTTAATGAGTGCATCATATTCTTCTGTAGAATGTGCGTTTTTCTTTTTAAATACATCAAGCTTTGTTTTTAAAACCGCAAGTGGCGTTCGGAGTTCATGGGCCGCATTTGCAGAAAAGCGACTTTGCATCATAAAAGCATCGTTTAGCTTATCCGTCATTTCATTAAAAGACTGCGTTAACTCAGCTATTTCATCATTGGTTGGTGGAATGTTCATCGTTTCTGATAGATTATGCACAGTCCTATTCTTAATTTGACTATTTAGTGTATCCAGTGGTTTTAACACTTTGCCCGATGCATAGTATGTCAATACGCCACCACCGAAAATGACTAAAAGCATATAAAAAACACTTTCAAACTGAAAATCCGTTCTTGCTTTTTGTGCATCTTCAGTTGGTATAGCCATCATGACATTTGGTGGCGTTTGGTGATTGTCAATAACATTGCTATCTTCACCAACTTCTAGTGCAGGTAATAGAGAGGCTGCATCAATTCTTGTTGCCATTATACCAGCATAAAAATTTAAAATTAATGTAAGCCCTATACAACAAATCATTAATAAAATTATCATCACTGCAGTAAGTCGCAGCCGAATTGGAATTTTTTTAAACATCAAGCGTCACCATCATTTTTAGTAATAAAATAACCCTCACCAATCTTTGTACGTATCGGATCATAATCTAAAAGAGCTTTCATTTTTTTTCGTAATGTAGCTATATGAACTCGAATAGCACCACTAAAGCTATCGGCATTTCCATCCCAAATGTGTTCAATCAATTCTTCTTGACTAACAACTCGTTCTTGATTAAGCAGAAAGTATTCAAGCAATGCGAATTCTTTTTTTGTGAGTATCAGTTCTTTTTCATCCACAAATGCGGTGCGTTTTGATAAATCAATATTTATATTACCGCAAGATAAAAGGCTATTTTCCTGCACAAATTTTCGCCTTAATAAATTTCTTATTCTTGCTTCCAATTCCGCAAAGGCAAATGGTTTAGTTAAATAATCATTCGCACCAATATCTAAACCTTTAACTTTGTCATTTACGCTACTTCTTGCACTAAGGATTAAGACTTTTAATTCTTTATTTTCTTCTCTTAACTTTTCTAAAACCTTTAATCCGTCCATTTTCGGAAGATTTAAGTCAAGTATTATTAAGTCATAATTTTCAACGTACGCCAGTTCATAAGCATCTTTACCATTACTACAGGTATCAACCGCATACCCTTCTATTCTAAGTCCCTCAGCGATAGCTTCCTGTAAATCCAACTCATCTTCAACAACAAGAATTCTCATACCTTAATCACCTCATTTTCATTATTATAAATAGTTGTGCGTTAAATCTATGTTAAGCAATTATTATCAAAAAATAAATTCCATCCTTGAAGGAATATATCTATGGTCACTGATTTATGCTTACAAGTGCCAAACACCTATAGTAGTGTAGCTGTCACTTTGGGCGATAAATCGTAGTGCGAGACACGCCCCACTTTTCCGTGATATCCTCACCATATCCAAAAAAGAAAATTGTACGTTTGGACACATTTCAACTTATTCTCTGTACGCTACAACATAAAATAGCCCCAAGGAAGGTGTTGCAAAAATCAACATATATGCAACATTTACCTTGAGCTTGATTTTATAGCGTAACAACGTTGCATATATTATGTTGCAAATTAATCTCCCCCAAAATGATACGATATTTGTAGCAAAATAGAAAAACAGACTTATGCAACGTTAGGAGAGCAAAAAATGAACTACGCATATATTCGAGTATCTACTCCACAACAAGATTATACATTTCAGAAAAAAGAAATTCTTACATATTGTGAAACTAACAAAATTGAGTTGTTAGAAGAATGTATTTTTGAAGAAAAGCAAAGTGGAAAAAATATGGAGAGAGAACAATTCCAATTTCTTATGCAGCGACTAAATCCAGGGGCCACACTTATTGTCTATAAATTAAATCGTTTAGGAAGAAATCTTTCTGATATGATCCGTACTCATGAAAAACTTATCAAAAACGATGTTGGGGTCATCGCTATTAATGATAACATTGATACTCGTAAGAAAGATGACATGACTACTAAAGTAATGGTTACAATCTTATCTTTATTTGCTGATATTGAACGAAACTATATACTGGAGCGAACACAGGCTGGACGTATTAAGTATGTAGAAAATGGCGGGAAACTGGGGAGAACTCCTAAAATCAATAAGTCTAAAACTGATTTGATACTCGAGTTACTTGATCAAGGAAAAACGAAACAGGAAATTGCTGATTTTTTAAATGTTGACAGAACCACTATCTATCGCACATTAAAGCGAAATGGTTATTAAGAAAATTATTCATAACGAGTGCCATCTATACTTCTATAGACTATGTACATTTTTAGAAAAAATCTTTGTTTTTGCCTAAAGACTTTATCATCATAAAAGGAGCTAAGTTCTATATCTTAGCTCCCTTATTAGCAAATTATTTAATTATAAAGGCTACGATTGCTAAAACGATACATACAATCCCACTTAATAATTGTCCTACTCCAGAACTCTGTCCATTAATTAAGAAGTTGAAAAGATTTTTTCTGGTTTGAGTTTTTCCTACGTATGCATCATACTTCTTCATTTTATATACACCCGATAAAATTAATGCTGCACCAATAACGATAAGTACTACTTTTAAAGCCACTATATTTGCCTCCACTTATTATGTATATGTTGAATTTTTCTCAATCATTTTTTAGTTGTTGTTATAATCGTGAACAATACTCGTCTATAATTTCTAAAAAATCATTATCAATTCTTATAAGTTAATTATTACATTTCACCATTAAATAAACTATCTAATAACCTTACACAAAGATGAAAGTTCTGTAAGGATAGAAGAAAACAAACAAGATATCTACAAAAGCCTGTTTTTCTTGTTGTTGATAAATATACTTTACTTTTCCCATTTCTCTTTTACAAGTAAGATCACTACTGTGCGGTCTACGTCACTACCCCACATAGCCATCAACTCTCCAGATGCTGAAAGCATCTGGAGGCCGTGGGGATCTCATTTAGCAAGTCACATTTATAAAAAATAGACTCGTTTGTATTATATTTTAAACGACTTGATAATACGTCCTTCACTGTTAAATAAAAAGTATTTCAGGTCACCATTGTAATCGAGTTGGGCTTCTCTGCCTCGATACATTACACCATCCCATTCGGCGTAATAGTTATTGCGTCCATCATTGAAAAATCCTGTTGCCATTTCTCCGTGGCGCTCAGAATTGCTAAAGAAGTAATATCGGTTACCATTTATTTCTTGAAAGCCTGTTTGCATTTCGCCTTTATCATTATAATAGTATGTTTTACCGTTAGTTTTTACAAACCCTGTCTGCGTAGCTTTTCCCCAGTCATTAAAATAATATTTTTTTCCGTCAATAGTTTCTGTACCATTCACAGTAGAAGATTTTCCATCTCTAAAATAATATTTTTCTTCACCAAATTCCTTCCAACCGGAATAGTTAATCCCATCTTCTAAACTAAAATATTTCACTGTATTACCTAATCTGCTGACCCCTAGTGGCTCAAGTGCACCATTTGGGTAAAATGGTAATGTTTTATTGTCCAAAGTAACATTAACTGTTTTGTTTAGAGCTTTTCCATCCAACCCAGAAACACGCATAAGCACACCTTTGTCGGAAAAACGAAGAGTGACACCTTGATCTTCTAAACGTAGTACATTTGTAGTAGCCTTGTAATCTTTAAAATAATAAATGTTATTATCAATTTCCTGTAAACCTTCTTTAATAATTGCTCCAGAAGCATCAGAATAGTGTAGACCAAAGGCATCTTCCTTCCATGCTGATCGTTGCAAGGCACCTTTATCATCAAAGAGGTAGTACTTATCACCAATCATAGCATCACCATTAGATCCACTATATGGTGATAATAATCTCCCGTTATTCTGAAAATAATATGTCTTACCTTCAATTTCTTGCCAATCTTTCAAGAAGAAACCATCAGAACCTGCATAATAATAATCTTTACCCTCCTTCACCCAACTGTTCTTTATCACATTTCCTGAGGGATCTTTTGCCATACCCTTTCCACTCTCATATACAAATTCTATTCCGTCATAATTCTGCCTCTCATTTTCTTTGCCCGGATACCACGCTCTTAACCAGTTATGAATTTCATTGTTGCTTTTTCCAGTGAAACGAATTTCGGATTTGAAACTCCCATCAGTACCAAATTGTTGAACATTTTGATTACCAGCCAAACTTACTCCATTCTTGTTTTTTAAATAGAACTGGAATTTATTATCATTAGAATTTCCGGTCTGAACAAGTTCAAATACTTCATCATCACCAATCGAGTCGGAATATTGAAGTGCATTTCCTTCTTTCCCTGAAAGATATTTTGAACCTGTTTTTACAACTACTTTATTCGTCCCTTTTTTATAGGGGATAATTTGATAAGGTTTACCGTCATTTAGTGCATTCCATGGTAGTGCAATAGGTGTCTCTAGGATGCTAGTACGATCCGCCAATATATCAGATAACCGATTATTAAGATCTTCACGAGCTTTAGAGTCATTCGTAACATAATTAGAAAGAACGTCTTTGCCTACTGGCTCTGAAGTAATGGTTGCTAGTATACGTTTTTCTTCTGGTAGTTTACTGAAAAGGTCTTCGTTTACATAGCGAATATCACGCAAACCGGAACTCAGAAAATAACCTGGGAATTCTTGTCGTTCAAATCTATCTGCTAAAACATTTTTACCACCGCTATTGTTACTTGTTAGATAATAGGTTTTGAAATTCGTAAGTGAAACCCCCGTATTTCCTTCATCTAATTGTTTTTGTGTAATATACAAAATATCATGTTTAGATAGTTCTGCTTCATCAGGAGTTAAGTCTACTATTGTACCAGCGTCCTTAATACGAATTTGTTCTCCATGCTTGATTGTTTTATATTCAACTTTCCCATTGGCATAAGCAATTTTAATTTTCTTGCTAAAATTTTGATCTTTATAATAATCAAACACACTAATACCAAATTCACCTTTGTTAAACGTAGGAGCTTTGTAAGCAACGTTTTCCAGACGAGCTGCATAACTGTTTTTTGCATCTTGTTGTTCTAACCATTGTCCAAATGGCTCTTTAAGAAACGCGTCATAGATATCTCCAAATGTTGTAACAATCGTTGCGAACGTATCAACATCTGCTTTCACTTTATATTCTGTTACGGGGCTTGCGCTGAATAAAATCCCCATTGCAATCCCTACAGGAAGGATTTTTCGCATACTTTTTTTTGCTTTTCCATTCATAATTGTGCTCCTCACTTTGTGCTACCCTATTTTTTTCTATTTGTTAAACTGCATTTAACGTTCCGAGGTTTATCTTAGTATAAATACCTTTCAAAAGTCTTTCATAAATGTTACAAAATTCTTACATGAATATCGTATAAAATTCCGAATTTTATACGATATTCTATATTTTTTTAGCTTGGCGCCATGCTTATTAACCGAAGATTTTTAAGTATCCCCAAACAAAATTTTCATTTGTAAAATGAATGAAGTAGTAAACCAGAAAGGCTGGCAAAATGCCAACCTTTCTGGTTTTTTGGGTCTCAATTTTCATTTTAATAAATCAATACTAACTAAAAGGAATAGTTTGTCTCGTTCTTATTATACAAAGGCCTTTTCTTCAGATATGTCATAATTACACCAATAAATAATAATAAAGGTGTAGTAACGGAAATTCCAAGTAAACCGAAACTATCTTCAACAAACCTAGGTAAGAACAGCATCCTTGAGGAAGATATGAATAGTTCCAGTACCAGAGAAAATAACTGTACGAGTAATAATCTCACACTTATGTTTTTGAGATTCATGGTGTTAAGCTCTTCGCAAAAGTGTATTTTTAGACTATATGATCGGTGGTTTACTTATGTATCAATCCTTTTATTCTTATCGGTATGTCTAAGTTTAAGAAATTACTTACAAAAGTACTGAAGTGCTTGTATGAGAAGCAATGAAATGTTTTTGTAATATTTATGAAAGACTTTTGAAAGGGATTTAAATTAAGATAAACTTACCGATAAAAATGTAAATATGTTGGAAACAGTATAAATTAGAAAGTAAGGAGCACATCCATGAAGGAAAAGATAAAGAGATGTATAAAAAAAATTCCCCCTGTAGGAATAGCGATGGGGATTGTATTCAGTTTCAACCCATTTACAAAACATAATGCGAAAGCAGACGTTGATACGTTCGCAACGATTGTTACAACATTTAGTCACACCTATGATACCTTTCTAAAAGAGCCTTTTGTTATTTCTTTATCCGAACAAAGTGCTAAAAATGATTATCTAGCTAACAATGAAAACTGTGCTTACAAAGCTCCTACTTTTAACAAAGGAGAATTTGGTATTAGTGTGTATGATTATTATAAAAACCAAAACTTTTTTAAGAGAATTAAAATTTTCTATAAAGATGGGAAAGTTGAATATAAAACGATAAAACATGGTCAACAACTTCTGATTAAGCAAGCTGGTATCATAGTGGACTTAAATCCAGATGCCTCAGATCTATATGAACGCGATGTGTATTATATTACACAAAAACAATTAGATGAAGGGAATACTGGTATTGCACTTACGAATTGGCAAACATATTACTTAAAAAGTGACAATAGTGGTCAAATGAATGGTCCTTTAGCTTTTAAATTTATTAGACAGGAGTTTCCAAATATAAAACCAGGTAGTGCTTCTTTTGACCTAGACAAACTTTTTCATGCACTACCGGGAGAGAAGCGAAAACTGGCAACGATAACTTCGAATCCAGTAAAAGAATCTGAAATTTTTAGTTATACCTCTGATGAGCTTGCTGAGATAAAGAGACATAAGCTCGCTTTCGTTACACAACATAAAAATGAAGAATGTTCTTCTATTTCTGTGAAAATTAGAAACAGGAATAACGTCTTGCGGACATGGGAGGATAGTACGCATATTTCTGCTTCATCTAATTGGATCCCAGAAGATAGGAGCATATTTACAATTATTCCAATTGAAAAAGGATCTAATAAGGTGTACATAGAAGCAAATGCAACCTATCTTACATCTGCAAATGGTGAGGTGGGCATTACAGGATTTCGTGCTTATGGACAAGTATGGACACTTGTTGATTGTGGATTAGAAGGCTTCTCTTTAAAAAATAACCACGGACAATATTTATCTGTTGATGATACATCCGTATGTCTGACTGACAATCCTGATAAAAACACTATATTTGCCATTACTATTCAAAAGGATAAATGGAATGAGTGGTTAGCTAAATGGCATTCTAGCAAATAAAATGCAAGTTGATATAACCTCTAGAAGCTTTACACACACTTTTAACGAGTAACGAACCAACAAGCCAATTTTCTGTACGTTGAGGAAATCGGCTACACAGATCCCTAAGTTGTTTTTAATCAAACTTTATTTCAAACCAAAAATAATTCGTCCTTACGTTGAGTATGTGTATTCAACGTAAGAGTCCTTTTAAATTCATATTTTAATTTTCTTGGTTAAGATAACGTATATATCTCGGCTGCCCCCCCTTATTCCCCCTTTTCGAGGGGATGGGCAAAAAATGCCCACATTAAAGTTTTTGCACCAGAAACAGATACCAAGCTTATATTACAGTATATTTTTCACGATACTGTCTAGGAGTCATGTTTGTAATTTTTTTAAAAACCCTTATAAAATAACTTTGGTCATGAAAGTTAAGCGAAGTGCAAATATCTAATAATGGATATGTAGTTAGTGTTAATAATTTTTTTGCCTCTTCTATTCGTTCCCTTTGAATATATTCACTTAAAGGAATTCCCACTTCTTTTTTAAATAATTTAGATAAATAAGTAGGGGTAATCGCCAAATGATCAGCGAGTTTATTGAGAGATATTTCATTGTAAACATTTTTTCTAATATGATTCAGGCATGCAGTAATCGTTTTTGAATACTTTTGAGCATTGTATTCTTTCACACAATCTGCAAAAGTGCGTAAAGCGTCTCCTGACAATCGCTTTACAGAGTCTACGTTATCTAGTTGTTCCATGGTTTGTATATACAAAAGACTAAGAGAAAAAGCAATATCTGATGGAAGGTTACCATCTATCGCATATCGAGTAGCTAGAGTAATCGCAATAATTCCAAGAATCTTTTGGTTCCTGAGTGGATCTACTGCTAAAATAATCCCATCACCTTCTTTTGGAATTGCATACATATATTGCAATAACTTTTCTTTATTTCCTTCTTTGATTGCTAAAAAATAATTATGTACTAATGCCATGTTGTTAGTTTCAGGATTATTTTGTCGGCGTTTTAAAATATATAAATCAGGTTTCACAATTTTATAGGAAACTTCCTCTAGCAATTTATTTTTTTCTAAAACGATATCTACATCTAACTTTTCATTAAAAATCATGTAATGTAATAAGATTCCGATATCAATTAAAGTAGTTTTTTTAATCTCAGGTAGGCACTGATAATAGGCTAGTCTTTCTTGAATTTTATTACTTGAGTTAAATTCTTTCCGAATTTTAAAGGTTATATCACCTGAGCCCTTTGGATCTATAGTGGGACCGATTATAATAGTCCCTTTTACATAATCATGATTTGCTATATGAATTAGGACGAAATTTTCAAGATAACTGTTACATCTGAAAAGTGGGAAGTTATTGGGATCATTTCCTTGATAAATGTCACTAAGATGTTCTTCTTTAGAAGAATAAAATGGACTACAAACATCATCAGAAATAGATTGATATAAGATTTTTTTGTCTGTAGATAAAATGTGAACAGGTACATTAAAGGCTTTATGTGCGAGATCACACAAGTGTTGTATGTCGATGGGATTATTCATTACCTTCTCCTTTTAATTGGATTAAATGATAAATTTTTAAATTGTTCCTTTATAGATTCATAAATTATTTGCCGTCAGGTATAACTCACGACAAAATATTACTATAAAATATCGAAATAGTACAATTCTCGACAAAATATCACTTTATTTTTTGTGAGAATCATATATTATTTATTTGTAATTAGTATCTAAATATCGAAATAGACAGGAAAAGAGTGAAAGACACTTTATCTGTGTGGAAAGAAATAGGTCTTTTTCTTGTAATTTTCTAAACGACAGTGAAATGAGCGGAGATCGTTTCTTGATTCTACAAGATCCAATCATAGAATCCGATAAAACAGTGAAGAACCTACAAAATACAAATACAGAAATAGGGGATGAACTGGCGTATACGATTCGAACAAGAAATACGCTTCTTGCTAGTCTTGTGAAAAATCTAGCCATTGCGGATACATTTCCAGAAGGATTGTAATATGTCCCAGGCACATTACAGTTAGATGGCCAAACAGTGACAGATGCAGTCGACACAGACAAGGGTGAATTTGATGCAGGAAAAGCAAACGGAAAATTTGTACATGTGACAAATCACATGTACATGGTCAAAGACGAGAATGTTGACTATTATTTTTTTGTATATTTTTTCTTTAACACTTACGGTACGTGAAATTATTATGTGCTGTATTGAAAAAGCCCCCATAGACCATAAATCTATGAGGGCGCCTAAGGGTATTTCACATTCGACTCGATTCTATTGTAGCAAGCTTTCACCAAATAGCAAAAACATAACGATCCAAAACCAAATAATCAAACGAAATGCACTCTTGAATCCTCCCCAGAGAGAAAATGTTTCCTCTTGCATTATTATCCACCTTTCCTACTTGTCTTTTGGTTCTCCAAACCATTCATACATTGCCTGTCGGCTTATAATCCATTCCTTACGTTTCCCTTCAGGATGCAAAAAATACTTCACTAAACCCTCTTGTAACATGCGTTCTAAATCATTTATTTGCTTCTCGTTCATTAAAGAAGGGCTATATTTATTCTTAATTGTCTC
>NZ_JAEHBK010000057.1:0-15630 GCF_016483685.1 Bacillus cereus group sp. N8 | reverse complement strand
ACGTTGTTTGTTTCGTTCAGTTTTCAAAGAACTACTTGGTCGCTCATTTGCGACTTCCTTATGTTAACATCTTCGTTAGTTAATGTCAACTAAGTTTTTTATTTCGTTTGCCGCGTTCTGCGTTATTGCATCGGCGACTTGTCTTATATTACACCTCTAAACCTTAATCGTCAACATGTTTTTCTAAAAAAATATAAAAAGGCTTATTCCCTTTAAAATAAGCCTCTTTTTCATATACCATTCTATTCGTTTATTATTTTTCTATAATTGGTAACGAGACGATAAACTGAATAATACCATCCTCATATTCTACTCGAATACTACCACCTTGCAACTCAACAATACTTTTCGCAATCGCTAATCCAAGTCCCGATCCCTCTGTTACTCTACTTCTAGATTGATCTTTCTTATAAAAGCGTTCAAACAAACTCCCTAACTCTTCTCTCGTAAACTCTTCACTATGATTCGCAATTACAATTTGTATATCCTGGCGCTGCCTTTGAAGAGAAACTTTTATCTCCCCATCATCTTTACTATACTTAATCGCATTCATTAATAGATTATCAAATACACGAACCATCTTTTCTGAATCAATCGCCGCATAGGTACGTTCCTCAGGAAACTTCTTAACAAACATAAGTCCATGCTCTTCTGCCTGCGGTACTAACTCTTCTATTAATTGCTCCAATAACTCATTTATACAAACCTCTTGTTTTTCCATTACAACTTGCTCATTTGTTAGCTTCGTATACTCAAATAAATCTTCTATTAAATTCTTTAACTGCTCCGACTTTGCAAAAGCAATTCTTGTATATTCATCATGCTGCTCTTTATTTTCATATTTAGAATCTCGAAGTAATCTCAAGTAACCCATGATAGAAGTAAGTGGTGTACGCAAATCATGAGATACATTCGTAATAAGCTCATTCTTTTGCTTCTCTAATTTACGTTCCTTTTCTATATTATTCATAAGCTCTTCTGCCATATTATTAATATTCTCAGTTAAAGACGCAATCTCATCTTCACCTTTCTTCTCAATACGGTAAGCTAAGTTTCCTTTTTCTATTTCCTTTACACCTTCTGCCATCGCTTCAATTTGCTTCATCTTTCTCTTTGTTATATAGAAGAAAGAGAAAATGAATACGAGTACACCTATGAAAAATGGGAATGGCCCTTCCTGTGTCTCATACATTACTACACCATCCGGAATCCCGCTAACGAACATATATAAATTCTTATCTTCTATTGTAATAGGCGAAAAAGATATAAATTCTTTTCTCGTATTTTCAAATACATCTCGACCGTTTGAATAATTAATCGCAAATGATGCTGCATTACGAATCGTGTTATGCAAATCAATTTGCTCTTCTTGCGCCTGCTTCGTCTTATATAAAACTTTACCACTCTCGTCAGTAACCAATACCTTTAAGGCCCTAGAGCCTCGTTCTAAATTTTGATTCTCTAGTTCAATCATACTTGATATAGCCTCTAATTTATTTTCATGAACTGAACTATTTGCCACACTTTGAGCTTGCTGATTAATTCGCTCCATACCAGCTCGATAATCGATAGTAGCCTCACGATTTGCATTTTCAAAAAATGGTGCGGCTGCTTTCGTTGACAAAACTCCTAATAACGCACAAGCTGCAAAAGTAGTAATCAGCTGGATTCTTATACTCTTCCGCACGCTCTTCACTAATTTCTCGATTAATTCTCTTGTTTTCCTTACATAAGTAAACGGATTAAATATCTTTTTCAATCTTATACCCCACTCCCCATACCGTTTTTATATATCTCGGTTTCCTTGGATTCTCCTCAATCTTTTCACGTACTTTCCGAATATGAACCATTACAGTATTATCAGACTGGAAAGATCGTTCGTTCCAAACCTTTTCATAAATTTGTTCCGCGCTAAAGACCATACCTGGATTACGAGCTAGCAATTCTAAAATTGAAAATTCCCTCGGGGTCAGTTTCACTTCTTCTCCATCCACAATGACTTTATGGGTTGAGATGTTTATCTTCATCTCTCCAATTTCTAACTCGTCCTCATTTTGAATAGCAAAACCATTCATTTTCATATAACGACGTAACTGAGATTTAATTCTTGCGATTAACTCTAACGGATTAAATGGTTTCGTTACGTAATCATCCGCACCTGTTGTTAATCCTAAAATTTTATCCATATCTTGCGTTTTTGCCGAAAGCATAATAATTGGCATTTCTTTCGATTCTCTCACTTTCATACACATATGAATGCCATCTATTTTCGGCATCATAATATCTAATACAACTAAGTGCACTTCATTTTCTTCTAATAAACGTAGACCTTCTTCTCCGTCTCCTGCTTGCAGTACTTTATATCCTTCATTCTTTAAATAGATTGTAATTAAGTTTCGAATTTCTTTTTCATCATCTACGACAAGTATTGTTTCGTGTGCCACAATATCTCCCCCATCACTTTTTTAATCCCTAACTTCTATTATAGGAAAACTTCTGAAGAAAAACGCTTGGAAATCCTTAAGATTTTCTGAAGACGCAAAAAGGTCTAGACTCCCCTTAAGTCTAGACCTTTCAAAAAACCCCTTTTATTTACGAACGTAGATGAAATATAGTACGAATAAAACTCCCATAACATACATAATTGGATGAATCTCTTTCCGACGACCACTCACAACCATTGTAATTGGATAGAAGATAAATCCAATCGCAATTCCCGTTGCGATACTATACGTAAGTGGCATAGAGATGATTGTAAAGAATGCTGGTACTGCAATCTCGAATTTCTTCCAATCAATTTCTCCTAAAGATGAAACCATCAAGATTCCTACAATAATTAATGCTGGTGCCGTTACAGCTGGTGTCACAACACTTAATAGTGGTGAGAAGAAAAGTGCTAATAAGAAGAAACCTGCTGTTACAACTGCTGTAAATCCAGAACGTCCACCCGCTGCTACCCCTGCAGACGATTCAATGTAAGACGTTGTAGTAGATGTACCTAAAATTGCACCAATTACAGTTGCGATCGCATCTGCAAATAACGCTTTTCCGGCACGTGGTAATTTATTGTTCTTCATTAATCCTGCTTGATTCGCAACCGCTACGAGCGTACCTGCTGTATCAAAGAAATCGATAAAGAAGAACGTTATAATAACAATACCCATTTCAACAGTGAAAATGTCTCCAAAGTGAGTTAACGCCACACCGAACGTTGGTTCTAGACTCGGTATTGCTCCCACTACAGCTTTCGGAGTATCAATTAATCCCGTTACCACTCCTAAGATCGCTGTAAGAATCATACCGTAGAATACTGCACCATTAACTTTCTTAATCATGAAGATGATCGTAGTAACAACTCCGAAGATTGCTAGTAACGTTGTGCCCTTTGTTAAGTCCCCCAACCCAACAAGGACAGCATCATTTTTCACGATAATTCCGGCGTTTTGGAATCCAAGGAACGCAATGAACAATCCGATACCAGCTGCTACTGCAAACTTTAACTCTGATGGAATTGCATTAATGATTTTTTCACGAATACCTGAAGCAGTAAGAATAATAAAGATAATACCTGACATTAATGTTCCAGCAATTGCCGTTTGCCACGGAATTCCCATCGTTAACACCGCTGTATAAGCAAAGAATGCGTTAATTCCCATACCTGGCGCTAATGCTATTGGATACTTCGCGAATATCCCCATAATTAACGAACCAATCGCCGCTGCTAATGCTGTAGCAACGAATACTGCACCTGGATCCATTCCTGTACCTGCCGGTAATCCTTTAACATTCCCAAGCGACAGCGTAGCAGGATTGACAAATAGTACGTAAGCCATAGATAGAAATGTCGTTAAACCTGCTATGAACTCTGTTTTATAATTTGTGCCGAGTTCATCAAACTGAAAATAGCGTTTCATCTTACGTTTCCCCCGTTATATGATTACTCGCCGTATTTCACCCTAGCCCTCTTTTATCTCGAAAAATAAAAAAGGCTTCCATTGCATATACATGGAAGCGTTCTATAAACAAAGACAAGTTTCCCCTCATCTTTATACAAACGCCTCGTAGTCAAGCCATTTACGGTAGCTAGGTAGAAACTTTCGGGCCATATCCCCGATATTATACGACGGCATAATATTCACTTTTCGTTTGAATTACATACTCATATTAACTCGATGATGGGCTTTTGTCAATTTAAAAACGAACATTTTTATAAACTTTTATATTTTCGTTCGTATTAAGAAGGGAAATAAAAAGATCCATCTATACATAAACGATAGATGGATCTTTTTTATTACAATACTATTCCCACTCGATAGTTGCTGGTGGCTTACTCGTTATATCATACACGATACGGTTAACGTGTTTTACTTCGTTTACGATACGTACAGAGATTTTCTCTAATACGTCCCAAGGGATACGTGCCCAGTCAGCTGTCATACCGTCAATAGATGTTACTGCACGGATACCTACTGTGTAATCGTAAGTACGCTCGTCACCCATAACACCTACGCTACGCATACCAGGAAGCGCAGTGAAGTATTGCCAAACTTCACGGTCTAATCCTGCTTTTATAATTTCTTCACGTAAAATCGCATCAGATTCACGAACGATTTCTAATTTCTCTTCTGTGATTTCACCTAATACACGAATACCAAGACCAGGGCCTGGGAATGGTTGACGCCATACGATTTCATCAGGAATTCCTAGTTCTGATCCTAATACACGTACTTCATCTTTAAATAAAGTGTTTAAAGGCTCAATTAATTTGAACTGCATGTCTTCTGGAAGTCCACCAACGTTATGGTGAGATTTAATTGTTTGTGCAGTTGCTGTACCACTTTCAACGATGTCCGTGTATAGTGTACCCTGTGCTAGGAAGTCCATTCCTTGTAATTTAGAAGCTTCATCATCAAATACGTAAATGAATTCATTACCGATGATTTTACGTTTTTGCTCTGGATCTTCTACACCTTTTAACTTGTTCATGAAGCGCTCTTTCGCATCCACTTTAATAACGTTCATATGGAAGCCTTCGCTAAATGTTTTCATAACACCTTCTGCTTCATCTTTACGAAGTAAACCGTGGTCCACGAAAATACATGTTAATTGATCGCCGATTGCTTTATGAATTAATACTGCTACAACAGAAGAGTCTACACCGCCACTAAGTGCGCATAGTACTTTTTTGTCTCCAACAGTTTCACGGATTTTCTCTAATTCTACTTCGATAAAGTTCTCCATGTTCCATCCTTCAGAACAACCACATGCGCCGAATACGAAGTTTTTAATTAAATCGTTACCGTGCTCAGAGTGACGTACTTCTGGGTGGAATTGTACACCGTATAAGTTTTTGTCTTCATTGCTCATACCAGCAATTGGACAAGACTCACTTGTTGCATCTACTACGAATCCTTCAGGTAAACCAGTTACTAAGTCACCATGGCTCATCCATACAACTTGCTCTTCTGGAAGGTTCGCATATAATTTTGATTCGTTCTCTACTTTAAGAACAGCTTTTCCGTACTCACGGTGGTTTGCACGTTCTACTTTACCACCGAAGTGTTGTGTCATAAGCTGCATACCGTAACAAATGCCGAAAATCGGTAATCCTAGTTCAAAGATTTTTTCATCACAATGTAATGCGCCTTCACCGTATACACTATTCGGTCCACCAGAGAAGATAATCCCTTTTGGATTCATTGCTTTAATTTCTTCTGCAGTAATTGTATGTGGATGAAGTTCACTGTATACACCGAACTCACGAATTCGACGTGCTATTAACTGATTGTACTGACTCCCAAAATCTAAAACGATAATTGTATCATGCTGCTTCTTCAAAATAATCACCCCAACGTTAGTTCTCGTATATAAATATTTTCACCAATTTGGCAAAAAGCATTACTAATATAATAAAAAAAGCCAGTCCTCCGCCTCTAGTCTCATAACAAAGAAAAGGCAGGGGTCTGGCTTTATAAAGAAAGATAGTCTCCGCTCTTTATAAATATAAGACACACTGCCTTCATAGTCAGGTTGTTTACGGTAACCCGGTAGAGACTCTCAAACCTTATCTTTGAGGATATATGAAGGATCGTTTTATATTATCTTCCTAGATTCTAACAATGAAGTATCGATATGGTCAAGAGAGAAAGCGACAAAATTCTACAGAAATTCATTTCCTTTTCTAAAAAACATAAAAAAACATCCATTTCTATATAGAAATGGATGTTTTTCGAGCAAACGGAATTACATCATTCCGCCCATACCGCCCATGCCCATGCCGCCCATATCAGGCATTCCAGCAGCACCAGCTGGTTCTGGCTTGTCAGCTACTACAGCTTCAGTTGTTAAGAACATAGCTGCAACAGATGCTGCGTTTTGAAGTGCAGAACGAGTTACTTTAGCTGGATCTACGATACCAGACTCAAGCATGTTAACCCACTCGCCAGTAGCTGCGTTGAAACCAACGCCTACTTTTTCGCCTTTTAGACGCTCTACAACTACAGATCCTTCTAGACCAGCGTTGATTGCGATTTGACGAACTGGCTCTTCTAGTGCACGAAGTACGATGTTGATACCTGTTGCTTCGTCGCCTTCAGCTACGATAGAAGCTACTTTCGTGTACACGTTCATAAGTGAAGTACCACCACCCGCAACGATACCTTCTTCTACTGCTGCACGAGTTGAGTTAAGTGCATCTTCAATACGAAGTTTGCGCTCTTTTAACTCAGTTTCAGTTGCCGCACCTACTTTAATTACTGCTACACCGCCCGCAAGTTTAGCAAGACGCTCTTGTAATTTTTCACGATCGAATTCAGAAGTAGTTTCTTCTAATTGCGCGCGGATTTGGCCAATGCGAGCTTCGATTTGTTGTGAATTTCCAATACCTTCAACTACAGTTGTGTTTTCTTTCGTTACAACGATTTTACCAGCGCGTCCTAAAGATTCAACTGTAGCAGATTTTAAGTCACGTCCTAATTCTTCAGTGATTACTTCGCCACCAGTTAAGATTGCGATATCTTCTAGCATTGCTTTACGACGGTCACCAAATCCAGGAGCTTTAACAGCTACTACATTGAATGTACCACGAAGTTTGTTCACTACTAATGTAGCTAACGCTTCACCTTCTACATCTTCAGCAATGATAAGAAGTGGTTTACCTTGTTGTACCACTTGCTCTAATACTGGTAAGATTTCTTGGATGTTAGAAATCTTTTTGTCAGTGATTAAGATGTATGGGTTATCAAGAACCGCTTCCATTTTGTCAGAATCAGTAATCATGTAAGGAGATGCATATCCACGATCAAATTGCATACCTTCTACTACGTCTAATTCTGTTGTGAATCCTTTAGATTCTTCTAAAGTAATAACGCCGTCGTTACCAACGCGCTCCATTGCTTCAGCGATTAATTGACCTACTTCTTCGTCAGCTGCAGAGATAGCAGCTACTTGTGCGATAGAAGATTTACCTTCGATTGGTTTAGAAATCGCTTTTAATTCTTCAATTGCAGCAGTAACAGCTTTTTCGATACCTTTACGAAGACCCATTGGGTTTGCACCAGCTGTTACGTTTTTTAAACCTTCACGAATCATGGCTTGCGCTAATACAGTTGCAGTTGTCGTTCCGTCACCAGCTACATCATTTGTTTTGCTAGCAACTTCTGCCACTAATTTCGCACCCATGTTTTCGAATGCATCTTCTAATTCGATTTCTTTTGCGATTGTTACACCGTCATTTGTAATAAGTGGTGAACCGAATTTTTTCTCAAGTACAACGTTACGACCTTTTGGTCCAAGCGTTACTTTTACTGCGTTTGCAAGAGTGTCGACACCGCGAAGCATCGAACGACGTGCTTCTTCACTAAATTTAATATCTTTTGCCATAATAATTGACCCCCTTGGATTTTTAAAATGTATATAATTAACCGATAATTGCTAAAATGTCACTTTCACGTAAAATCAAGTAGTCTGTACCTTCGTATTTCACTTCAGTACCTGCATATTTTGAGAAGATGATAAGATCACCTGCTGCTACCTCTAAAGCAACACGCTCACCATTTTCAAGCACTCGGCCTGTACCTACTGCAATAACTTTACCCTCTTGTGGTTTTTCTTTTGCAGTGTCTGGTAATACAATACCACTTGCTGTTTTTTCTTCTGCTTGAACAAGTTCAATTACAACGCGATCACCTAATGGCTTTAGCATGAACAATAACCTCCTCATTTTGTTATGTAAATTTTATTTATTAGCACTCAAGTCACACGAGTGCTAACACACTTCTAATAATAAATAATCTCAATTTCTTTTGCAAGTAAAAAAATCATAATTTTTTCGCAAATTACTTTATACACTTTCCTATATAGCATTACTTCTTCTACTGCCTTTACCATATGAATCGTTGTTCCCACTTCTTGTATGTTACAATATGAAAGACACCCTAAGTTGTTTTCGCTAAACACACAACTTTTTCCTGTCTTCTATTTTAATTTCAAATAAAGATTTACAAAAGAATCATAATTTGAATGAAAGTTTATATGATAGGTAGCATATTTACATGTTATCCTACTTTATCTCATACACTAGAGTTAGAAAGGATGGTTAAACCATTTGAAGAAACAATATTGGTGGGTTATCGTTACATACATTTTAATGCAGCTATCAGGCATTGCCGGGTTACCGCTTCTCCTGAAAACTGGACTATACGATAATAGGGGATTTACTAGAGAGGAAAAGATTCAGCTCATAACTGGTCATTGGGCTATCATTAGCTTTTTCATTGCATTATGCGTTGTACTTTGGTTACTCAGAACAGACATTCGCGACAGGCATTTAGATAAAATGCGCTCTACTGTTCCAGCTACAGTTGGATGGATTTTCATCGGATTTTTCTTAGCACTATTTTCACAAAGTATTGCCGGTATGATCGAAATGCGGTTATTAGGGATTACACCTGGCTCTGAAAATACAGAAAGACTTATGGACATCGCAAGAACGACACCTTGGTTCCTTATCGTCATATCTATAATAGGACCTATTTTGGAAGAAATCGTATTTAGAAAAATTTTATTCGGTACACTTTATAAGAAGTTTAACTTCTTTATTGCTGCTATCATTAGTTCACTTGTATTCGCGGCGATTCATTTTGATTTTACTCACTTATTGGTATACACTTCTATGGGGCTCGTATTCGCCTTTTTATATGTAAAAACGAAGCGTATTATCGTCCCTATTGCAGCCCATGTTGCAATGAATACATTAGTTGCAGTTGCTCAAGTTTTAGTAAGCAATGAACAAATTCAAGAAATGATTAAAGAAGCTGAAAAAATGCAAGGCTTTATCGGAGGATTTTTAGTATGAGAAACTCACCATTGTTCATGGCTGCATTGTACTTTCTTCTTGGATGTATCTTTACACGTTTCGCCATTACAAACGTAACAGATACAATCTGGAATATGTGGACAATACTATTTGCAGTTATGGCAACAATTGATTTTAATTTGGCACTTCGCCTTATCTTAGTTAAATTCACAAAGAAAAAACAATAATAAAACGCAGAGGTCGCTTCCTCTGCGTTTTATTGTGGATAATTCTTCAAAAAGTAAACAAGTGTTTGTAACTCTACAGCTAAATCAATATGATGAATCCTTATATTCTCTGACACATTTAAGCGTGCTGGTGTGAAATTTAAAATACCATGCACGTTCGTTTCTGCCAATCTATCTGCCACAGATTGTGCTACTGTAGCGGGTACTGTTAATATTGCCACTTGTATATCAGTTGATAAACGTTCTTCTAGTTCATCCAAATGATATACAGGAATGCCTCCGATTTCTGTTCCAACTTTCTCTTCACTAACGTCAAACGCCATTTCAATTTTTGTATTATTGTTTTTCGTGAAATTATAATGTAAGAAAGCGGTCCCTAAATTACCTACTCCAATAAGTGCTACACGTGTTATATCATCTTGGTCGAGTGTTTCACGGAAAAATGATAATAAATAATTTACGTTATATCCATATCCTTTTTTCCCTAACGCTCCAAAATATGAAAAATCTCTTCGAATAGTTGCGGAGTCAACTTTTACCGCTTCACTCAATTCGGCTGATGAAACACGTTGCTTACCAGAAAGAGATAAGTTTTGGATAAATCGATAGTATAGAGGCAAACGTTTGGCAGTGGCCTGTGGAATTTTTTGCTGATCCATATAACCTCTCCTCTCTTCCTATCTTTATTCATATACTTGAATCAAATACAGAAGTTTAGCACTCATGAATTTCCTTGTATAATAAAGAGAAGAAGTATTCTCTCTTTATTTTAAACTATACACTATTTTTAGTATGATTGAGAAATATAAACATGGCAAAGTTAAGAAATTATTTGAGGTGAAAACATTGATTTTATTACAAGTAAACGCGCTTTCGAAATTATACGGTGCAGAAACGATTCTTGCAAACATAAAATTGGAAGTACAAACGAAAGATCGTATCGCATTAGTCGGACGAAATGGAGCCGGAAAATCTACATTATTAAAAATAATAGCTGGTGAGTTATCTCATGATGGTGGTGAAATTATAAAACCGAAAGATGTCTCAATGGGGTATTTAGCTCAAAATACCGGATTAGAAACGTCTTTAACAATTTGGGATGAAATGTTAACCGTCTTTACACACTTACAGCAAATGGAGACAAAACTTCGAAGGCTAGAGCAAGAGATGGGCAAAGAAGAAAACTTTTCAAATGCGGCTATATACGAGAAATTATTAGCTGACTATGACCAATTACAATTAGATTATAAAGATCAAGGTGGCTATCAGTACGAAGCGGATATCCGTTCGATTTTAAGTGGTCTTGGCTTCCCAGTTGAGATGCACCAGACGACAATTTCCACATTAAGTGGTGGGCAAAAAACACGATTAGCTCTTGGTAAATTATTATTAACTAAACCAGACTTACTTATTTTAGACGAGCCTACAAACCATTTGGACATTGAAACATTGACTTGGCTTGAACAATATTTACAAGGCTATCCTGGCGCAATACTAATCGTTTCCCATGACCGTTATTTCTTAGATAAACTCGTTACACAAGTATATGAAATTTCGAATAAAGAAAGCAGACGATTTGTTGGTAACTACAGTAAATATTTAGATTTAAAATCAGCGCTATACGAGCAAGAAATGAAACGTTATGAAAAGCAACAAGATGAAATTGCTAAGCTTGAGGACTTCGTTCAAAAAAATATAGCTCGTGCATCTACGACAAAACGTGCGCAAAGCCGTCGTAAACAATTAGACCGAATGGAATTATTAACAAGACCATTAGGTGATTCTAAGTCAGCATCCTTCCACTTCGATATTGAAAAACAAAGCGGAAATGATGTTTTACAAGTAAAGGATGCAACTATCGGCTATGATGAGGATCCGATTATTGAACATGTAACAATGCGCTTAACTCGCGGGGATAGTGTTGCTTTAGTTGGACCGAACGGAATCGGGAAATCCACATTGTTAAAATCACTTGTGAATAAGTTACCTCTACTAAATGGTGATGTTTCTTTCGGATCCAATGTATCTGTTGGCTATTATGATCAAGAACAAGCTAACTTAACATCTTCTAAGCGAGTTTTAAATGAATTATGGGATGAATATCCATTGCAGCCTGAAAAAGAAATTCGCACGATACTAGGTAACTTCTTATTCACAGGAGATGATGTATTAAAGCCAGTATCTTCTCTTAGTGGTGGACAAAAAGCTCGATTAGCTCTCGCAAAACTTATGATGCAAAAATCGAATTTATTAATTCTCGATGAGCCAACGAACCATCTTGATTTAAATAGTAAAGAAATTTTGGAGAATGCTTTAATTGATTACCCAGGAACACTTCTATTCGTATCACATGACCGCTACTTTATTAATCGTGTAACGACGACCGTTATTGAGTTATCAACAGAAGGTGCACAAGAATATTTAGGCGATTACGATTACTACGTTGAAAAGAAAAATGAAATGATTGAACGTGCAGAATTTGAACAACAAGAACAGCAAGAAAATCAGGCACCTGTTCAAAAAACTGTAGCTCAAGAAAAATTAAATTATCTCGAAGAAAAAGAGCGTAAACAGTTAGAGCGTCAACGCACTCGGAAAATTGAGGAGCTAGAACAAAACATCATAGAATTTGAAGAAGAAATTGCTACATTAGAAGATCAGCTTTGCTTACCAGAAATATATGCAGATTATGAAAAGGCTAGTGAAATTACAATGAAAAAGCAAACACTACAAGAGCAACTTGAAGCTTGTATGGCAGAATGGGAAGAATTGCATTTATAAAAGTATTGATAAAGAGGATGTCTCATAAGTCGGGATTTTTGACTATGCGACATCCTTTTTATCTTCTAGTTGGAATCAACGTCATATTGTCTAAATGATTTTTTAAACAAATCAACGATTCGACACAAGATATCAATTTACCGACAAAGTTTGACATTGTTAGCGACACCTATAATTAGAGCATATTTCAAAATGTTTTTTAAGGATATCTTCTTGTTTTTTATTTCCCAAAAAAGAATACATTTAAAGGTCAGACTTCATCCACTTTATCCACAAGTTTATACACATATCCACCTTTATAAAATAAACCCCAAAATAACTTTTCCACATTATCCACAATCACTGAAAAAGTTATCAACATTTCATATACACAACAAAACCCACATTATCAACAGATAATATGGGTTTTGTCCACAGGCTGTGGTTAATTTTGTGTATAACTATGCTTCAATATCTAATCCTGGGTTTGCATTTAAAGCTAATGTCGCACGTTTTCCTTGTTCGTATGCAATGGTCCCTGCAGCTGCAATCATCGCTGCATTGTCTGTGCATAAAGATAACGGCGGGATAATTAACTCTATATCTTCTTTTCGTGCAAACTCTTCTTCTAGACGTGCACGAAGCCCTTTATTAGCAGCTACGCCGCCAGCAAGGAGCACTTGCTTTACGTTATATGCATCCGCCGCACGAGACGCTTTCGTTACAAGTACGTCGATTACACTTTCTTGGAAACTTGCTGCTAAATCTTCCGGTGCAATTTCTATACCACGTTGTTTTGCGTTATGCACAGTGTTGATAACTGCCGATTTCAATCCACTAAAGCTAAAATCATACGAATCCGGCTCTAGCCATGCACGAGGCAAATCAATTGTCGGCTTTCCTTCATGCGCAAGGCGATCAATATGAGGACCACCTGGATATGGCATAGATAACGTACGAGCTACTTTATCATATGCTTCCCCTGCTGCATCATCTCGTGTTTCACCGATCACTTCAAATGAACCGTGTTCTTTCATATAAACAAGCTCCGTATGTCCACCAGATACAACAAGTGATAGTAATGGGAATTGTACTTCTTTTACTAAACGGTTTGCATAAATATGACCAGCAATATGATGAACACCAACTAGAGGGATATCATGCGCAAAAGCCACAGCTTTCGCTGCATTTACACCTATTAAAAGTGCTCCAACCAAACCAGGTCCTTCTGTTACGGCAATTGCATCAATATCCTCAAAAGTGATATTCGCTTCTTTTAAAGCTTCTTCTAGCACAACTGTAATTTCTTCTACATGGTGACGGGATGCAATCTCTGGTACGACTCCGCCAAAACGCTTATGACTTTCAATTTGTGATGCAACGATATTCGCAATAATTTCCGTTCCATTTTTAACAACTGCTACTGCTGTTTCATCACAGCTTGTTTCAATACCAAGTATAATCGTGTTTTTTTCCATTATATATTCACCCACATTACGAGACCATCTTCCTGATTGTCTGCATAGTATCGTTTACGAATCCCACCATTTTGAAATCCGTATTTTCTGTATAACTGTTTTGCTACTTCATTTGATACGCGTACTTCAAGTGTCATCGTTTTTACTCCTAGGTCTTTCGCCTCCGAAATAACTTCTTTCAATAAGGCATCTCCTAACTTTTGACCTCGGTACTCTGGCAAAATAGCTATATTTGTTATATGTGATTCATCAATAATTATCCACAATCCACAATAACCAATTACGCGATCATCTTTTTCTAGCACAAAATAATGTGCATGTTCATTCATCGCTAATTCACGTTGAAAGGCATCTGCAGTCCAAGGAGTTGAAAAAGATGCTTCTTCAATAGCTACAATTTGAGCAATATCATCGAGTGCCATCTTTCTAAATATCATATCCATTTTCTATAGACCTCTACTTCTTTTGACTTTCTAACCAGTTTGTTTCAGCTTCCGCTAAACGCAGGTAACTAGGTACAAACGTATGCACATCTTGTTCTTCTTTTTGTAACCCTAAAAATGCTAGCTCACTTGGTCTTGGGTTATTCTTAGTGAAAGGAGCAAATACAGCTTGATCACCTAAGTATTCTATAATTGTTTCTTTATGCAATTTAACATCGTTACCAATAAATAAAATAGGCTGTTCTTTATCTTTTAACATTTGCAACCAGTCAACAATAAGCATAATTCGGTCTTCTTCTATTGAAGTTAATTGCTCCCCTTCATAGGTATATAGCCCCGTGTAAATTTGACCACGTCGACCATCAAATAAAGGAGAGATTAATCCCTTAAAATTAGCACCATTTGCTGCCACTACTTCTAGACTTGATACACCTACAATTGGTATTTGAAGCGACCAAGCTAATGTTTTTGCAGCTGTCACACCTATACGAACACCTGTATATGATCCAGGTCCAGCTGCTACAACGATTTTAGTCAATTCTTTCGGTTTTACACCACATTCTTTTAAAAGCTTCTCTACAGCTGGCATAAGTCGTACAGAATGGTTTTTTGTTAAATTTGTAATGATTTCTCCGATCACGTTCCCTTCCTCAATAAGGGATACACCCATTACGTAATTTGAAGTATCAATTGCTAGTACTTTCATCTTGTAATAGCTCCTCACATAATCTAATATAGCGATTTCCAATTGGTTCGAGTACAATTTTCCTTGTATCATCTCCAGCATGGAATAAACTGATTTGTAACTTTTCATTCGGTAAATATGCTTCTATTAAATGAGCCCATTCTACTACTGTAATCCCTTCACCGTAGAAATACTCATCAAAACCTAAGTCTTCTTCACTTTCCGCTAAACGATATACGTCCATATGATATAGCGGCAATCTTCCTTTATATTCTTTAATAATATTGAAGGTAGGACTATTTACAACTCTTTTCACACCAAGACCCTTTGCTAGTCCTTTTGTAAAAGTCGTTTTTCCAGCTCCAAGATCTCCTTCTAAAATAATTACATCTTGCGCCCCGACAAGTTCACCTAGTTTTTCTGATAATCTTTGTGTTTCCTCAGAAGATTTTGTTATTACTTCATATTTACTCACAGACTTCACCTACTTTATTCACAATGTTCTCTGCTCTTTATTATACAGGTTTTAAATATATAAAAAAGTCCTTAGGAGTTTTCCTAAGGATAGTTTGACTGTCTTTATTAGTTTTTTGTTAAAACAAATAAAAAAATACGAAACAACTTGTTTCGTTCTTTTCTTTATATAAAATGGCGGTCCCGACCGGGGTCGAACCGGCGATCTCCTGCGTGACAGGCAGGCATGTTAACCACTACACCACGG